>JAGBFJ010000052.1 GCA_017936545.1 Sutterella sp.
GATGAATTTTGAGGACTGGCTTGCTCAGGTGTGGCTGCCCGAAGTCCAGCCTCTGGACGGCCGCCGAATCTCGGAAATACTTTCCAATGTCACCGGCGTACAGACCGATGCCTATTTCAAACGGCGCTATGAACGCGCCTGTGCCAACCCAGGGCATGCTGTCACACTGTCGATGGACGGCACGAGCATTTCCACATATTCATCAACGATCTTGGATGCTGCCTGGGGCCATGCAAAGCAGAATCCTGAACTGAAACAGGTCAACTATATGGCCGTCGTCGACCATGAAACCGGAGATGTGGTCTATGCGACGAGCTATGACGGATCGATCAACGACAAAGCCATTCTTCCGACGATATACGAGCGCATGAGAAATGCAGGGCTGTCCTTGGAAAACAATATTCTCGTGACAGATCGGGGCTTTAACTCCATCTACAACACCCAGCTGGCCATCAATCTAGAAATCAAGTATCTGCAGTTCATGCCGATTAACCAGCAGGCTACGCAGGAGCAGTTCCGTCGTAAAAAACAGCTGCTGACGGATCCCATTGCGGGAAGGCTGTCGGGTTTTGAGCATCTGTCAGCCTGTACCGTTGAGGATATGTGGTCGCAGGCAACTGATGCCGGTCCTGTCAGCGTTCGTGCGCAGATGCACCTTTACCGCAATCATGCTGTCGCCGAGTTCGAGATCAACCGGCTTTGCAAGGACGTGGATGCCGTTCTCGAGGAGAAGTCGGAGCATGCCGACAAGCTTCGAGCACTCCAGAAAAAACATGCGGAAGACTATCGCACCGCTTTGGAAAAATGCGGAAAAGCAGAAGCCGACAAACTGATCAAAGTGTATGAGAAGAATTGCAAGGTTCTGCTTGCGAGGTGCGTTGTGGACGATGAACTCTGGAGGAGGGTTGCCCCGTTCCTCAAATCATCCAAAGACAAGGACGGCATCACTGTCTGGGCCGCCGATTACAGTGCTCTGTCCAAGGCCGTTGAATTCTGCGGCTGTCAGGCTATTCGCACCAATGTTCCTGATATGACTGCAGGACAGGCTCTGAAGATTTATCGCCAGCGTCAGATCATTGAACAGGGCTTCCGGCAGCTGAAGAACGAGGTTGGTGGCTCGCGGTTCGAGGCTACGGAAGCAGCCTACAGAGGAAAACTGTTTGTGTTTACGCTGGCCGAATCCATTCGGATGGCAATGCTTGCAACGGTTTCCAAGAACCTGGCCTCCAACCCGAAGCTCAAACTGCCGGGAGACTCTCTGCGCAAGGTGCTTCTGCAGCTGCGCAGCGTGCAGGCCCGCAAGCATTGCTCCACTGAGGCTTTTGTCATCGGAGCTGTAGCTAAACGCTACCGGGACTGCCTCACGCTGCTCGGAATAGAAAAACTCCCGAAGACCGTCTGCCGGTATTAGGCATCTAGTCTGTCGGGAGTTCAGGTTTCAGCATAAGCGATCAGCGCTTCATCATTTCGAAGAACTCGACGTTGTTCTTCGTCGCCTTCATCTTGTCGAGCAGGAATTCCATCGCTTCGAGTTCGTCCATGTCGTAGAGGAACTTGCGCAGAATCCAGACCTTCTGAAGCACATCGGGCTTGAGAAGCAGTTCTTCGCGGCGGGTGCTCGAGCGGTTGAGATTGATGGCAGGATAGACGCGCTTTTCGGCAAGCCGGCGTTCCAGGTGGATTTCGTTGTTGCCGGTGCCCTTGAATTCTTCGTAAATCACGTCGTCCATGCGCGAGCCCGTATCGATGAGGGCCGTGCCGATGATGGTGAGGGAGCCGCCTTCCTCAAGGTTTCGGGCGGCGCCGAAGATGCGCTTGGGACGCTGAAGAGCATTGGCGTCCACACCGCCCGTAAGCACCTTGCCCGAAGAGGGGATCACGGTGTTGTAGGCACGGGCCAGACGGGTGATCGAGTCGAGAAGAATGACGACGTCGCGCTTGCTTTCGGCAAGGCGCTTCGCCTTTTCAATCACCATTTCGGCAACCTGCACATGACGGGCCGCCGGTTCGTCGAAGGTGGAGGCAACGACTTCGGCGCGGACGGAACGCTGCATTTCCGTGACTTCTTCGGGACGTTCGTCGATCAGAAGCACGAAGAGTGTGCAGTCGGGATGGTTGGACGTGATGGCGTGCGCAATGTGCTGCATCAGCACGGTCTTGCCGGACTTCGGAGGCGCGACGATCAGCGCGCGCTGACCCTTGCCGATCGGGGCGATCATGTCGATGATGCGGCCGGTGAGGTTTTCGTCGCCCCGCATGTCTCGCTCCAGAACGAGATGTTCGTTCGGAAAGAGCGGCGTGAGGTTCTCGAAAAGCATGCGGTGCTTGACGTTTTCAGGCGGCAGGCCGTTGACGGTGTCGACGCGCACCAGAGCAAAGTAGCGTTCGCCGTCCTTCGGCGTGCGGACCTCGCCTTCGATGGAGTCGCCGGTATGCAGATTGAAGCGGCGGATCTGGGAGGGCGAAATATAAATGTCGTCCGTGCTCGCGAGGTACGACGTGTCGGGACTTCTCAGAAAACCGAAGCCGTCGGGAAGCACTTCAAGCGTGCCGTCTCCGAAAATCTGTTCGCCCATCTTCGCCTTCTTCTTGAGAATGGCGAACATGAGCTCCTGCTTGCGCATGCGCTGAGCGTTGTCGACTTCGAGGGCATAGGCCATGTCGAGCAGCTGCGAAATGTGAAGCGATTTGAGGTCGGAAAGATGCATGTGTCGAGAGCGCAGATAGGCCGCAGCAGAGCGGCAGGCGCAGTACTGAAATGTGAAAGGAAAAGACCGGGGCGGGGCGGAAGGCGCCGCGGGGAGGCAGGCGGAAGGCCGGACCCGTGCGGGTCCGGCGTTCTCACCGGTCAGAGATTGGCTTCGAAGAACTGGTCGAGCGTGGCCTGGTCGCAGGCGCCGGTTCGCTGAGCAACAGGCTTGCCGCCCTTGAAGACGATGATCGTGGGGATGCCGCGGACGTTGCAGTCGGCAGCCAGCTGGCTCGATTCGTCGCAGTTGTACTTGGCAACGACGGCGCGGCCTTCAAACGTTTCGGCGGCCTGTTCGATGCGGGGAGTGAGCATGCGGCAGGGACCGCACCACGGGGCCCAGAAGTCAACGAAAACGGGAAGCTCGGACTTGGCCACGAGTTCGTCAAAGTTGGCGTCGTTCACGTGAAGGATTTCGCTCATGATTACTCCGAAATAAACGGAACTGCCGCCCTGTCTGGGGTCAGAGAAAAAAGAGACACCACGGCTGAAGGCGAACAGCGGATGAAATACGGGAGTTGCCGCTTGCCAATGGACGTCAGACGACGGGCGTGCGGCCGTAGGAAGGGGCTCTCCGTGAGAAAGCCTGGCGGCGCTGACGCCGCAAAGAAGGTTCGCTAATAGTAGCACCTCCGAAGGACCGACGCCGCCCGAGGAAAGAATTTTTTGTGAAGGATCCTTTTCAATGTGAATCTTTGCAAAATCGGCCGGCCTTCTATAAACTAGCGGACTTGGCGGGTCCCCTCGCATGCTGTCCCCAGGAACCTGGTCAGGTCGGGAACGAAGCAGCCATACTGGTTTGCAGCAGTGCCGAGGATAAGGCTCGCCATTTTCATTTATTCCTCCGAGGCTCCCGAACGCGGGGCTCATCCCCGTCTGCGGCCCTCTGCGCCGCCCTTCAGAGCGCTGCCGCATGTGTCCCGGTCTGTTTACGGGCCTCCGCTGTACACATCATCATGCGCTTTGAAATCCGTGCAGTCCGTGAAGAGGACTGCGAGACCGTCTGCGGTCTCATTCATGATCTTGCCCGCTACGAACGGCTTGCCGATCAGTGCCACGCCAGTCCCGAACTGCTTCGCCGCGAGCTCTTCGGTCCCGGCGCCGTCATCCGCTGCGTGCTCGGATGGGAAATTGACGACGAAGGCCGCGAACGTCCCGTCGCTTTTGCGCTTTACTTTTACAACTTCTCAACCTTCCTCACGAAACGCGGACTGTATCTTGAAGATCTCTACGTCGCTGAGGATGCCCGTCGACGCGGCTACGGCCGCCGGATGATCCGATTCCTCGCTGAAACGGCCGTCAGGGAAGGCTGCGGACGATTCGACTGGTCCGTGCTCGACTGGAATCAGCCGGCCATCGACTTCTACGAACGCCTCGGCGCCGACGTCATGCCCGACTGGCGCATCTGCCGTCTCGAAGGCGAGGCGCTTGAGAAGGCGGCTCGCGAGTGAGTCCGACAGCCGTTCGCTAGAATAAGCCGTGGCGGGCGCTCCCGAAGCCCGCATGAGAATCAAGGAACATACGATGGGCAGTTATCAGGTACTGGCACGCAAGTGGAGACCGCATGACTTTGAGACGATCGTCGGTCAGGATCATGTGGTCACCGCGATTACCCGTGCACTCACGGAAAAGCGTCTGCACCACGCCTATCTCTTCACGGGCACGCGCGGCGTCGGCAAAACGACGATTTCGCGTATTTTTGCCAAGGCTCTCAACTGCCAGGGTGCGGACGGCAAAGGCGACGTGACTGCCCATCCCTGCGGCGTATGCTCCGCATGCCGAGCCATTGATGAGGGGCGCTTCCCCGACTACATCGAAATGGACGCGGCGAGCAACCGTTCGGTGGAGGACATGACGGCGCTTCTCGAGCGTGCCATGTATGCGCCGACTCAGGGCCGCTTCAAGGTCTACATGATCGACGAAGTGCACATGCTGAGCACGACCGCCTTCAACGCCATGCTGAAGACGCTCGAGGAGCCGCCCGAATACGTGAAGTTCATTCTTGCGACGACGGATCCTCAGAAGGTGCCGGTCACGGTGCTTTCCCGCTGTCTTCAGTTCAATCTGAGGAATATGACTCCGCAGGGGATTGTGAGCCATATGTCCCACATTCTCGACGAGGAAAAACTTGCCTATGAAGCCGGCGCGCTGCGCGTGCTGGCGGCAGGCGCCCGCGGTTCGATGCGCGACGGTCTTTCGCTTCTGGACCAGGCCATCGCATACTGCGGCGACCGTCTCACGGAAGACGCCGTGAGGCAGATGCTCGGCATGAGCGGCAGCGATACGCTCACCGGCATTCTCGATGCGCTCGCGGCCGGCGACGGAAAGCGCATGCTTGAGCTCGCCGATGAAATGCAGACCCAGGGGCTTTCCTTTGCCCAGGGCCTGCGCGACATGGCGGGTCTTCTCCACCGCACGGCGCTTGTCCAGCGAGTGCCGGGCGCAGTGAGTCAGGATGATCCGGACCATGAATCGATTGCCAGACTGGCATCGGTCTTCACGCCCGAGGAAGTTCAGCTTTACTACCAGATCGCTCTTCACGGCAGAAATGATCTGAGTCTTGCTCCCGACGAATACGCAGGCTTTACGATGGCCCTTCTGCGCATGCTGGCGTTCAAGCCCGCCGGTCTTCGCGCAGCGTCCTCGGTGCCGGCCCGCGATGCGGGCAGGACGCCCGTTCAGGCGCCGCCGGCGCCTGCATCGGGAGCCGTTCGATCGGTCGGCGCCGGATCCGGTCTTCCGCCTATGCCGAAGCCAGTCGGATCGCCTCCGGGCATTACGTCCGGAGCCGGTATTCCCAAAAGCGCTCCTCCCGACGACGAGATGCCTCCCTGGGGAGAATCTCCCGCCAGTTGACATCGCTCCCCAGCGTCCCGATCCCGACATTTACGAAACAGCGGGACGCACGCTCAACTGGCGGAAAGTCATTGAGGGAGCCGGCCTGACGGGGCCGCTTCGCAATCTCGCAGCTCAGGCGGAACCGCTTGTGCTGACCCCGAACCGCGTCAAGATGCGTCTCAAGGTGGCGGCGTTTGCGACCGAAACAAGCCGGCAGCGGCTTTCCGAGGCGCTCTCCCGGTACTTCGGCACGCACTGCTCGGTGGAATTCGAGATCGGCGAACTGCAGACGGAAACGCTCGTCGAAGCTGAGGAGAGGGAGCGCGCAGAAGCCCGCCGCGCACTGATCGAAGGCTTCTGCAACGATCCCTTCGTACAGAAGGTGAAGGCGCTTTTTCATGGTACGATTGACGAATCGACTGTCCGGCCCCGAAAGGGCTGATGCCGGACAGCCCCATTAACAGAACAGAGTAAAGGACAACACTATGCGTGGTTTCGGTGGCGGCGGCATGGGCGGCCTGATGGCTCAGGCGCAGAAGATGCAGGCCAAGCTTGCCAAGGTTCAGGAAGAAATTGCGGCGATGGAAATTGACGGCGAAGCCGGAAACGGCGCCGTGAAGGTCACGGTGAGCGGCAAGCATGAATGCCGCCGGGTGCACATTGATCCGGCCGCCGTGGATCCGGACGACATCGAAATGCTCGAAGACCTCGTCCAGCTGGCATTCAACAATGCCGAGCAGCGTCTCGAGGAAATCTCTCAGGCGCGCATCCGTCAGGAAGTGCCGCTGCCTCCGGGCATGAAGCTGCCCTTCTGACAGAGGGAATGATTTGAAAGCCGCCGGTGTTGGCTTATGCCGGCGGCTTTGTTTTTGAGATCGGGTTCATCATGATCAGAATTTCTCAGGCATACGCAGATTCGCTCCTTGAGGGCGACTGGCAGCTTCACGACCTCACGACGGAGGGCATGGGCATTGAAAATCAGACCGGGAGAGTGACCGCCAAGCCCAAGGCTGCGGGCGTCGTCGCCGGGATAGAGATTGCCGTGCGTCTTTTCGAAGCGGTCGGACTGAAGCCGAAGGTGCTTGCCCGCGACGGCGATGAAGTCGCTGCCGGCGAACCGATTCTGATTGCTGAAGGACCGGCCGGCGCACTGCATGCTGTCTACAAGGAAGCACAGTGCGTGCTGGAATATGCAACGGGCATCGCCCGCCGCACGCGTGCCATGACTGATGCGGCTCGTGCGGTCAGCCCCTCCGTGACGGTGGCCTGCACGCGAAAGCACTTCCCCGGCACCAAAGTGCTGTCGGTGTCCGGCGTGCTCGCCGGCGGCGGCATTCTGCACCGCGTCGGCGTCTCGGATTCGATTTTGGTGTTTGACCAGCATCGCGTTCTGACGGATGATCCGGAGGCGGCGGTCCGCCGCCTGATTGCCCGGGAACCCGAACGCAAGGTGGCAGTTGAAGTGGATACGCCCGAAGAAGGTCTTCGCTGGGCCCGGCTCGGCGCCCACATCATTCAGTGCGAACGCTTCGCGCCCGACGTGCTCGCTCAGTTCGTCAGGGACGTGAAGGCGCAGTGTCCCGGTACCGTTGTCAATGCCGCCGGCGGCGTCAACGGCGAGAACGCGGCGGCGTATGCCGCGACGGGTGCCGACGTGCTGGTGACCTCATGGCCCTACTTCGGCCGCCCTGCCGATGTGAAAATGGCTTTCGAGAGAGTCTGAAATGTCGATCAGGCTGGCTCCTGCCGTTGAAGAACTCATCCGGACGCTCTCCGCGCTTCCCGGTCTCGGACCGCGCTCAGCCCAGCGCGCGGCCTTCTTTCTGCTGCAGAACCGCAAAGGCGCGCTCGACGAACTTGCGTCCGCGCTTAACACGGCGCGGCGGGGCGTCGGACGCTGCCGGCTCTGCAATACGTTTACGGAAGGCGACATCTGTTCAGTCTGCGCCGATGAGGACCGGGATCCCGGCCTCATCTGCGTTGTTGAAAGCGTGGCCGATCAGATGGCGCTCGATGCTTCGCTCGCCTGGCCCGGACTCTACTTCGTTCTGAACGGACGGCTGTCTCCCGTTGAAGGCATCGGACCGGCCGACATCGGCATGCCTCAGCTTCTGAAGCGAATCGGAGCCGGCGTCGAGGAGGGCGTTCTGAGGGAAGCGGTCGTCGCGACGAGTTATACGCCCGAGGGAGACGCCACCGCCTACTATCTGATCGATGCTTTGAAAAAACGCTGGCCGCAGCTTCGGGTGACGCGCCTCGCACGCGGACTGCCTTCGGGAATCGAAATTGAATATACCGATCTCAGCACGATCGCCAATGCCGTCTACTCGCGGCGCGACGTCTGACAGCCCTGCCGGCAATCCTTGACAATTGTCGGCAATTTGATACCAAAAAGCGCCATTTTTTGATCATTTGAGCGAGAAAACTCAAGCAAAATCATTTACTTTTGCATCGTCCGACATGACGCAACGCCTCTAGGGATATTTACCGAGAGGCGCCGGCTAAGCCTCGTGAAGCCGTCAATACAATACTCAGGATCCCTAGGTCCCGTTTGTCGCTACGGCTCAGCTAGACACCTGTGGGCAAAAAAACAATAGAGCCACGAGGCAGATAATGCAGTCTCTTATTACAGATACGCGGCCCGAAGCCGCGCTTGTCCTTTCCGACGGCACCGTTTTCCGCGGCCGCAGCATCGGCGCCCGCATCCGCACCGCAGCGGAGGTTGTGTTCAATACGGCGCTGACCGGCTATCAGGAGATTCTGACCGACCCGTCCTATACCGGACAGATCGTTACCCTGACCTATCCGCATATCGGCAATGTCGGCGTGAATGATCAGGACACCGAAGGCGGCCCGATTCACGCGGCCGGTCTGGTGGTTCGCGATCTTCCCGCCGTTTATTCGAACTTCCGAGCACAGAAGTCGCTGGCCGACTATCTTTCCGAACATGGCGTGGCCGGCATCGCCGGGATCGATACCCGCCGTCTTACCCGAATTTTGCGCACCAAGGGCGCCCAGGCCGGCGCGATCGTGACGGCCGCCGGCGATCGCCTGACCGAGGAGGAAATTGCCGAAGGCGCCGCAGCGGCGGCGAACTGGGGCAGCATGGCCGGTCAGGATCTCGCGCGCACGGTGACCTGCGAGGCTCCCTACGAATGGACGGAGGGCGAATTCACGATGAAGACGGAAGCCGGCCGGCCGGGTTTCGAACAGCCGTCGGACTTTCCGTACCATGTTGTGGCCTATGACTTCGGAGTCAAGACCAACATTCTGCGCATGCTTGCGTCGCGCGGTCTGCGCGTGACGGTGGTTCCCGCCGAAACGCCGGTCGCCGACGTGCTGGCCATGAATCCCGACGGGGTTTTCCTTTCGAACGGTCCCGGCGATCCGGCTCCCTGCACTTATGCCATCGAAGCCGCCAGGGAGATCATCCGCCGCCGCATCCCGCTTTTCGGCATCTGCCTGGGACATCAGATCATGGGTCTCGCGGTCGGCGCCAAGACGCTCAAGATGAAGTTCGGCCATCACGGCGCGAATCACCCCGTGGTGGATTTGCGAACGAGACACGTGTACATTACGAGCCAGAATCACGGTTTTGCGGTCGACAGAAACACGCTCCCCGCCAATGCCGTACCGACCCACGAATCGCTCTTCGACGGGTCGCTGCAGGGATTCGAACTTACCGACGCACCGGCGTTCTGCTTCCAGGGCCATCCGGAAGCCAGCCCCGGTCCGCACGACATTTCTCCGCTTTTTGATCACTTCCGCGAACTGATCGAACAGCACCGAGCCGCAGCCTGACCTGACGAAGAGCACCCGACAGCAAACTTAAGGGAAGACTCAAATGGACAAGGCAAATGTTCTGGCCGCGCTTACGGATGCCCGCAATGCGCTTGACGCACTCATCGCCAACGAAGAGACGCTCGACGCCGTCGTCAAGGCCGCCGACCTGATGGCTGACGCCGTGAGAAACGGCGGCAAGATCATGAGCTGCGGCAACGGCGGCAGCCTCTGCGACGCCATGCACTTTGCCGAGGAAATGACGGGACGCTATCGTCAGAACCGCCGAGCCTATGCGGCGACGGCCATCTCGGACGCCTCCCACATCGCCTGCGTCGGAAACGACTACGGCTATGACTATGTCTTCTCCCGCTACGTCGAAGCACACGGCCGTCCCGGCGACGTGCTTCTTGCCATCACGACGTCTGGCACGAGCCGCAACGTCGTGAAGGCCGCCGAAGCGGCACGCGCTCAGGGCGTGCGTGTCGTGGCGCTCACCGGACGGGCGCAGACGCCCATTACCGAACTGGCCGACGCCGCGATCGTGACGCCGGCAGGCAAATGGGCGGACCGCGTTCAGGAGCTGCATATCAAATGCATTCATATTCTGATCGAGCTCATTGAAAGGGAGCTCGATCCGCAGAACTACGAGTAAATCATGCCCAAACGTACAGACATCAAGTCCGTTTTGATCATCGGGGCCGGCCCGATCATCATCGGCCAGGCCTGTGAATTCGACTATTCCGGCGCTCAGGCCTGCAAGGCCCTGCGCGAGGAAGGCTACCGCGTCATTCTGGTCAACTCCAATCCGGCTACGATCATGACGGATCCGCAGACGGCCGACGTGACCTATATCGAGCCCATCACTTGGGAAGTGCTCGAACGCATCATCGCCAAGGAACGACCCGATGCGATTCTTCCCACCATGGGCGGTCAGACGGCCCTCAACTGCGCAATGGATCTTGCGCGCCACGGCGTGCTCGACAAGTACGACATCGAGCTGATCGGCGCCAAGCCCGACGCCATCGACAAGGCCGAGGACCGCGAGCGCTTCAAGGAAGCCATGGACCGCATCGGACTTGAGTCTGCACGCTCCGGCGTGGCGTATTCGCTAAGGGAAGCCAAGGAGCTTCAGGCCAAGCTCGGATTTCCGACCGTCATCCGTCCGTCGTTCACGCTCGGCGGCTCGGGCGGCGGCATCGCCTACAACATGGAAGAGTTCGTCGAGATCTGCGAACGCGGTCTCGAGCTTTCGCCCACGCACGAGCTTCTGATTGAAGAGTCGTTGCTCGGATGGAAGGAATACGAGATGGAAGTGGTCCGCGACAAGGCGGACAACTGTATCATCGTCTGTTCGATTGAAAACTTCGACCCGATGGGCGTTCACACGGGCGATTCCATTACCGTTGCCCCGGCTCAGACCCTGACCGACCGCGAATACCAGCGGATGCGCGACGCTTCTATCGCCATTCTGCGCGAGATCGGCGTCGATACGGGCGGCTCGAACGTTCAGTTCGCGCTCAATCCGAAGAACGGGCGCATGATCGTGATCGAAATGAATCCGCGCGTCTCCCGTTCTTCGGCGCTGGCCTCGAAGGCCACAGGCTTCCCGATCGCCAAGATTGCGGCAAAACTCGCGGTCGGCTATACGCTCGATGAACTCAGAAACGAAATCACCGGCGGTCTGACGCCTGCTTCGTTTGAACCGACGATCGACTACGTCGTGACGAAGGTGCCCCGCTTCGCCTTTGAAAAGTTCCCGGCGACCAATGACCGTCTGACGACTCAGATGAAGTCGGTCGGTGAAGTGATGGCGATCGGCCGCACCTTCCAGGAGTCTCTCCAGAAGGCGCTCCGCGGTCTGGAGACCGGCCACGACGGTCTCAATGAAACCGGCGCAGACCGTGAGCGCGTGCTTTACGAAACCGCGAAACCCGGTCCCGAACGCATTTTCTATCTTGCCGACGCCATGCGCATGGGCGTCAGCGACGAAGAGCTGTACCGCATTTCCTCGATTGATCCGTGGTTCCTTGCTCAGGTCCGCGAAATCGTGGATACCGAGTCGCGGCTTGTAGGCAGAACGCTGGAGAGCATCACGAAGGAAGAACTCTCCTGGCTCAAGCGCAAGGGCTTTTCCGACAAGCGTCTGGCAAAACTGCTCGGCGCCTGCGAAGCGTCGGTGCGGGCCCGGCGTCACGAACTCGGTGTCCTGCCGGTCTACAAGCGGGTGGATACCTGTGCCGCGGAATTCTCCACGACGACCGCCTATCTCTATTCGACCTACGAAGAAGAGTGCGAAGCCGAACCGTCCGATCGCCGCAAGATCATGGTGCTCGGCGGCGGTCCGAACCGAATCGGCCAGGGCATTGAGTTCGACTACTGCTGCGTGCATGCTGCTCAGGCGCTTCGCGAAGACGGTTGGGAAACGATCATGGTCAACTGCAACCCGGAAACGGTGTCGACCGACTATGACACGTCCGACCGTCTCTATTTCGAACCGGTGACGCTTGAAGACGTGCTGGCCATCTGCGACGTCGAAAAGCCCGACGGCGTGATCGTTCAGTACGGCGGTCAGACCCCGCTCAAGCTCTGCCGCGCGCTCGAAGCTGCCGGCGTCAGGATAGTCGGCACCACGCCTGACGCGATTGACTGCGCCGAGGACCGCGAACGCTTCCAGAAGCTCATCAACGATCTCGGTCTGCGTCAGCCGCCCAACCGCACGGCCCGCACGGAGGCCGACGCTCTCCGTCTGGCCGAGGAAATCGGCTATCCGATCGTGGTTCGTCCCTCTTACGTGCTCGGCGGCCGGGCGATGGACATCGTGCATACGCCGGAAGCCCTGATGCGCTACATGAAGGAGGCCGTCTCCGTCAGCAACGACAGTCCGGTTCTGCTGGACCGCTTCCTTGACGATGCCGTTGAAATGGACGTCGATGCGGTCAGCGACGGTGAAGTCGTTCAGGTGGCCGGCGTCATGGAACATATCGAACAGGCCGGCGTTCATTCGGGCGACTCCGCCTGCTCGCTGCCTCCCTACAGCCTCGCGCCTGCAGTGGTTGAGGAAGTCAAGCGTCAGACGAGACTGATGGCCAAGGCCCTCAATGTCGTGGGTCTGATGAATGTCCAGTTCGCCGTAAAGAATGCGCACTCCGAAGAGCCGATTGTCTACGTGCTCGAAGTGAATCCTCGCGCATCGCGTACGGTGCCCTTCGTCTCGAAAGCGACCGGCAAGCCGATTGCCAAGATCGCGGCCCGCGTGATGGTGGGCGATACGATCGCCAAGCAGGGCGTGAATCTGGAGGAGGTGCCCCGCTACTTCTCCGTCAAGGAAGCCGTCTTCCCGTTTGCGAAGTTCCTCGGCGTCGATCCGGTGCTCGGACCGGAAATGCGTTCGACGGGCGAAGTGATGGGCGTCGGCTCCGATTTCGGCGAAGCGCTCTTCAAGAGCCAGCTCGCTGCGGGATCGAAGCTGCCCGAACGCGGCACGGTCTTTATTTCGGTTCGCAACAGCGACAAGCCCAAGGCGGTGATCTGCGCGCACCTGCTGCATCAGGCGGGGTATCCGATCGTCGCCACGGCGGGCACGGCGCAAGTGCTGCAGCAGGCCGGCATTCCGTGCCACATCGTTCAGCGCGTGAGTGACGGTCATCCTGAAATCATCGATCTCATCAAGTCGCATGAGCTCGCTCTCGTCATCACTTCGGTGGCGGAGCACGAAGGGGAGCTTGCCGACGCACGTGCGATTCGCAAGACCGCGCTTGCCGAGCGGGTGACCTATTACACGACGATGGCCGGCGGTCTTGCCGCCGCGCAGGGCATCCGTCACATGCGTTCGGTTCAGGTCTATGATCTTCAGGGACTTCACGGCGGCACGCTTCCCTGAGCGATTTGGTAAACTAACGGCCGCATGAGGGACGCCGGCCGGCGGCCGCGTCCCCCGACCGAATTCAAAAAACGTCCGGTAGGGCTCGCGCCGACCGGACGTTTCCAACATTTAGAAAGACTGAAAACATGCTGTCGTCCCGCATTCCCATTACGACCCGCGGCGCTGAAAAGCTCAAGGCCGAACTCGAATATCTGAAGAAGACGGCCCGCCCCAATGTGGTGGCCGCCATCGCCGAAGCCCGTGAAAAGGGCGACCTCTCGGAAAACGCCGAGTACGATGCCGCACGCGAAGAGCAGAGCCACATCGAAGGCCGCATCGCCGAGCTGGAGGGCAAGATTCCTGCTCTCCAGATCATCGATCCGAAGAGCGTTGATGCGGGCGACCGCATCGTCTTCGGCGCGACTGTCGGACTCTATGACGAGGACGACGATATTTCGGTGACCTACCAGATCGTCGGCGATGACGAAGCCGATATCAAGGAAAACCGTATTTCGGTTTCGTCGCCCATCGCCCGCGCGCTGATCGGCAAGTTCGAAGGCGATTCCGTTCAGTTCATGGCGCCCAAGGGGCTCGTGAGCTACGAAATCGAATCCGTCGAATACATCTGACCGGCATCCGTCTGCCGAAAAAACAACAGCGCAGCCGGTCGGAGACCGGCTGCGCTGTTATTGGAGTCGGGAAAGCTGCAGTCCGTCAGGAACGGGCGCCCGCGGCCTTCTTGGTCATGCGCTTGGACTTGGGCCGGGCGCGGCGGGGCACGGGGTCAGCCTTCTTTTTCTTTTCACCGGGCTTCTTGGAAGCCACCTTCTTCTTGGGGGCTTCGGCCTTCAGAGGCTGACGCTTGCGAGGAGCCGTCTTTTCCGGTTCTCTGCGGCCGGCGACGGACGCAGTCTTCATGGTCAGCATGGCGACGCGGGCTGCCTCTTCAGGATCCTCGCGGTCGGCTTCGTCAGCGGGACGCCAGAAAATCAGCAGCTTGCCGATCATCTGAACGCGGGCGGCACCGAGCTTTTCAGCCACTTCGGCATAAATCGCTTCGCGTTCTTCGCGATCGTCGGTCGGCACGCGGACCTTGATGAGTTCATGAGCCGTGAGTTCGCGGTCGATTTCCTGCATGACCGCATCCGTCAGACCGTTGGCGCCAAGAAGCACCACGGGATCGAGATGATGAGCCTGCGAACGCAGGGCAAGACGCGCATCGCGCGCGAGGATAATTTCTTTCATAATAATCAGATCAGTATTTTCCGATCAGGCGCCTGAGCACGGATCGGAAAAGTATAGAAAACAGTCTGGGGAACTATGCCAGTAGCAACTAAAAAACTGCGCTCCAACCGCGCCTGGATCGAACGTCATATCAATGATCCGTTCGTGAAGCGTTCCAGGGCCGAAGGTTATCGCGCCCGCTCGGTTTACAAGCTGACCGAACTCGACGACCGCGAGCATCTTCTGCGGCGCGGCATGACCGTTGTGGAGCTCGGCGCAGCACCGGGAAGCTGGACGCAGATCGTCCGCGAGCGTCTGGCGGACCGCAGCGGCGGTGTCGACGGCCGCATCATTGCCATGGACATCCTGCCGATGGACCCCATCGAAGGCGTGACTTTCCTGCAGGGAGACTTCCGTGAACAGGAAATCGCCGACAAATTATCAGAAATTCTGGCGGGCGACAAGGTCGATCTGGTATTAAGCGACATGGCGCCCAATCTTTCCGGCATCGCAGCGGCCGACGCGGCACGCTCGCTTTTGCTCAACGAGCTTGCTCTTGAGTTCTGTCTGGAGCATCTGAAGCCTTCGGGCGTTTTCGTGACGAAGGCATTTCAGGGTTCGGGCTTTTCTCAGTTCGTCGAGGCGCTGAAGAAGAATTTCAAAAAGGTCTACACGAGAAAGCCGGCTGCTTCGCGGGATACGTCGGCAGAAGTGTATCTGGTCGCACGCGAACTCAAGGCCGGGAAATAATCGCTTGCATTTATTCCCCCCGAAAGCGTCGCCATACCTGCAAAATGAGCCTTTGAACGGCCACGCTGGTTAGGCGAGCCGCTAGAATAACACTATTGCGTTCGCATAAAGGTGAGGCCTGAATCTATCGGTCTCCGATGCGAACCTCTCACAACCTAACAGGCGGCATCCTCCGGGATCAGCCGCCCGTCCGGAGACAACAGATTGGATAACAAGGCATTGAGCCGCATTGCCATCTGGATCATGATCGCCGTGGTTCTCTTCACGGTGTTCCGCCAGTTTGATGCGGCAGTTGAACCGAGACTCGACACGACGAGTTATACGCAGTTCATGGAAGACGCCAAAGCCGGCAAGATCCGGCGCGTCGACGTTCAGGGCCGTCGCATTACGGTGACGCCTCAGTCAGGGCCCGAGTATGTCATCACCAGCCCTGGCGACCTGTGGATGGTCGATGATCTGCGCAAGAACGGCGTTCAGGTTTACGGCAAGGCGGAAGAGGAGCCTTCGCTTCTGACCTCGATTTTTGTGTCGTGGTTCCCGATGCTGCTTCTGATCGGCGTGTGGATTTTCTTCATGCGCCGCATGCAGGGCGGTGCCGGTGGCGGCGGAGCGTTCAGCTTCGGCAAGTCCAAGGCCCGCATGCTTGACGAGCAGAGCAACAAGGTTCGCTTCAAGGACGTCGCAGGCTGCGACGAAGCAAAGGAAGACGTGCAGGAAATCGTCGATTTCCTGCGTGATCCTTCGAAATTCCAGCGTCTCGGCGGCCGCATTCCCCGCGGCATGCTCCTGGTCGGCCCTCCGGGCACCGGCAAGACGCTGCTTGCGAAAGCGATTGCAGGCGAAGCCGGCGTGCCCTTCTTCACGATTTCGGGTTCCGACTTCGTCGAAATGTTCGTCGGCGTCGGCGCAGCCCGTGTCCGTGACATGTTTGAAAACGCCAAGAAGAATGCGCCCTGCATCATCTTCATCGACGAAATCGATGCCGTCGGCCGTCAGCGCGGCGCCGGTCTCGGCGGCGGCAACGACGAACGCGAACAGACGCTCAATCAGATGCTGGTCGAAATGGACGGCTTTGATACGGGCGCCAACGTGATCGTCATCGCTGCCACGAACCGTCCCGACGTGCTTGACCCGGCGCTGCTTCGTCCGGGCCGCTTTGACCGTCAGGTCGTGGTTCCGCTGCCCGATATCCGAGGCCGCGAGCAGATTCTCAATGTGCACATGCGCAAGATTCCCGTGGGCGTCGACGTGGATGGCTCGATCATCGCCCGCGGCACGCCGGGATTTTCCGGCGCCGATCTGGCGAATCTGGTGAACGAAGCCGCCCTGTTCGCAGCCCGCCGCAATGCGCGCGTGGTTGAGATGTGCGACTTTGAAAACGCCAAGGACAAGATCATGATGGGCGCGGAACGCCGCGCCATGGTGATGAGCGAGGACGAAAAGCGCAATACGGCCTACCATGAATCCGGGCATGCCGTCGTCGCTCGTCTGATGCCCAAGTCCGACCCGGTTCACAAGGTTACGATCGTGCCGCGAGGCCGTGCTCTCGGTCTGACGATGCAGCTTCCGCAGGAAGACCGCTATGCCTATGACCGTCAGTACCTGCTGACCCGCATTGCGATTCTTTTCGGCGGCCGCATTGCCGAAGAGGTCTTCATGAATCAGATGACGACGGGGGCTTCGAACGACTTTGAGCGCGCCACGCAGCTGGCTCGCGACATGGTCATGCGCTACGGCATGAGCGAGCGGATGGGGCCGATGGTCTATGCGGAAAATGAAGGCGAGGTGTTCCTCGGCCGTTCCGTGACGAAGACCACGCATATGTCTGAAAAGACCATGCAGGAAGTGGATGCCGAAGTCCGCCGCATCATCGACGAGCAGTATGCGCTTGCCCGCCGCCTCATCGAGGAAAATCGCGACAAGATGGACACGATGGCCAAGGCGCTTCTTGAATGGGAAACGATCGATGCCGATCAGATCGACGACATCATGGAAGGCCGTCCTCCGCGTCCGCCGAAGGCTTCCAAGGCGGTGCCGGGCGTCCGTCCCGCCGACGAGGTTCGTCCGAGGGCAGAGTCCGAAACCACCAAGGAGGCGGCTCCCGCATCCGAGTCTTCCGCCAAGGCCGCCGAACCCAAGCAGGCGGAGCAGGGCGAGACTGCTGCGGAGGCAGCCGAGCCGAAGTCCGCTGACGCCAAGGATGAGCGCGAGCGCTCTGAGTAAGGCATTTTCAGAACAAAGGCTGCAGCAATTGCCCTTGTCATGAGGGAGGCTGCAGCCTTTTCTCTTTCGAACCACAGGAACCGAACCGATGACAGCAAAACGAGAACCCGCAGCGTGTTGGCGCTGCGCCGATACCGTCTTTCATTTTGACGGACGCCATCCTCTCATCATGGGCATTCTCAATGTGACGCCCGATTCGTTCTCCGACGGAGGAGAGCACAACCGCCCCGAAGATGCGGTGCGTTGGGCGCATCGCATGCGGGATGAAGGCGCGCACATCATTGACGTCGGCGGAGAATCGACGCGGCCCGGCTTCAATGAAACCGGGGTGTCTCTTGAGGAAGAGCGCCGCCGGGTGCTTCCCGTCGTGGAGGTTCTCGTGAAGGAAGGCTTCATCGTCAGCGTCGATACCTCGAAGCCTGAGATCATGACGGAGGCCGCGGCGGCAGGCGTGCATATTCTGAACGATATCCGCGGTTTCGAAATGCCCGGGGCTGAAGAGGCTGCGGCGAAAACCGAGTGCGGACTTGTTGTCATGCACCGCAGTCATTCAACGGATTATGATGACGTAGTGGCCGAGGTGGAAGCGTATCTCCGGGACCGTCAGGCAAGGCTTGAGGCACTTGGTGTTGCGGCAGACCGTATTTGCTGGGATCCCGGATTCGGTTTCGGCAAGACGGTCGAGCAGAACTTCCGTCTTCTCGGCGCAACCGATCGTTTCGTTGCGTCAGGGCAGCCTTATCTGATGGGACTCTCGAGAAAGTCTTCCATCGGTGCGGCGACCTCGCAGAGCGTCCCGCACGACCGTGTCGCCGGCAGTGTCGCCGGTGCGCTCATCGCCGTGCAGAAGGGCGCGCAGATCGTGCGCGTTCACGACTGCCGCGAGACGGCGGATGCGGTGGCCGTCTGGCGGGCTGCGGAAGAGGCATCTCTCTGAAAGGGCCGGCAGGGCAAAACAAAAAGGACAGAACATATGACACGACGCTATTTCGGCACGGACGGCGTCCGCGGCCGCGTGGGCAAGACGCCGATTACTCCTGATTTTGTGCTGCGTCTCGGACAGGCGGCCGGCAGAGTGCTCCGCCGCTCGAGTCCCACCGGTCATGCAACGGTGCTGATCGGCAAGGACACCCGGGTATCGGGCTACATGCTGGAGGCTGCGCTTCAGGCCGGTTTTTCATCCGCGGGCGTTGATATCGTGCTGTGCGGGCCGATTCCCACCCCCGCTGTGGCATATCTCACCCGGGCCCTGCGTCTGGATGCCGGCGTGGTGATTTCAGCCAGTCACAATCCTTATGATGACAACGGCATCAAGTTTTTCTCCGCTGAAGGCACGAAGCTGCCCGATGCGATGGAACTTGAGATCGAGGACGAGCTGGATCGGGGATGCGAATGCGTGCCGTCCGCCGAGCTCGGCAAGGCGCGCCGTCTGGAAGACGCCGCTGGACGATACATTGAATTCTGCAAGTCGACGATTGACGTCAACGTCGATCTGAAAGGCATGCGCATTCTGGTCGACTGCGCTAACGGCGCGGCCTATCACATCGCTCCCGATGTTCTTCATGAGCTCGGTGCGGAAGTTGTTGCAGTCGGCAATCATCCTGACGGTCTGAACATTAATGACGGCGTGGGTGCAACGCACACTGAAAATCTTTCCAAGTGGGCGAAGGAGAACAACTGCGAAGTTGCGATCAGTCTGGACGGCGATGCCGACCGTCTCATCATGGCGGATGCCGAAGGGCATGTCTACAACGGCGACGAGCTTCTCTACGTCATCGTCCGTGATCGCATGCGCGCAGGGCGTGTTGACGGCGTCGTCGGAACGCTGATGACGAACTATGCCCTCGAGAAACGTTTTGGCGAACTTGCCATCGGATTCGTTCGGGCCAAGGTGGGAGACCGCTATGTGCTCGAACAGCTGAAGAATCACGGCTGGCTCTACGGCGGCGAGACCTCCGGTCACATTCTTGCGCTCGATCGTCAGACAACGGGCGACGGCATCGTCAGCGCGCTCCAGGTGCTGGCGGCGATGAGACGCAGCGGCTCCTCGCTTGCCGAGCTCACATCGGATCTGAAGTTGCTTCCGCAGACGCTGGTCAACCGCCGCATTCCTGCCGGGTTTGACTGGCAGAACGACCGTGCGTTCAGCCGTACCGTCGAGGCATGCCGTTCCGAAGTGGAGGGCAGAGGCCGCGTTTTGATCCGTCCGTCCGGCACGGAGCCGCTTCTTCGAATCATGGTTGAAGCCGACGATTCGGCGCTTGCCGATGAGCTCGCTCATCGCATGGCCGACAGTCTGTCGGTTTAAACCGCTTTCATTTCCCCCGCCCGGGCCCAGACGAGTCCGGGCAGACAACAACCAAAGGAAACAATCATGGCCAAGGAAAACAAAACCGCAGTTCAGCGCCAGGCGCAGCAGGCGCCGAAGGGACCGTTCGTCCACCAGCTCCGCCTCTTTCTTGTCGGCGGTCAGCAGTACACGCTCAATGAAGTGACGGCCGGTCCCGAAATGCCGGTGAACGTGACTGCCTTCATCAATGCCTGGCGCGAAAAGAAGGACGTCTGGCACAGCCCGAACAATGATCCGCGTTTCGGCGTGCGCGTTCGTGACGTGTCTCTTTATGAATATCGCGTTGCTCAGGCCGCCGCTCAGAAGGAAGCCGCTGCGCAGCAGTAAGTCTTCGGCTGCCGCTGACCACGGACGGCTCTCGCTGATGCCGAGCCGTCCTTTTTTGCGCCCGATCAGTATCGGCGCGACGGCGGTTTTGCTAGACTCTCCCTACTCGAACTCAGAGCCGGCGTTTAGGCCGGAGCATTTTTTGCCATGAAGCAGATTGTTGCCGTCATCAAGCCCTTCAAGCTCGACGAGGTCCGCGAAGCTCTCGCGGATGTCGGCGTGAATGGACTTACCGTTACCGAAGTCAAAGGCTTCGGCCGTCAGAAGGGACATACCGAGCTCTACCGAGGAGCCGAGTACGTCGTGGATTTTCTTCCTAAGCTGAAGATTGAAGCTGTTGTTGCCGACGATATCGTCGAACAGTGCATCGAGGCAATCAGAAAGGCCGCCTATACGGGCAAGATCGGTGACGGCAAGATCTTTATTTTCGACGTCGAACAGGCTGTTCGTATTCGTACGGGCGAAACCGGCGAGGATGCCGTCTGAGCGCAGTCAGCTCTTCCAAAGAATAAAAAGGACCTTCGTGCGAAGGTCCTTTTCATTTTGCCGGCCAGTGAACCGGTGAAGGGTCAGCGGCCGTGAGATTTTTTCGGCGGGGAGATCAGGACGCGCACAGCGCCGGAATCGCCGTCGGCGGGAGGCGCCTGCACAAATGCCATGACTTCGATGCGCTGCTTGAGCCATCGGCGGACCATTTCGCGCAGGATGCTCTGACCGCCTTCGCTGCCGTAGCCCTTGCCGTGCACGATGCGCAGGCAGCGGTAGCCGCGAAGCTGGCTGTCGTGAAGAAATTCCGCAACGGCTGCACGGGCTTCGTCAACGCGCATGCCGTGCAGATCAATGTGGGCTTCGATGGTCCATTCGCCCCGGTACAGCTTGCGCGGAATGTCGGGAGAGACCCCCTGACGCCGGTAGAGACGGCCGTCCTCGCTCTCCAGAAATACGGTCGGATCCGCATGGTCCGACATCGATGCCTGAAGAATTTCGTTGCGTTCCAGACCGCTCTGGCGTGCTACGGGCTTCGGCTTGGGCGCTCGCGTATCGGCAAGATTTTTCTGCGGCATGCGGCGCACGCCCATATCCGCCATGGCGGCAGCGAACTGATTGGCCTCGCTCTTGCGTCGGAACTCTTCGGCGCGGCGTTTTTTCTCCGCGGCTTCTCGGGCTTTGGCCTCTTCCTTGAGTGCCTGACTGACTTTCTTCAGGTCGGAAAAACTGTTGATGGTGGGCATGGGAGTACCGCTTTGAGTAATGACGGAGAGGAATCTTAACGCTTTTGGGCAGAATGCCTGCGGCATGCAGATAAAAAACGGGCCGGCTTCGCCGCCGGCCCGTTGCATGGACGATGTCGTGTTCTCCGGTCAGAGGGATTCGGCTTCAAGGAAGCGCTGGGTATCAAGTGCTGCCATGCAGCCCGTCGCGGCAGACGTCACGGCCTGGCGGTAAATCTGATCCTGAACGTCCCCGGCGGCGAAGACGCCGGGAACGGAAGTGGCCGTGCGGGCGGCGGGATCGGATTTGCCGGTCACGATATACCCGTGTTCGAGTTCGAGCTTGCCTTCAAAAAGCGATGTGTTCGGACGGTGTCCGATGGCGATGAACACGCCGTCGACAGCGATGTCCTTCTCGGTTTCGCCGGCGAGAACAAGGCCCGTCACCGCCTTTCCGTCTCCCTTGACTTCTTTCACCGTCCGGTTGAGCTCAAGCGTGATGCGTCCTTCCTTCACGGCTTCGTAGAGGCGGTCGACCATAATGGGTTCGGCACGGAATTTGTCGCGGCGGTGAATGAGAGTGACGTGGCTGGCGATGTTCGAGAGGTAGAGGGCCTCTTCAAGCGCGGCATTGCCGCCGCCGACGACGGCAACGGGCTTGCCCCGATAGAAGAAGCCGTCGCAGGTTGCGCAGGCGGAAACGCCTTTGCCGCGATAAGCAGTTTCGCTGTCAAGGCCGAGATACATGGCGGATGCTCCCGTGGCCACAATCAGCGCATCGCAGGTAAAAGTGCTGCCCATGTCGCTTTTCAGCGTGAAGGGACGCTTGGAGAGATCGACTTCGGTGATGAGGTCGTAGACGATTTCGGTTCCGAAACGCTCCGCCTGCCTCTGCAGACGTTCCATGAGTTCAGGTCCCTGAATGCCGTCGGCAGCAGAAGGCCAGTTGTCGACTTCCGAGGTCGTCATCAGCTGACCGCCCGCATCCATGCCGGTAATGAGCATGGGCTTCAGATTGGCGCGGGCGGTGTAAACGGCGGCGGTGAAGCCGGCAGGGCCGGAGCCGAGAATGATGACCTGACGGTGGTTTGTGTCCATATTGAAGAAATCCGGTAAAGACATGCGATTATCTCTTGTGAGAGACAGAAGCGCAAAACGCGACAAAAAGCATTGTAGTACGGGCAACTTCGGTCAGGCTTAACGGCATCCGTAGCGTCCGGCCGATCGGAGCGGACAAGGTTTCGCACAAAAGATCGGCGCCTCCTTTTTTCGCTTCTCCTAAAATGTCGGAATGACTGCGGGACGCGTCCCGAGGATTCACGGCAACGGATATGGCAAGAGAATCAAAGAAAAACAAAAGGCAGGAAACACCGCTTCCGGAGGCAGCGGAGGAAAAGAAGCCTGGGCTGCGCGCGCTCGCGGCGGCATGGGCGATGAATATCGTCCGGACGCTTTGGGCCTGGAGCTGGGTGCTCTCGCTGGTGCTGGCTGTCCTTCTGGCTCTGACGCTCGGATCCTATTCGCCGGATGATCCCGCTTTTTCGCTCAGCACGCGGCAGATGCCGACCAATTACTGCGGTGCCCTCGGAGCCAAAGCGGCGGATGCCATGCTGCTGACGTTCGGCTTTTCTGCCTGGTGGTTCGTGCTCGGCAGCGCGATGATCGCCTTCTTTGCCATGCGGGCCGCCTGGCGGCGCATGCACGGCGAGACGGATCCGTTGCGGATCAATCCTCCGAAGCTGACGGCAGCGTTCGGGTTTGCAGCGTTGCTTGTCGGTTCAACCTGTCTTGAGGCTCTTCGCCTTCGCCGTTTCGAAACGAGTCTTCCCGGAGAGCCGGGCGGCATTGTCGGCGACTATCTTGCCAGGGGCATTTCCCACTACATCGGTGTCGGCCTGTCGACGACGCTCTTTTTCGCTCTGATCGCGATCGGGCTTTCGCTTCTGATGGATTTTGAATGGACTGACGTCGCCGAGCGCGTAGGGAGGTTCATTGACAGCGTCTTTATCAGTCCCTTCAGACGCAAGCGGACGGAAGCGGAGCAGGAATTGCTTGTAAAGTCGCTCGAAGATCAGCCCGCACCCGGACCTGCGGCGGAAATGCCTTCCGATCTGCCGGCTCAGCAGCCGCTTCGCATCATCAAACAGGCGGACGGACGCGCGGAGCCGGTTCTCGGTTCGCCCCGTCCGGCAGCTTCGGCTCCGGCGGCGCCTCAGGCTGTTCGACCTGCACTTCGGGAAGCGGCGGGCGAAGCGCCCCTCAGCATGGCGCTTCTTGATGAGCCCGAAGCCCCTCAGGCTTCCGGAGGCGAGGAAGCGCTTGCAATGACGGGCCGGCTCATCGTATCCAAGCTGAAGAGTTACGGCATCGATGCCGAAGTAACGGGTGCTCAGACCGGTCCTGTGATCACTCAGTACTGGCTGGAGCCGGGCGAGGGTGTCAAGGGCGCTCAGATCGAAGGTGTCCGTGACGATATCCGCCGTGCGCTCGGTGTTCAGGCCGTCCGCGTGGTGCCGAGTATTCCGGGGACCAGCTACATCGGTCTCGAAGTGCCCAATCCGCACCGCGAGTCGGTGCGACTTAAGGAGATTCTCGAGAGCAAGGCCTTCAGCGAAAGCCGGGCTCCGCTTACACTTGCCCTCGGCAAGGACATTGCGGGAAATCCGTTTACGGTGGATCTTGCCAAGATGCCGCATCTGCTGGTGGCCGGTACGACCGGATCAGGCAAGTCGGTGGGCATCAATGCCATGATTCTCTCGATGCTCTTCAGAAATGCGCCTGCGGATCTTCGGCTGGTGCTGGTGGATCCGAAGATGCTGGAATTCTCGCTCTACAACGGTATTCCTCATCTTCTGTGTCCGGTCGTCACCGACATGAACAAGGCGGCGACGGCGCTCAAATGGCTCACTCGGGAAATGGACCGCCGTTATGACATCATGAGCCGGGTCGGCGTGAGGCATTTCAATACCTACAACGAAAAGATCCGGGCGGCGAAGGCGGCCGGCGAGACCATTCCCGATCCGACGGCGGCGCCTGATGATCCGTGTCCCGAACCGCTTGACACGTGGCCTTTCATCGTCTGCATTATTGACGAGCTTGCCGACCTGATGCTGACCAACCGCAAGGAAGTCGAAGGCGAGATCACGCGACTCACGCAGAAGGCTCGAGCGGCGGGCATTCATCTCATCATTGCCACGCAGCGTCCGTCCGTCGACGTTGTGACAAGTCTGATCAAGGCCAATGTTCCCACCCGTATTTCCTTCCAGGTTGCATCCGCGGTTGACAGCCGCGTGATCCTTGGTGAAACGGGCGCCGAATCTCTGCTCGGCTGAGGCGACATGCTTCTGAGAAGACCCGGCGTGCCTCAGGCCACCCGCATTCAGGGCTGCTTCGTTGCCGACGACGAAGTGATCCGGGTGGTGACCGAACTGAAGAGCCTGGGAGAACCCGACTACATCGACGGCGTGACTGATTCGTCCGAGGATGACGAGTCCGGCGTCGATGAAGGAGCCGGCGGAGGCCGACGCTCCGGTGAAGGAGATCCGCTTTACGACAAGGCGGTGGATGTCGTGCTGAGGGAAAAGCGGGCGTCGATTTCGTTCGTTCAGCGTCATCTCGGCATCGGCTACAACCGCGCCGCCAATATTCTGGAAGCAATGGAAACTGCGGGCATCGTCAGCAAGGCGAGCCCCACGGGCCGCCGGGATATTCTGGTGCCGACCCGCGACTGAATCCGAGGAATGAACGCATGATCGACATGACCCGACGCACTTTTCTTGGCGCCGCAGTTCTTATTGCCGCGATGCCTGCGCTTGCTGCTGCCGAAGGGACCGGCGTCCGAATCAGACTGCAGGCTTTTCTTGATCGCACGGGAGAAGCCCGCGGCCGCTTTTTCCAGTCCGTGACGGATAAGACCGGCAGAGAGGCCGCGCAGCCTTCGGAAGGGATATTTCGGTTCAGACGTCCCGGCCGGTTTGAGTGGACCTATGAGAAGCCGTACCGGCAGCAGATCATGAGCGACGGAGAAACGCTCTGGATCTACGATCCTGATCTGATGCAGGTCACCGTTCGCAGGCTTGACGGCGCCGTCGGATCGACGCCGGCCGGCATTCTGTTCGGAAGCAGTGATTTTGAGAAGGAGTGGGTGCTCACGGAGCGATCCGAATTCGAGCTGGAAGCCAGACCGAAGTCGGAGGGTTCCTCCTTCGAGCGCGTCGTGATCGGATTCAGCCGGGAAGGCGAACTTGAGTCCATGCAGCTCGTCGACGCCTTCGGCCAGACAACGGCGCTTCGCTTCTCGGATATCGTGCGGGAGCCGATTTCGGCCGAAACGTTTGACTTTCAGGTTCCTGCGGGTGTCGACATCGTTCGTGACTCTTCCGCGGGCTGATTGGAGAGCGCCCTTCAAGCATGGTTTTCCTCAGGATTGAGAAGGGAAAGGTTCACAAGCTGATACAATCATCGGCATAGCGGGAGAATGGTTTGCTCACTCTCCCGGCGAAGTCAATCTCTCTTCTCAGATCCCCTCGGAGCATCGAATGAAAGACAACGTGCGTCGCTTGATCATCGACCGACTGCTGAGCGAAAAAAAAGTCGTTTCATTTGATGAGCTGCAGGAAGTCCTGCAGGTCAGCGCTCCGACCGTCAAGCGTGACCTTCGCTATATGCGCGATATTCTGAAGGCCCCCATCGTGTATTCCCGCAACCGCGGCGGGTACCTGTATGAGGAAAGGCCTCAGACCGACATTTCTCATCCGAAGCGGCTGTTCGCCGTTCAGCAGAAGGAGTGGTATAGCGCAGAGGAGCTGTATGTGCTGGTGAAGACGATCGATCTTCTCGGACAGCTGTCCAAGGACGAATCATCGGCAATCTTCAGCGAACTTGAGCCGCTGCGTGCCCGCGTGAGCGCGCTGCTCGACCTCGGCGGCATCTCTCCTCGCGAGCTGCTCGGACGCGTCAAGGTTGTCGATCACTCTCCTCTTCATACGGAGCCTCCGACTTTTGAAACTGTCGGTGCGGCGCTTTGCGAAAAGCGCCGTCTTCAGATTGCGTATTTCAGCAAGATCCGCAGAACGGATTCATTCCGTGAAATTTCCCCTGTCCGCATGGTTCACTACCGCAGCCGCTGGTATGTGGATGCTTACTGTCATGCTTCGGAAGGCCTAAGAACATTTGCCATTGAAAACATCCGCCGCGCGGAGGTTCTGCCCCGCAGCGCCAAGCGCGTCTCGATCCGTGAGATCGAGACTGAGCTCGATAAGAGCTACGGTCTCTTTCACAGCGGCGAGCTGAAAACGGCACTGCTTGTTTTCGATGAGGAGGCGGCTCCGTTCGTGCGCCGCCAGATCTGGCATCCGAAGCAGAAAATGATCACTGCCGGAGGCGGTGTGAAGGTCAGTATTCCCTATACCAATTCGACTGAACTGATCGGGGAAATCCTTCGCTGGGGAATTCACGTCAAGGTTGAAGGGCCTGTCGAACTGCGCCGGGAAGTGTGCGAATGTCTCCAAAAGACATTGTGTCAGTATGACAGATAGACATGCTTCGGCATGCCGGGTCGACTGACCGCACTTTAAGGACGTTATTGAATGACGCAAGAGCAGGTCAAGCCGAGACGCCGCCGTCCCAGACGGCATCGCCGGCAGACTCGCCCTCGTGAACTGCCTGAAATCTTTTTCTGCGGAGATCCTCACGGAGGATTCGACCAGATCAACGAGGCAGCCAGGCTGTACAAGCCGGATGCCATGGTGATCCTCGGCGATCTTCAGCCGCCTGCTCCTCTCGATCAGGTGCTGGAGGAGGCGCTGGCATATACGGAGATCTGGTGGATCCCGGGCAATCACGATACGGATACGGACGAGATCTACGACTATTTGTGGCGAAGCGAGCTTGCGGGACACAATCTGCACGGGCGCGTGGCCAACGTCGCCGGTTTGAGGATCGGCGGCCTGGGCGGCGTATTCCGCGGTCAGGTATGGATGCCCGACGGCAATCCTAACTATTACAGTCCGGCCACGTTCATGCGCCGGGTCGGCATCAACAACATCTGGCGCGGCGGTGTCCCCCGCCGTCATCGCTCGACCATCTTTCCGTCGGTCTACGGCAATCTTCTGCGGCAGAAGGCGGATATTCTGGTGACCCATGAAGCGCCGGGATGTCATAAGAAGGGCTTTCCAGCCATTGACCGGCTGGCAAAATCTCTCGGGGCGAAGTGGCTGTTTCACGGTCATCAGCATGAAGATCGCGAGTACGGGATGCATGCCAGCGTGTTCACCCGGGCCGTCGGTTATCGAGGGGTAGTGAATCTGCAGGGTGAAGTCGTTATTGCGGCGCAGCTTGATCCGCGCGAAGAGGCTGCGCTTCATGCGGCCGTTGACTGGGCAGAACGTCATCTCACGGACATTCTGGTTCGGGACGAGGACGGGCGGATTTCCCTCGTGCCGCCGAGAGAAGGACTGGTGCCGGCCATTCTGCCAGCTGTGCCGAGAAAGACGGTGCAGTCACAGGTCAAAGCACCGGCCAGAGCGGCCGTCAAAGCATCCGGCCGGCCGGACGAACGCGAAAAACCGCGGACGTCCGAGCTGTCTCGGGAAGCTTCGAAACGTACTCAGGGTGCCCGTTTCCGTACGGCAAGGGATCGGCGCAGAAGGCCGAGAAGGTTCGGAAATCAGGGAAGCTGATTCATCAAATGAAATCGCCGGCGGACAGTGCTGTCAGCCGGCGATTTTTCAATGGCAGATCGAACGAGGCCGGCTCAGTCGGTATAGCGTGCTTCAGCCAGATCGCCTTCGCTCAGAAGATCTCGGTCGGCAGGGACAGTGAGGACGGCATTGCCGAGAGCAACGCCGAGGAGAGAGGCAGAACTTTGCTGAGACCCCGGATGGAAGTCCAGTCTTCCGTCCTCGGACTGAGAGATGGTGCCGCGGACGAAGTCCTGCCGGCCGAGACGGCTTTTGATGCGGCCGGCGACTCTTACCTGCAGCGTGCCGGAAGGTCTGGCGGTGCCCAGCAGAGTTTCTGAAGCAGCTTCAATGAAGTGCGAACCGGCATTGGCAGCGGCGACAGGATTGCCGGGCAGGCCGAGAATCAGTGTGTCGGTTTCATTGAAATAGCCGAAAGAGAAAGGCTTGCCCGGCCGCATGGCAACGTGATAGTGATGAAGAACGGCGAGACGGTTGAGTACAGCGGCCGTGAAGTCGCAGTCACCGGGACCGACGCCGCCGGAGCAGATCACGATATCGAAGCTGCCGGCCGTCTCGCGAAAGCGCCTTTCAATTTCATTCGGGTCATCCGGGAGAATGCCCATGTAGCGGGCATCAATGCCGAGAGACCGGGCAAGAAGCGTGACGTAGGTGCCGTTGGCGTTGTAAATCCTGCCTTCACCGAGAGGCGCGCCGTCCGAAGGTTCGACGAGCTCGTCTCCGCTCGAGAAAATGGCCGCCGTGAGTTTGGGAAGACAGCGGAGCGTTCCGAGGCCGAGGCTGGCGGCAAGGCCGATATGGCCTTTGTTGAGAAGCGTTCCGCGATGAAGCAGGACTTCGCCGGTGCGAAAGATTTCTCCGCGGCGGCGGACATTGGTGCCGGCCTTAAGAAGACCGGGAGCGAAATCAACAGTTCCGCTGCCGGAGATCGTTTTTTCGATCGGAATCACTGCATCAAAACCGTCAGGAAGTTTGGCGCCCGTCATGATGCGAACAGAGGCTCCTGCCGGGACGCTTCCGTCATAAGGATGGCCGGCCGTAATTTCTGCGGCGACGCAGAGAGTCAGTACTTCGTCGCCGGCACCGGCAAAATCCGCCGTGCGAACGGCATACCCGTCCATGGCAGAATTGTCGAAAAGAGGAAAATCAAAGCGCGATGAGATATCTTCGGCAAGAAAACGGCCTTCGGCTTCCATGAGAGGAACCTCGGCAGGCGGGCGTTCGAGAGGACGGACGGCTCCGTGAAGGGCTTCGATGACGTCGCTGAAGCTGGCTTTGATGGCGCTTGACATGAATGGATCCTTAGAATGGACGGACGCCTTGCTGCAGAACGGCGATGCTCAGGCGTCAGACTGATTGTAGCCTTGCGGGCCGGAGCGGGTAGACTGCCCGATAAGGCATACGGAGAAATTCATGATCGACGGATTCAATGCTCCCGAAAAGGGCAATACGGCAGGCGTCCTCCTGGCAGGAGGACGGGCAACTCGCATGGGCGGAGTGAACAAAGGGCTGGTCCTGTTTTCAGGCGAACCTATGGCCGGGAGAATCATTCGAAGGCTTCGTCCCCAGGTCGGAACGATAGTGGCTTCTGTCAATCGTGATGCCGAGGCGTATATCGAACTCGGTGCGGATCTGGCGGTTCCGGATCGGCTGACGGGCTTTCCAGGGCCGCTCGCTGCGCTTGATGCGGCGGGGACGGTGACGAAGGCTGAATGGCTTCTGACGGTGCCTTGCGATGTGCCGCTGATTCCCGAGAATCTGCTTGAAAGACTTTCGTCCGCATTCGCCCAAAGCCCTGCACCGGCTCTGACGGTCCGTGCGGATGGAAGGGATCAGAATACGATCGCGCTGATTCACAGATCACTGCTGCCGACTATCCGTCCGTTCATTGAGCGCGGAGATCGCAAGCTCGGCCTCTGGTTCGAGGAAAACAAACGGATCAGGGTCGAATGGTCGGATCCGGGATTCGGTTTTGTCAACGTCAACTCTCCCGAAGAGCTGCAGAGTCTCGAGAAGGCAGTTTGATACCATGTTTATGGTATTTTGTGCCGGTTTCTTGACAAACGTTTCCGAAACCTGTTTAATTCTCATCCTTCGCTGAACGAACTGCTCGGCGAAACGATGAAAGATAAAAACTTTCATCAAAAATTTGACAAGAACTGATGAGTTGTATAGACTCTCAATTCTGCGCCTCAAACGAGGCGCTGCTCTTTAAAAATCAGAATCAACGAACCGATAAGTGTGAACATCGGCAAGTCAAGGGCCCTTAAAAGGCCTCAAAAAAAACTTACGAAGTTCGCGCTTTGAAGGAAAGCCGAAAGACGAAAGCATCTGCTTTCTCTTTCAATTCCGGCGAAGAGCGACAAAACAGAGATTGAACTA
>JAGBFJ010000006.1 GCA_017936545.1 Sutterella sp.
CCTTGACGCGCCTCAGATAAAATACGCTATCGGCGTAGCCGGGACTTGTTCGTCCCGGCTATGCCAAGCGGCGAGCGTTAAAAACGTCCGCACTCAACTTGGATTTTATTTTGCAGTCCAAGTTTCGGGGTCCAGATCACAAAGGCCTGCGGGCGTTTCTTTATACGGGAAAAAGGCGGATCAGTTTTTCTTGTCATCGGCTGCGGGCGCAGAAACCGTTTCGGCACTCTTTTCCGCTTCTTCCTTTCCGGAGGCAGCCGTGGTCTTGGCGCGGGCGGTCATGCCATCGTCCTCGCCGTAGAAAAGTCGGATGACACGCCAGTTGACGCAGAAGAGGAGCGCGACGATGGCAAGCGTCTGAAGACCGTAGCCGCACATCACCAGCATCGAGCGGTCAACCGGCTTGCCGTAGAACGCATTGAAGAATTCCTGAGCGCCGAGTCCGACCGTCCAGGCATGAGCGGCAAAAACCATCAGGGCGAGCGAATAGAATGCCAGCGCGACGCTGACGAGCAGCCGCTGCACGGGCCAGCGGTAGCCGACGATGCGGCCGATCAGATGAATGATGATCGGAAGAAGAAAGGGAAAGGCGGTCACCAGCGTGCCGATAAGCCAGTCAAGCATCAGACAATCCTGCAGTGTGCGGCAGAAGGCCGCGGAAAATGACCGCTGATGATATCACGAAGCGCTTCTGACTGACTATTCGTCTTTCTGCCACTGCCACATTCGCCTTCATAATCGCAATCTGGGAAGGCAGACGCAGCTGACGAAAAACCGAAGAGGCCGGGTTTTCGTCAGAGGGATTGAACTTCAAGTCCGGTCAGAATTTGTGCACGATGCCGAAAATCCATTCGTACACATCTTCGGCACCTTTGACCTCTGCCGAATAATCGTTGTGAATCCAGCCAGCCGCCGTGTAGAGCGTCGTGCAGCGGCTGAGCGAGTACGTGTAGCCGGCGGCGGTCTGGTATGTCTTCATCGTCTGATCTTTTTTGACATTGCCTTCAAAGTCGCCGAATCCGAAGGAAGCCTTGACCGTGCCGCCGTGCGCCTTGGTTTCAGCACCGACATTCACGCCGTAGCCGTCCACGCCGCCGGCGGGACCGAACATCGTCGCCTTGGCTGCCTTGGCATAGCTGTCGAAAGACTGACCGTAGGCGTAGAACTTGGCCCAGCCTGCGTTCCAGCTGGCGCCGAGATTGACGGAAAACGCATCGTCGAGTCCGACCTTGTCGGCCGCAGGCTGAGCCTGATTGATGCTTTCTATGCCGCCCACCAGCAGCACCGTTTCGTTCTGATACCGAAGCGCAGCGCTGTACATGCGTTCGACCGAAGACTTGCCTTCAACGCCGTTCCCGTAGCTCTTGCTATCAGACCCGAAAGAATACTGGAATGCGGCATCCACGCCGCCCATTTTGGGCGTAACGTATGCCACGGCGTTGTCGATGAATTCATAGCCGAGCGAGACGACCTGCAGACTGCCGCCAACATTGCCCCAGCCGCAGGAAAACGCATTGACGATATGGCCGAAACGGGCATAGGGACCGTTGCCGCCGACCATGGAGCCCATGCGTCCGAAGCCGATATGACCGAAATCGCCTTCAATATAAAGGCGTGCGTCACGGCCGAACAGACGGCCGTTCTGTCCCATCGCGCCCGTATCGGCGCTGATGCCGCCTTCAAGGACGTAGCCGACGGTAAGACCGCTGCCGATGGATTCCTTGCCTTGGAGGCCGAATCGCGAACCGATGTACTGACCCGACATCATCTTGGCGGAGTTATCGCGGGAACCGTCCGTGTTGTGCTGATTAACGAGAGACATGCCGTAGTCGAGAACGCCGTAGAGCGTCGTTTCGGAAGCGGCGGCCGTGCCGGCTGCCAAAGCAGCGCTGACAACGGCGCAGAGAAGAGTGTGTTTCATAGTCTGTCGGCGGGCACCGTCCGTTTCGGCGGACTGCCCGCTCCTTATATCGTTGGAGGCTGATGCGCCTGAGCCGCCCTCAGGCGGGCTCAAGCGCATCCGAGGTGAAAGAAGAAAACGTCAGGCCTTGGCAAGGCTGAGACCGACAAGACGGCCGAAGGTCACCGTACGGCCGCAGGCCATGCCGGTCGCCAGATTCGGATATTCATTGGCGAAGTAGCCGCCGCTGTCGTTGCCGATCACGTAGAGACCCGGAATGGGATTGCCTTCGGTATCGATGGCGTTCAGGTTCGTGTCGATCTGAATGCCGTCCATCGTGCAGAGCATCCAGCCAGTATTTTTTGCGCCGTAAAAGGGCGGCTTGTCGATCGCGGAGAGACGATGCTTTTCCTTGCCGTAGTCGACGTCCTCGCCTTTGCGATAGAGTTCGTTGTGCCGGGCAACCGTCGCCTTCAGCTGCTGTGCGGGCAGACCGAGCTTGCGGGCAAGTTCTTCGATCGTATCGGCCTGCTGAACAAAGCCCTTGGCAATGAGGCCGGGAAGCATCTTCTGCTGCACGACCTGCCAGGGAATATTGGGGTCGGCACCGTTTTCAAACGGAAAGAGACGAGAGCAACCGTGCATCTTGAACTGCTCGGCATACTTCACCCAGTTGCTGTCGAACAGGGTGTAGTGGCAGTGGCCCTTCTGGTACTCGTCCGCGTGAAGAATGTTTTCATACGTACCGGACTCGTTCATGAAGCGCCTGCCGTCGGCATTGACCTTGAGCCAGGGCTGGGAACCCATCCAGAAGAAGCCGCTGTCTCCGGACTTCACGGTTTCGGGACCGGTCTTCTGATCCGGGCGGACGGCGGCGCGGTCGAACATCATGATCGAATGCGTCTCATCCATCTTGGCGCCGACCCAGAGGCAGGCTCGGATGCCGTCGCCGCGGGCGCCCGGCATGGCGCCCGAACGGCCGATGATGCGAAGGTTCCAGGGCTGAAGAGCCTCCATCATCTTCCAGTTCTGGGCATAGCCGCCCGTCGCCACCACGACGCCCTTGGCGGCGTTGTAGCGCACGTAGCGGCCGGCAGCGTTTTGCGCAATAACGCCCGTGATGCGGCCGTTTTTCTTTTCGAGCTTGATCATCTTCGTGCTGAAGTCGAATCGGGCGCCCTTGCTGACGGCATAGTCGTACAGCACCTTGCTGAG
>JAGBFJ010000053.1 GCA_017936545.1 Sutterella sp.
AGTACATGGGCCGCTGCCTCGGCGTGATCGGCATCAAGGGCAAGGACATGCTCATGATCATGACGGTGCCCGTCATCACGGCCATCCTCTCGCTCTTCGTGATGCGCATCATCGTTCTCGGCAGCTGATAGCTTCTGAGCACTGATCTATCGAGCCCGGCGGACACGGCGTCCGCCGGGCTCTTTTTTCGCCCACCGTATAATCAAAGGAGTTTTTCTTCGTTTCTGCGGGACAACTGCGCCCGAACGGATAGTTCCGAGATGCCCAGCCCGTGCATCGTTTTCTTTGACTGCGAAATCGCGCCCGACTCCGGCGCGGTACTCGACATCGGCGCCTTCGCGACGGACCGTACGGTCTTTCATTCGGCAGACAAAGCCGCTTTCCGCGCTTACACGGGCCGGGCCGACTATCTGTGCGGTCACAACGTGACGGAGCACGATCTGAAGTACGTGAGCGGCGACGTCAAAAACGTCCCCGTCATCGACACGCTCTTTCTTTCCGCGCTCCTTTTTCCGCAGAACCAGTTTCACCGCCTCCTCAAAAACGAAAAGCTCCGCTCCGACGAACTCAACAATCCGGTGAGCGATGCCAAAAAAGCCGCTCAGCTTTTCGGCAGGGAGCTCGAAGCCTTCCGGGCGCTGGAACCCGACGTGCAGGCCGTCTTTGCGGGGCTCCTCTCTTCGCATCCCGCCTTTCGCGGATTTTTCCGATATCTCGGCATGAAGCCCGCCGCCGAACCGACGGCCGACATCATCAGACGGCATTTTTCCGGCCGTTTCTGCAGTCATGCCGAACTCGAAGATCTCGTTCAGAGCCGGCCTCTCGAGCTGGCGTTTACTCTTGCGCTCATCCGCATCGACGATCTGCATTCCGCCGTCCCCGCCTGGGTTCAGCGCCGCTTTCCCGCCGTCGACGATGTCATGAGCGCACTCAGAAGCACGCCCTGCGACGCCGGCTGCGCCTGGTGCCGCCGCATGAACGTCAGCGAGGGACTGAAGCGATGGTTCGGTTTTCCCGGCTTTCGTCTCTATGCCGGAGAGCCCCTGCAGGAGATGGCCGCCGGCGCCGCAGTCAGCGGGCGCTCGCTTCTGGCCGTCTTCCCGACGGGAGGCGGCAAGTCGCTCACCTTCCAACTGCCGGCCCTGATGGCCGGAGAAGCGGTTCGGGGACTCACCGTCGTGATTTCCCCTCTGCAGTCCCTGATGAAGGACCAGGTGGACCATCTCTCGGATGCGGGCATCGATTCCGCCTTTACGGTCAACGGCCTTCTGAGTCCCATCGAACGCGCCGACAGCCTCAATGCGGTGGCGGACGGCAGGGCGTCGATCCTCTATCTGTCGCCGGAACAGCTCCGCTCGCGCACGATCGAGCGCGTGCTTTCCATGCGTCGCATTGTGCGCTTCGTGATTGACGAGGCGCACTGCTTCTCCGCCTGGGGCCACGACTTCCGCGTCGACTACCTCTACATCGGCGACTTCATCGCCAGGCTCGAAAAGCTGTCGGGCGGCAGACGCATTCCCGTCTCCTGCTTTACGGCCACCGCCAAGCAAAAGGTCATTCAGGACATCAGAGACTATTTCGCCGAGAAGCTCGGCGTCTCGCTCGATCTCTTCACGACCCGTGCCCAGCGCGAGAATCTGCGCTACACGGTGCTGCACTGCGAAGACGCCGCTGAAAAATACACCGAGCTGCGCCGCCTCGTTGAAACGCGCATCGTGCCGACCATCATCTACGTCTCGCGCACGGCGACGGCCGAAGCTCTGGCTGCCCGCCTCACCAAGGACGGCTTTCCCGCTCTGCCCTACCACGGGAAGATGGAGCCCGAAGCCAAAATCCGCCATCAGGATGCATTCCTGTCAGACCGCGTGAGGATCATGACGGCGACGAACGCCTTCGGCATGGGCGTCGACAAGCCTGACGTCGGTCTGGTCGTGCACTACGATATTTCGTCCTCGCTGGAAAACTACGTTCAGGAAGCCGGACGCGCAGGACGGGATCCGACGCTCGCCGCCGAATGCTTCGTTTTATTCAACGAAGAGGATCTGGACCGGCATTTCACGCTGCTCGCCGAAAGCAAGCTGTCGCTCGCCGACATCCAGCTTGTCTGGCGTGCCGTGAAGAGTCTGACGAAGTCTTCTGCAAAAATCTCGATCTCGGCCTATGAACTCGCCCGCGAATCCGGGTGGGACACCGATGCCGAAGACATGGAGACACGTCTGCGCACGGCGCTGGCCGCGCTCGAGCAGGCCGGCTACATCCGGCGCGAGCAGAATGCACCCCGCGTCTACGCCTCGGGAATCGCCGTGCACACGTTCACGGAGGGTGCCGCCAGAATCGATGCTTCTGCGGTCTTCCGCACACCCGAGCAGCGTCTGGTTGCCAAACGCATCCTTCGTGCGCTGATTTCAAGCCGCCGCACCCATGAAGCCCGCGACGCCGACGCGGAATCCCGCACCGACTATCTTGCCGACCGCCTCGGCCTCGGCATGCCTGATCTTCTTGAAGCTGTCGGGCGTCTTCGCGCCGCAGGCATCCTCTCCGATCAGAGCGACATGACCGCGGCGCTCAGGAAGAACGACACCGAAAAGAAGTCCGCCAGACTTCTCGGCGACTTTGCAGACCTCGAGCGCTTTCTTATTCCGAAAATCGCCGGAGCCGTTCCCGGCTATCCGGTCAGTCTCAAGGAACTCAACCGGGAAGCCGAAGAAGCGGGGCTGCGGTCGGCAAGCCTGAAGAACATCCGCACGATCCTGACATTTCTCCGAACAAAGGGCTTCATGCGTCAGGGACGAACCGGTCAGGCCAATCTGATCCGCATTGAACCCCTTGTTCCTCAAGAGACGCTTCTCGCCGCCTCCCGGAAACGGACGGAACTGGCCGCCTTCGTGCTCGAAGAGCTGTATGCGCTTTCAGAATCGCAGGCGCCCGCAGAGAATGCTGAAACACAAAGCGTGGCCTTCTCCGCGCTCGGTCTGCTGAAGGCCGCACAAAACCGTCTTCTATCCGAGAGCGACATGACGCTGCGCGACATCGAGGATGCCGTGCTCTATCTCGCCCGCATCGGCGCCATGCGGCTTGACGGCGGTTTTCTCGTCGTCTACAACGCGCTCACGATCGTCAGGATCGTCAGCGACAACAAGCGTCAGTTCCGCAAGAGCGACTACGCACGGCTCGACGAGTACTACCAGCAGAAAGTTCAGCAGATTCACATCGTCGGCAAATACGCCAATCTGATGGTGAAGGACTACGAACTGGCGCTGCGCTACGTGGAAGACTACTTCCAGCTCGACTACCGCACCTTCATCTCCCGCTACTTCAGAGGTTCCGAATCGGAGGAAGTCCGGCTCAGCATGACCAGGCGCCAGTATGACCGGATCTTCGGCGGACTGACCCCGAAGCAGAAGGCCGTCATCGACTCCCGCTCCCAGTACATCGCCGTCACGGCAGGCCCCGGCAGCGGCAAGACCCGTGTGCTCGTGCACAAGCTTGCCTCCCTTCTGATGCAGGAGGACATCCGAGCCGAGCAGCTTCTGATGCTGACCTTCTCGCGAGCGGCCGCCACCGAATTCAAAAAACGCCTGATCGATCTGCTCGGCGCCGCCGCTCATTACGTTGAAATCCGAACGTTCCACGGCTTCAGCTTCGACGTGCTGGGCCGCCCGGGCACGCTTGAAGAATCGAAGGACGTCGTTTCCCGCGCCGCTGCGCTGATCCGGGACGGCAGCGTGGAATCTGCCCGGATTTCCAAGTCCGTGCTCGTCATCGACGAGGCGCAGGACATGGATGAACACGACTTCGCGCTCATCGACGCCCTGATGGTCCGCAATGAGTCGATGCGCGTCATTGCGGTGGGAGACGACGATCAGAACATCTACGAATTCCGGGGATCCGACTCAAAGTATTTCCGTTCGTTGATCACGCAGCGCGATGCGGAGCGCTTCGAGCTGGTCGAGAACTGGCGAAGCGGCCGGCTGATCGTCGCGCTGGCCAACGCCTGGGCGGACGGCATTCGCAATCGTCTCAAGCGAAACGAAACCGTCTCCGTCAGCATGACGGAAGATCAGGCCGTGCTTGTCCGCCATCCGCAGACCTGCCTCGCCGAAGCGGTCTGCGAAGATCTCCTGCGCCGGGCGGTACCCGGTTCGACGGCGGTGCTCACAGGCACCAACGAGGAAGCCTTTCAGGTGTACGCCGGTCTGATCCTCCGAGGACGCCGGGCGAAACTCGTGCAGAGCCGGGGGGAAGCCGCGCCGGCAAATCTCCTCGAAGTACGCTCGTTCCTGCAGTATCTGAAGCGCCGCAGCAGCGGGGCAGCCGTCTCCGGCACGCTCTGGCAGGAAGCAAAGGCATTCCTCGCTTCACGCTTTGCAGAAAGCAGCGCGCTCTCGGGCGTCATGCATCTCATCGATCTTCTGGAGTCCGTTACGCCCGAAGACCGCTATCTCTCCGACATCGAGGAATTCTTTGTCGAATCCACCTTCGAGGACATGTGCGGCGACGACCGGGGCACGGTGTTCGTCTCCACCATTCACAAGGCAAAAGGCCGTGAATTCGACACGGTCTACCTTCTGCTGTCCGGCGACTCCTTCCAGACCGATGCCGCGAGACGCGCGGTCTACGTGGGTCTGACCCGTGCGAAGACGGCGCTTTTCGTGCACTGGTCCGGGCGGGGCTTCAAAGGATTCGCTGTCGAGGGGGTCGTCTCGGAAGACGATCCCGCCGCATACCCTCAGCCCGACGAGGTCACGCTGCCTCTCACGCATGAAGACGTCTGGCTCGACTGGTTCCTCGACAAAAAGGCCATGCTGGTCCGGCTTCGCGCCGGCTCCGCCCTTCGGCCGGGACGCCGCGGAGAACTTCTCGGCCGCGCCGACGGCTGCGAAAGAGCCGTCGTCAGGCTCTCTCAGGCGTGTCTCGCCAAAGTCGATCAGCTAGAGGCCTCGGGCTATGAGCTCACGGCCGCCGACATCGGCTTCATCGTCGCCTGGCGGCGCAGAGACCGCGAAGGCGAAGACGCCGTTCTGCTTCCCAATCTTTATTTCACCAGACGCCGCGATCCGAATGCCGAAACGTCTGCGGATCCGGCAGCCACCTAGGACACTGCCATGAAGAACATTCTCGTCATCGGCTCGGCCGGTCAGATCGGCTCCGAACTCGTTCCCGCCCTTCGCAACCGCGGCTACAGCGTCGTCGCCGGCACGAGCGGCCGCACGCCCATGCCCGCTCATCTTGCCGACGGCCCTTCCGCCGTCGTCAACCTGATGGACCGCGATGCGCTCGCCAAAACCGTCGACCGCTTTGAGATCGACACGGTGTTCAACCTGGCCGCCATTCTGTCGGCCACCGCCGAATCCAAGCCGATGGCCGCCTGGGACGTGGGCGTCAACGGCGTCATCGGTCTTCTGGAACTCGCCCGCGACAGGAAGCTCTCCGTCTTCACGCCGAGCTCTATCGGCGTCTTCGGTCCGGAAACGCCGCACAATCCGACGCCTCAGGATACCGTCTGCCGCCCCCGCACGATGTACGGCATCACCAAGGTGGCGGGCGAACTCCTCTCCGACTACTACCGCAGCAAATACGGCGTCGACGCCCGAAGCCTGCGCTATCCGGGTCTCATCTCCTACGTCACGCCGCCCGGCGGCGGCACGACCGACTACGCAGTCGACATCTACTGGAAGGCCGTTGAAAACGGCGCCTACGAATGCCCGATTGCCGCCGGCACCTACATGCCCATGATGTTCATGCCCGATGCACTTCGAGCCGCCGTCGACCTCATGGAGGCCGACGCTTCCCGTCTTCGCCACTTCAACAGCTTCAACGTGAACGCGCTCTCCTTCGATCCCGAAGGCATCGCCGGGAGCATCCGCCGCCGCATCCCCGAATTCAGGCTGAGCTACAAGGTGAATCCCCTTCTTCAGGGCATTGCCGAAAGCTGGCCAGACGCGCTTGACGACACGGCGGCCCGTGAAGAATGGGACTGGAAGCCGGAATACAGCCTGGACGAGATGACGGACATCATGCTCCGGGAGATTGCCAAACGTCTCGGAAAGGCTGCGGCATAAGCCTTTCATCAGGGTACGGTATTAAGTCGACTTTTGTAATCGCCATCTGTCACCCAAACATCATACCGTATCCCCTGCAAAACAATATTCAACATCACGCCGTGCCGGACAGATTCTCTTCAGCACGGCGTTTTCGCATCACAACTCTCTTCCTCAGGGTGTACTGGCATCTCCAGCCTTGCCAAGTTTTTTCTTCTCCCCCGTCAATCGTCGGAAGCCCGATAGAGCCGGCGGGTTTTCGGGAAATGTTCTCCGAATGCCTCATCGCCAGAATGATGCCGTCGGATACGCTTGCCGACCGAATACTCAGAAGGAGAGCTCCCATGAAGATAAGGCTTATTTCTTTGGCATTCGCCTTGTCGGCAATGACCGCTTTCGCCGCCGACCTTCCCCAGGTGGCCATTCTTGCCACCGGAGACACTATTGCCGGTACTGCCGCCAAATCGACCGAAATGGCGCATTACAAAGCCGGTGATCTTGCCATTCAGACACTGATTGATGCAGTTCCGGACATTCAGGAATACGCATCGGTCACCGGTGAACAGATCGTCAAGATCTCCTCAAACAATCTGACGGATGATGTTCTTCTTAAAGTCGCCAAACGCACCAACGAGCTGCTCGCAGATCCCAAAGTGAGCGGCGTGGTAATTACACACGGCACGGATACACTGGAAGAAACCGCCTGGTTCCTGAATCTGACAGTAAAGAGCCGCAAGCCCGTCATCGTCATCGGCGCCATGCGGCCGGCGACGGCCATCAGTGCCGACGGTCCGGTGAATCTGCTGAACGCGGTGCGTCTGGCCGCGGATCCTAAAGCGGCGGATCAGGGCGTGCTCATCGCGCTGAATGATGAAATCAATTCCGCCCGGGATGCCTCCAAAACCAGCACCACCAGCGTATCGACGTTTAAGTCTCCTGAATTGGGGCTGCTCGGCTATATCGCCGGAGGCGAGCATTACTTCCTTCGCAAAACGCTCAAACGTCATACCTGGCAGTCGGAATTCGACATTTCCGGCCTGAACGCTCTTCCTCAGGTTGAAATCATCTACTCGCATGCCAATGCCGGAAGACTCTTTGTCGATGCAGCTGCGGCGGCGGGCGTCAAAGGCATCATTCACGCCGGTACAGGCGACGGATCCATTCACAAAGCGACGGAAGCCGGACTTCTTGACGCCATGAAGAACGGGATGGTTGCAGTTCGTTCCGCTAGAGTCGGCAACGGCGTCATTACCGGAGGGAGCCGCTATGAAAAGGCCTGTTTTATCAATGCCGGCACGCTGTCTCCGCAGAAAGCCCGCATTCTCCTTCAGCTCGCACTGACGAAGACCAGTGATCCGGCTGAAATTCAGCGCATGTTTAACGAATACTGATCGAGGCTGATCGTCGGTCTGCAACTAGAACAATCCCTCAAAGAAGCAGGGACAACTTAGAAGAGTCAGCTGTCGGCTGTTCGTTCAGAATGTTTCGCAGAGCACAAGTGTTCCCAAGGTGAGTCTTTGGCCGGTCTCCTATTCGGATTCCGGCCGTTTTTTTCTGAAACAGCTTTCTGCGAAAAAGCCGACCAATCCGTATCGGACTGATCGGCTTTGTCTGAACATTCGCGGGCTTATTTCTTGCGCCGGGTCAGGTAGTTTTCAATGTTGTCGTCGCTGAGATTCGCGCGCTCTTCGGCGATCTCCTCCTCCCAGGGCTCGAGTTCTCGGGGCTCGCTGGGATTCTCGATTCGCCAGTTGCCTGCGAATTCCCCGATCGCCTTGCGAAGCTCGTCCATCCCGGCGCCTGTCAGCGCAGAGACGAACACAGCCTTCGGCTTGCCGTCGGGATGACGGACGATCTCTGGCGTGAGCGTCGTGTTGTCGATTTTGTTGTAGACAAGAATGACGGGCACGTCATCGGCCTTGATTTCCTCAAGGACGGCATTCACATCCCGGATCTGATCTTCGCGAACGGGCGAAGAAGCGTCGACCACATGAAGCAGCAGATCCGCGTGGACCGTTTCGTCCAGCGTCGACTTGAATGCCTCGACGAGCTGATGCGGAAGTCCGCGGATGAAGCCCACCGTATCGCTCGCCACGACGGTTTCCTCGTCGCTGATCCAGCAGCGGCGGGCCGTCGTATCCAGCGTTGCAAAGAGCTGGTCGGCAGCGTAGGACTTCGCCCGGGTCAGGCGGTTGAAGAGCGTCGACTTGCCGGCATTGGTATAACCCACCAGCGAAACGCTCAGCGTATCGCTTCTCGAACGGGAGCGGCGCTGAGTATCACGCTGCCGTGCGAGACGCTTGAGCTGATCGCGAAGCTGCTTCATTCGAACGCCGATCATTCGGCGGTCGAGTTCGATCTGCTTTTCGCCCGGGCCGCCCGTCTTGCCGAGACCGCCGCGCTGGCGCTCAAGGTGAGTCCAGCCGCGCACGAGCCGAGTCGACAGGTGCTCGAGCTGCGCGAGCTCCACCTGCAGGCGGCCTTCGCGGCTCTTGGCGCGAGCTCGGAAGATGTCGAGAATGAGCTGGGTGCGGTCAAGCACGGGCAGATCGATAGCGCGCTCGATGTTGCGCTGCTGCGCCGCAGAAAGCGGCACGTCGAAAACGACGATCTGAGCATTCGCCTCGCGGGCGAGCTCGGCGAGCTCGTCCACCTTGCCGGAGCCGATGAAGAAGGCGGGATCAGGCTTGTCTCTGCGTGCCTGCATGAGCCCCACGGGCTCGTAATCGTCCGACTTCACCAGGAGCGCAAGCTCTTCAGCCGAGTCCTGATAGACGACGCGTCCGACAATGACGGACACGAGAAAGGCGCGCGAGGTCTTCACCTCGCGCGTCGAATCAATTTGAAAGATGCTTATCTCAGTTCTCCGGAGTCGCAGGCATGTTCACGGCACGGGTCGGAACCACGGTGCTGATGGCGTGCTTGTAGACCATCTGCGTGACTGTGTTGCGAAGAAGGACGACATACTGGTCAAAAGATTCAATCTGACCCTGAAGCTTGATGCCGTTGACGAGATAAATGGAAACGGGGATGTGTTCCTTGCGAAGGATGTTGAGGAACGGATCCTGCAGAAGCTGACCTTTCGTAGCCATATTATTTTTCTCCGACCGTGCTCGACAGTGCGGTTGTCTGCCGGTCTTATCGTATGTAGTTGTTATACCGTGCCGCCCTCTGACGCCTGGCTTCGGGCGGCCGTGACAGCTGCATCTGTTGCGCAGTCCGTCAGGTGTAATCTTAACACTGCCCGTGTGAGCATCAGCGGCACAGCAAATGAAAACGCCCCCGAAGAGGCGTTTTCTTGTGAGCAAACGCAATCAGCGTTTCTCATCCTTTACAAAGGGGTTCTCCTTCGTGCGGAATTCGATGCGAAGCGGCGTGCCCGCCAGGTCGAACTTTTCGCGGAAGAAGCTTTCCAGATAACGCTTGTAGCTGTCGCCGATATCCTCGAGCGCATTGCCGTGGATCACGATCACAGGCGGGTTCGAGCCGCCCTGATGAGCAAAGCGGGGCTTCGGACGGCCGCCGCGGGCACGCGGAGGCTGCTGACGTTCGACTGCTTCAAAGAGCGCGCGCGTCAGCTTCGGCGTCGGAATCTTGCGGTACGCAGCCGCATGCGCTTCGTCGACCGCCTTCATGAGATGGTTGAGGCCGTTGCGCTTCAGAGCCGAGATGCGGATCATGCGGGCCCAGCGCAGGAAGTGCAGCTTGCGTTCGAGTTCGAGATTGAACATCTCGCGCTCATAGCCCGTGAGAAGGTCCCACTTGTTGACGGCGACGACAAGCGCGCGTCCGGCTTCAAGCACGTAGCCCGCAATATGCGCGTCATGATCGGCGATGCCGTTCTTTGCATCGATGACGAGAATCACCACGTTGGCGTCTTCGATCGCCTGCAGCGTCTTCACGACGGAGAACTTCTCGACCGCTTCAAAGACCTTGCCCTTTTTGCGAAGCCCCGCCGTGTCGACGAGCTCGTAGGGACGGTCGTTGTATTCAAAGTCCACCTTGATGGCGTCGCGCGTCGTGCCGGGCATGTCGAAGGCAATCAGACGCTCTTCGCCGATGAGCGCATTGATGAGCGTCGACTTGCCGGCGTTCGGACGGCCGGCGAGAGTCACCTTGAGGCGCTTGGGCGCATCGGGATCCGCCGGCTCCTCATCCTCGGGTTCGGGCTCGAATCCTTCGAGCGCGAGCTCCATCAGGCTGCTGACGCCCTGGCCGTGAGCGGCGGAGATGAGCCACGGTTCGCCCAGACCGAGTTCATAGAACTCGGCGGCGGCGACGGACGACAGACCTTCCGCCTTGTTGACGACGAGAATGATCTTGCGGCCCGATTCGCGAAGACGGACGGCAATGCGCTGATCGTGCGGCGTCAGACCGGCTCGGGCGTCAGTCACGAAAATGACGACGTCGGCTTCATCGATGGCCAGTTCCGCCTGGCTCGCCATTTCACGGACGATGCCTTCGGACTTCACCGGCTCAAAGCCGCCCGTGTCGACCACAATGTAAGGAATAGGCCCGACGCGTCCCTGGCCGTACTGACGGTCTCGTGTAAGGCCGGGAAAGTCGGCGACGATGGCGTCGCGGCTGCGGGTCAGGCGGTTGAAAAGCGTGGACTTGCCCACATTAGGACGGCCCACGAGGGCAATGACAGGAAGCATGTTGAAGTGAAAAAGGATTGATCAGGACGGCCCGGCTGAAAGGTCAGACCGGGCCGTCCTCGGTAAGAAGTGTGGGGACCGCCCGGCCTCAGCGCTCAAGCGGCTCCTGCAGAAGATAGGCCACCTCGCCTTCGGCGCTCTGGAAGACGGCGCCGTAGCCCATCTGAGCGGCAGGCGCGCGAACCGGACCGCCGATACGCGTGCGGGCGACGACCTGGCCGTTCGCCGGGTTGATCAGCGAAATATAGCCTTCGAAGTCAGCCACGGCCACGGTCGCGCCGACGCGGATCGGCGCGCTCAGCCAGCGGTACGTGAAGTCGGAGTTGGTCCAGGCTTCGCGGCCGTTCTGGCGGTTGAAGGCATGGAGACGGCTTTCGGAGTCGACGATGTACATCAGCTGGCTGTCCGAGATCGGACCGGTCACGGCGTCGACCTTAGTGTTCCAGACGAGCTGGCCGTTCATGGAATTCATGCAGACGAGATTGCCCTGGAAGGCGGCGGCGCACATCAGCTGCTGGTCCACCCAGGGACGGCCCACCACGTCGATGAGGCGCTCGACTTCGGTGATGCCGTGCGCCTGACCGATGACGGCGTCAAAGACGACCTTGCCGTCGAGGCTCAGAGCGAGAAGACGGCCGTTGGCCTGACCAACAAGAATGCCAGCGGGCGCCCAGGCCATCTGCGAGAAGCCCTGAAGCGTGAGCGCGGGGGCCTGGCCCTGATAGCGCCAGAGACGTTCGCCCGTGATGAGGTCGAACGCCGTCACTCGGGTGTCAGCCGTCTTCACGATGATGCGGCCCTGACCGACAAGCGGCGGAACTTCCGTTTCGGCGGAGAGCGGCGCCTTCCAGATGAACTTGCCTTCGGCGCTGTACACCTCAAGTTCGCCGCGGCCCGTCACGACGGCGATGTAGTTGCCGTCCGTGCCGACGCCGGCCGTTACGGTGCCGCCCGTTTCAGCCTTCCACACCTTCTTGCCGGTATTGCGGTCCAGGCGGTAGAGCGCATCGCCGCCCGCCGCATAGACGGCGTTGTCGGTGACCGCAGGCGTCAGAAAGCCCGAGTTGTCGCCCACGTCCGCCGACCAGGAAATCTTGGCGCGCACCAGGGGCTTGAAGTCCTGAAGCTCCGCCGGTTCATGGCTGTCGGGCGTGGAGAAGAAGCCGCAGCCCGCCATCGGCAGAGCCAGCATGGCGGCGGCAACGCCGGTCATGAGTCGCTTTGCAAACATTGTTGTCTAACTCGTTCGAAAAATTACTGAGTATGAGGATTCTAAAAGCAAAAGAAGCGGCATTGGGAGCGAAGCCGGTGTTTTTCACCCGTCCCGATGCCGCCGGCTTTTGCCTTCGGGGGCCGACAGGCCCCCGTCCGGTCAGTCCAGAGGAGGAAGCGCCGCGAGCTTGCGCTCAACCACGATGCGCACGGCGTTTTCCTTCGAAGCAGTCTTGAGCGCCTTTTCCCATGCGGCGCGGGCCTTCGCGATGTCGCCCTTCACGAACCAGGCATCGCCGAAGCGGTCGTCGACAAGCGCCTGCTGATCAGGCACCGGCTTGGCCGCTTCGAGCTGCTTGAGCGCTTCGTCGGGCTTCTTGTCGGAAAGCAGAACGCCGGCAAGACGCACGCGGGCAAGCGTGTCGTACTCTTCGCGGCCCGATTTTTCGATCACCCAGGTAAGACGGGCTTCGGCCGAAGCGAGGTTGCCGGTTTCAGCCTCCACGCCGGCAGCGGCGAGCGCGCCGAGCGGAGCGTAGATGGTGGAGCCGTATTCGGACACAAGGCCGGTCGCAATCGAGGCGACGTTCTTCATGTCCTTCTGCATGACCGCGTTCTGAAGCTGGACGTAGGCGCCTGAAGCCTTGGCGGCCTGATTGCGCTGATACCAGTTCCAGCCGTTCCAGGCGGCAAAGCCCAGACAGACGACGCAGACGGCGGCGGTTACCGGGGTGCCCCACTGGTCCCACCAGGCCTTCATTTGGTCAATACTCTCTTGTTCTTCTAAGTCATAAGCCATCGCTTAGGGCTCCTGTGTGAGTTCAATCGATGTCGGTTCAGCAGCCGGCCTTCACGGCAGCGGCCACGGCAGCAGCGGCTTCGGCCGCCGGCACCGTCGTCTGTTCGGCAAACGCGCCGGCGCCTTCGCGCAGCGCCTTGACGGCGACGAGACCCTGAGCCGTTTCGTCTTCGGTCGCAAAGACGGCGAAGGCTGCGCCGCTGGCGTCGGCCTTCTTCATCTGGCTCTTGATGCTCGCTTCGCCCGGGTGAACGATCACGCGCACGCCGAGATCGCGCATGGCTTCGGCAAGCAGCATCGCCTGAAGCTGCGTGTCGCCGCCGTGGTGGATCACGTAGACGTCGGTCTGCGTGCGAACCGGCACGCGGCCGCATTCGCGCATGAGTTCAATGACGCGTTCCATACCCATGGCAAAGCCCACGCCCGGCGCGGGACGGCCGCCCAGCATTTCGATGAGCGGGTCGTAGCGTCCGCCGCCGCAGATCGTGCCCTGGGCGCCGAGCTTGTCCGTGATCCACTCGAAGACCGTGTGGTTGTAGTAGTCAAGACCGCGGACGAGACGCGGATTGATGACGTAGCTGATGCCGGCGGCGCTCACGAGTTTTTCCATGCGTTCCAGGAACGCGCGGCTTTCGGCGCCGAGATAGTCGAGCAGACGGGGAGCGGCGTTCACCATGTCCTGCATGTCGGGATTCTTGGTGTCAAGAATGCGGAGCGGATTGGTGTAGAGACGTCGCTGAGCGTCCTCGTCGAGGAGATCCTTGTGGGCTTCGAAGTACTTGATGAGGGCGTCGCGGTGAGCCTGGCGTTCGGAAAGGGCGCCGAGCGTATTGAGCTCGAGGCGCACTTCGCCCACGCCGAGTTCCTTCCAGATGCGGCCGAGCATGATGATCATTTCGGCATCGATGTCGGGTCCGGCCATGCCGAGCGCTTCCGCGCCGAGCTGATGGAACTGACGGTAGCGGCCGCGCTGCGGACGCTCGTGGCGGAACATCGGGCCGCAGTACCAGAGACGCTGCGTGGCGCCGTAAAGAAGGCTGTGTTCGTTCACCGAACGGACGACGGCGGACGTGCATTCCGGACGCAGCGTCAGCTGGTCGCCATTCATGCTGTCGGTAAAGGAATACATTTCCTTTTCGACGATGTCGGTTACTTCGCCCACGCCTCGCGTGAAGACCTTGGTGTTTTCAAGAATCGGCGTACGGATCTCCTGATATCCGTAGCGCTCAAGCACGCCGACGGCGGTGCTCTGAAGCGTCTGCCAAATCGCAGCATCCTGCGGGAGCATGTCGTTCATGCCCTTGACGCCGGCAAATTTTTCCTTGCTCATTTTGTCGTTTTTCAACTGTTATGAATGGCTTGCGGCCCCGGACTTCCCGCCGTAGGTCGTTTGCACGAATTCTTCTATCATAGCCTGAAAGCGGGTCTGCATGTCTTCACCCTTGAGACTGCAGACCTTTTCACCGCGAACGTAGACCGGCGCCACGGGGCTTTCTCCCGCCCCGGGAAGGCTGATGCCGATGTCGGCCTGACGGCTTTCTCCCGGTCCGTTGACCACGCACCCCATGACGGCGACCGTCATGTTTTCGCAGCCCGGCGCAGTCACGCGCCACTCGGGCATGCGCTCGCGCAGAAACTGCTGCGTGGAGGAAGCGAGACGCTGGAAGAGGTCCGACGCGGTGCGTCCGCAGCCGGGGCAGCTCGTCACCATCGGCGTAAAGCTTCGGAAGCCCATCGACTGCAGAATTTCCTGCGCGACGACCACCTCCTCCGTGCGGGGCGCGCCCGGCGCGGGCGTGAGCGAAACGCGGATCGTATCCCCGATGCCTTCCTGCAGAAGGACGGAGAGCGCCGCCGTCGAGGCCACGATGCCCTTCGAGCCGATGCCCGCCTCGGTAAGGCCGAGATGAAGCGCAAAGTCGGCTCTTGCGGCCAGCATGCGGTAGACGGCGATCAGTTCCTGCACGTCGGAGACCTTGGCCGAGAGCACGATGCGGTCGGCGGGCAGTCCGAGACGCACGGCCTCGAACGCACTGGTGACCGCGCTTTCGACAAGCGCGCGGCGAAGCACTTCGGCGGGCGTCAGCGGTCCGCCGGCCTCGTGGTTTTCGTCCATCATGCGCGCGAGAAGCGCCTGATCGAGCGAACCCCAGTTCACGCCGATGCGCACGGCGGCGCCGTACTTCTTGGCGGCTTCAATCATGAGGGCGAAGTTTTCCTCGCCCTTCGAGCCTTTTCCGACGTTGCCCGGATTGATGCGGTACTTCGAGAGCGCCGCAGCACATTCGGGATAGTCGGTAAGGAGCTTGTGTCCGTTGTAGTGGAAGTCGCCCACGAGCGGCACGTCGCAGCCGGCGCGGTCGAGCGCCTCGCGAATACGGGCCACGCCGCGCGCGGCGTCGGGCGTATTGACGGTCAGTCGAACCAGTTCGCTTCCCGCGCGAGCAAGCGCCAGAATCTGACCGACGCTTCCCTCGACGTCCGCGGTCGACGTGTTGGTCATCGACTGCACGACGATCGGATTCATGCCGCCGATCACTACCCGGCGGCCGCCCCAGCGGACTTCCACCGCGCGGGATTTGCGCCGCATGACGAGAGTCTTTTCAGTCACGCCACATCTCCAAAACTGCTTGTCGTCACAATAGTTATGCCCGCTCCCATGCCGAGAAAGGCGGCCTTGAGGGCCGCCTTCGTCTGCCGGTGCGGGCAGTGTTCTTACTTCAGCACGAAGCGGGAAATCCCGCCGCGCGTCACCTGAGCGAGATCGAACGGCTTGCCGTCGACCATGAGCTGCATCGCCTGCGCGTTGCCGACGGTCACCTTGGATCCCTTCGGAACGTCGAGCGTCACCGTCGCGCCGGCCTTCATTTCCTGCGCCAGCAGATTCTTGCCGTTCGGATCGACGATCTGCACCCAGCAGGGAGCGCTCGTCGTCAGCATCGTGCGGTAGACCCCGGGCTGCTGAGAAACCGTCAGCGGCTTTTCCTCGGCAGGCTTGGCAGCCTCGGCCTGAGGAGCGGGCTCCTCGGCCTTCACGGGTTCGGCCGCCTTGGGCTCGGACGCCGCCTCAGCGGGCTTCGCTTCAGGCTTGGCCTCCGTCCGGGTTTCGGGAACGGCCGCTTCCGGGGCCTTCGCCACCGCCTTCTGGGCAGGTGCGGCGGCAGGCGCCTCAGCGGCGGGCGCTCCGGCTTCCGTCTGCACCTTGGAGCCTCCGAACTGATCGTTCCAGAAGCACCAGGCGCCGGCAGCCACGGCGAGCACGATCACCGCAACGGCAGCGATCTTCAGGCCCTTGTGCCGGTTCGTGCTGTTGACCACCGTTTCGCTTCTCGGATCATGGTCGGGCAGCACGCCGACGCTCGGGCTTCCGAAACGGTTGGTGTAGTCCGCCACGAGCGGGGCGGCGTCGATGCCGAGCACGCCGGCGATGCCTCGGATGAAGGCGCGCACATAGACGGGCTCAGGCAGCTGATCGAGACTTTCTGACTCGATGGCCTTGAGCTGCTGCACCGAAAGACGGGAACGCGCAGCCATATCGCCGAGCGAAATGCCCTGCTCCTCGCGTACGCGGCGAAGCACGTCGCCGAAGCCTTCCTTCGGCACGGCGGTCACAGAGGGCTCGGTTTTCTGCGGGGCGGTTTCGGCCATGTTGCCTCCTCACTCGGTTCAATAGGCGGATGATTAGTTCGTCGTGCGGCCGAGCAGCTCGGCCGCTTCGGCCTTCTGAAGCGCCAGACGTTCGGCGCGGCGCGTGCGGTCGCGCACTTCGCCCGCGAGCTGTCCGCAGGCGGCGTCGATGTCGTCGCCGCGCGTCTTGCGCACGGTGGTCACGATGCCGGCCTCGTTCAGCCGGCGGCAGAAGGCCAGCACCTGCTCACGATCGGGCTTTCTGAGGTCCGACTGCGTGAACGGGTTGAACGGAATCAGATTGAATTTGCACGGCACCTCTTCGCGGCGCACGAGACGGATGAGCTCGTCGGCCTGCGCGAGGCTGTCGTTGATGCCGCCGAGCATCACGTACTCAAACGTGATGAAGTCGCGCGGCGCGACCTTGAGATAGCGCCGGCAGGCAGCCATCAGGTCGGCAAGCGGGTGCTTGCGGTTGACCGGCATCAGCTTGTCGCGCAGCTCGTCGTTGGCGGCGTGAAGACTCACGGCAAGCGCCACGGGCGCGAGCTCGCCGAGCTTGTCCATCTGGCGCACGAGGCCCGATGTGGACACCGTCACACGGCGGCGGGAGAGGCCGTAGCCGTTGTCGTCGAGGAACAGGTTGATCGCCCGGACCACGTTGTCGAGGTTCTGAAGCGGCTCGCCCATGCCCATCAGCACGACGTTCGAAATGATGCGGTCGTTGGGATCGGTCACGCCCTGGTCGCGCCTGAGCTCGCGCTCGGCCCACCAGAGCTGACCGACGATTTCCGCAGTCGTCAGATTGCGGTTGAACCCCTGCTTTCCGGTCGAGCAGAAGAGGCAGCCCATGGCGCACCCCGCCTGCGAGGAAATGCAGAGCGTTCCGCGGTCGTCCTCGGGAATGAACACCGATTCGACCGCGTTGCCGTTGCCGACGTCAAAGAGCCATTTGCGCGTGCCGTCCGCCGATTTTTTCTCGGTGATGGGCACGGGAGGACGCACTTCGGCGAGATCCTTCAGCTTGGCGCGGAACGCTTTCGCCAGATTCGTCATCCGGTCGAAGTCGCCTTCGACATGACGGTGAAGCCAGCGCGAAAGCTGCGTAGCGCGGAAGGGCTTTTCGCCGATCTGCGCGCACCAGGCGGTCAGACCTGCATGATCAAAGTCGAGCAGATTGACCTTTTCCGATGCGGCGGGTTCCTTGACGATGTCGGTCACGCTTGTGTCCTCACACTTGGCCGATTAGCGGCTGTGAATGGCGAGAGCCGGGAAGAAGTAGGCGATTTCGACGGCGGCCGTTTCCGGAGCGTCGGAACCGTGGACGGCGTTGGCGTCGATGCTCTGAGCGAAGTCAGCGCGGATCGTGCCGGGAGCAGCCTTCTTCGGGTCGGTGGCGCCCATGAGTTCTCGGTTCTTGAGGATGGCGTTTTCGCCTTCGAGAACCTGAACCATGACCGGGCCGGACGTCATGAAGGCAACGAGATCCTTGAAGAAGGGACGTTCCTTGTGAACGGCGTAGAAGCCTTCGGCTTCAGCCTGGGAAAGATGACGCATCTGGGCGGCGACGATCTTGAGGCCGTTCGATTCGAAACGGGAATAGATCTTGCCGATCACGTTCTTGGCAACGGCGTCCGGCTTGATGATGGAGAGGGTGCGTTCAATAGCCATTTGTATCTCTCAGAATAAATGGTGATGGGATAAAAATAGGGCCGGCGACGCCCAGTCCGAAGGACGGCGCACCGGGAAAAAACCGACAAAAGGGAGCTTCTCGGGCTCCCTCTCGATTCGAACATTTGATTTTAGCACGGGGACTCTTCATTCCTTCGCGGGCATCCCTCGTTTTTTCGCGTTTCTTCACGAGGTTCTCGATAATTTGCACTTGGTTACCAAGTGCTCCGTGAAAACGCCGTTTCCGGCTCTTCGCCTGCTCGGCGCCGACGTGGCAAAATTGAAAGATGCTTTGCTTTTGCCGGGCGGCCTCTGCTCTGACGTCCGGCGCGGATCCGTCCGCCCTGACAAGCGGACGCACCAGGACCCACTCCACCATGGCCCAGCTTCAGATCGATAAGGTTTTTGCAGAAAATTTGGGCGTCTCCTACGGGGGATGCGTTCGCGACCTCGCTGCCAGTCTCTTCAACAAGGAAGTCGCTCAGGCGGCGGGCGTCAGACTCAACCCTCTCCCCTTCCTCGGAACCGAGGAAAAAATCCGCTTCAAGTCATACTGGGCGGCGGCTCTTCAGGGCGTGGGCTGTTGGGCCGCGCTCACGTCGATTCCCGAATACCTGACCGACGACAAGCTGCTTCGCAAGACGGTCTTCAACATGCAGTCCTCGGCCGACCTGGCGCTCTCGAAGGTGCTGCTTTCCAAGCTTTCGGACGACGACTTCAAGCGCTACGACGCGATCCGCCGCCGTCTAATCCGCATCAGCCAGAATGAAAATACGGAAAAGGAGACGCTGGCGCGCGCCTTCCTGTCCGAAATCAACGGCATTCCCGACTCGGACGTGCCCGATTCGCGCGTGACGGCGCTTTCTGTGCACATCGGCATGGCGGCCGGTCTCTTCACGAAGCTCGCCAACATTTCCAAGAAGGATCCGGGATCCTATTCGCGCGCGCAGCAGAAAGCCGCCAAATAGCTCCGGCGCGCTCCGCCCTTCCCTTCAGCAAGAAAGCCCGCAAATCCGCGGGCTTTCTGCTTTCGGCGCTTATTCGCCTTCGAAGATTTCCTGAACGGCGTCCCTCAGATCCGCCACGGCCTTCTTCGGCTTGTCCTTCTTCAGATTCTTGAGGAAGGAATGCAGAAGCTCGGAAAGCGCCCGGAAGTCCTGCGGATCCTGCAGCTTGGCCTCGAAGCGGCGCATGCCGCAGCGGTCGATCACACCCGCAAAAACGCTCATGATGCGGTTGCCCGTCGCCGCGGCGAGACCGCGGAAGAAGGCCTGCACCGCCTCGCGCGCCTTCACGGGATCCTGGGCATTGTCGCCCACGGCATTGGCGAGACGTTCGAGTTCGCCGAGTCCCTGCGGCGTCAGCCGCGTGCAGAGCGCGGGAACGAGGCCGCAGAGCAGCCACTGAGCGGCGTCGGCATATTCCGCATCGGTATAGCCCGCCACCTGGAACTGCAGGTCGATCTGCTGAGTGAGGCTCCCTGAGGTCACCTTGGTCACCACGCTGCCGCCGTGCTTTCTGCGCGTGAGGACGCCTGCCTGATTCAGACGTTCGATGGCCTTGCGGACCTTGTAGCGGGTCACGCCGAACCGGACCGCGAGCTGCTGCTCGCTTTCGAGCTTGAAGCCCGGCTTCTGAAAGCAGTCCATCATGTAGCGCTCGAACTCGCCGTAAAACTTTTCATCCGCTTCGCGCCGGGCCTGCGCTCTTGCCCTGTCTTCAGCCTTGCTCATGTTCTGTTGCGTCTCCTTAACCGACATATGTCGTTCTTTCATTGTACGTCGGTTTTTTAGTTAAGTCGACTTAACTGCCTTGATTTTTAAAAAAAGCCGCAGAAAACTGCGGCTTTCGGGAGTTTCGGGAGGGCTTTCCCTTACTGCGGGAGATTCATTTTGACGTCATCGTCGCCCTGCGCGGCGATCCGGCGTTCAATCGCCTCCGCCTCGTCGGACTTCTTCTCGGGACGGGGCCCCGGCTCGAGCACGGCGATCGACTCCACGTGACCGGTATGCGGGAACATGTTCATGATGCCGGCCGCACGGATGTGCCAGCCGCCTTCGTGGTGAAGAACCGCGCAGTCGCGGGCAAGCGTCGCCGGATTGCAGGACACGTAGACCACGCGGGCCGGGCGCTTGTCGGTGGCGGCGAGCACTCGAGCGAGCGCAAGCGCGCCTTCGCGCGGCGGATCGATCAGCACGCGGTCGATGCCGTCCATGCGCTTCCAGAGGGCGTCCCAGTCGGCTTCGCACCAGGTAAAGAGATTGCGGGCGACGAAGTCGGTCTTTTCCGTGAGGCCGTTGTCGGCCGCGCCCTGGCGTGCTCGGGCGACCAGTCCTTCGGAGCCTTCGATGCCGATGACGCGGGCGCTGCGGGTCGCGAGCGGCAGAGTAAAGTTGCCGAGACCGCAGAAGAAGTCCGCCACGTGATGATGGCGTTCGACGCCGAGCAGACGCACGGCGCGGCCCACCATCGTTTCGTTGAGGGCATGGTTCACCTGAGTGAAGTCGGTCGGCTTGAAGGCGATGCGCACGCCGAATTCGGAGAGCGTCAGTCCGAGCGCTGATTCGTTTTCAGGCAGCACCGCATGCGCGCTTTCCGGGCCCTTGGGCTGGAGCCAGATGTCGGCGCCGTGTTCGCGGCCGAAGGCCATCAGACGCTCCATGTCCGTTTCGCTCGGCGTTTCGAGCAAGCGGAAGACCAGCGCCGTGCGGCCGTCGCCGCCCACCGCGACTTCAATCTGCGGCATGCGCTGACGGATGGAAAGGCCCGCGACGAGCTCGCGCATCGGCTTGAGCATGTCGGCCACGTTCTTCGTCAGAATGTGGCACTCCGACATATCCGCGACATAGGAAGAGCTCTTTTCGTGAAAACCGACGAGCACGCCGCCCTTCTTCGCCACGTCGCGCACCGTCAGACGGGCGCGGTGACGGTAGTTCCAGAAGGGGCCGTAGATCGGCGGAATCATCGATTCGGGACGAACCTTGCCGATGTGCCAGAGCGTGTCGACAAGCACCTTTTCCTTGAAGGCCACCTGAGCGCGGGGCTCGAGATGCTGCATGGCGCAGCCGCCGCAGCTGCCCGGACCGTGACCGAAATTCGGACACTTCGGCTTGGTGCGAAGCGTGCTTTCGCGGTGAACGGCCGTCACTCGGCCCATTTCGTAGCTCGTCTTGTTGCGGAGCCGCTCGTACGTGGCGAGTTCGCCCGGGAGAGCGCCCTCGATGAAAACCACCTTGCCGTCGTGATGCGCCACACCGCGGCCTTCCTGATCAAGACGTTCGACTTCGACCGTGAAGCATTCGGGCGTCTTTTCCTTGCGTCGTGCCATTTGAATTCTCTCTAAAACGTGTACCGGGCCCGCCGAATTGTGCCGGCGCGCCGCTCATGCCATCCGTCCTCCGGACTGCCGGCGCATCTGCTGTGCGCCGAGCCGCTGACTTTACCAAAAATCCGCACGGACGGCATCTTCCGGACGGGCCGAATCGGATTCCGAAAAGAATAAACGCCGTCCCCGGCGAGGAGGACGGCGCGTTCATCCGCAAAGTCAGGCTGAATCTCAGCGCTTGGGCAGGAACTGGATCGGATTGATCGGCTTGCCCTTGTCGCGGACTTCGAAGCGCAGCATAGCGCCCGCGGCCGTGCCGCCGAGCTCGGCGATCTTCTGGCCGGACGACACTCTGTCGCCCACCTTGACGGTCACCTTGGAGTTGTAGCCGTAGGCGGTGACCAGCGTCGGCGTATGCTTCACGATCACGAGGTTGCCGTAGCCCGGCACCGTGCTTCCGACGTAAATCACTTCGCCCGCCATGGCGGCGACCACCACGTCGCCCCGGGTGCCGGCGATGTCAATGCCCTTGCCGTTCTTCGCATAGTCGGACAGCACCTTCCCTTCCACGGGCCAGATCATGCGCGAGCCGGGCATCACGGCGGGAAGCGGTTCGGCAGGCTTGGGCGCGGGTTCGGCAGCCGCTTCGGCGGGCTGTTCCTCCTGCGGCTCTTCAGCCTTGGGCTCCTCCTTCGGAGCCGGCTTCGGAGCTTCGATCGGCGTGTCGGCCGTCACGCGGCTCACGCGCACGCCGGGCGCGGGCACGTAGGCGCGCGGCGCTTCGGTGCTTTCAGGGAGCCTGAGCACCTGTCCGATGCGAAGCTGCGTCGGATCGGCGACCGAATTGAGCGACGCGAGCTGCTTCGTCGAAACGCCGTAGCGGACTGAAATGTTGTAGAGCGTATCGCCCGGCGCCACGGTGTGCGTGCGACCGGAATCAACGGGCGCGCCGGGGATCAGGCTCGGCGTCCGTCCGATCACGGGCGCCGCGCTTTCCTTCGAATAGGTCGACTTGTCGACGATGCCGGCCGGACCGACGTCAACCGAAGAACAGCCGCTCAGGAGCGCAGTCACGCCCGCCGCGGCGAAAAGCAGAGTGGTACGAATCAGTCTCATCAGTATTCCTTGTGTTCGAAGTCGATGGGCGCCTCCATCCAGCCTCTGACGGTGGGCACCTGCTTGTAGTTGGTAAGGTCGACCTGCAGAGGCGTCACGGACACGAAGCCGTGCGAGGTCGCCCAGAAATCCGTTCCCTCTTCGGCGTCGGCGGGCTTGCCGGCCGCGCCGAGCCAGTAGATCGGGAAGCCGCGCGGGCTCATTTCCCGGATCACGTTCTCAGCCGACATGCGGCGGCCGAGACGCGTGCCTCGGATGCCGCGAAGCGCTTCGACCGGCATGTTGGGCATATTGACGTTCAGCAGCACGCCGGCATCGCTCTCCCGGCTTTCAAGATAGCGCTCCACCACGATCTGAGCGATGCGGGCCGCACTGTCGAGCTCCGCCCAGCCTTTGTCGATCTGGGAAAACGCAATGGACGGAATGCCGAAAAGATAGCCTTCAATGGCCGCCGCCACGGTGCCCGAATACATCGTGTCGTCGCCCATGTTGGCGCCGCAGTTGATGCCCGACACCACCAGGTCCGGCTTCTCGATCAGTCCGGTCAGCGCCACGTGAACGCAGTCGGAAGGCGTGCCGGACAGCACGTAGAGGCTGTCGCCCTCAGTATGCTCGACCGTCAGGGGACGATTGAGCGTCAGGGAATTGGATGCGCCCGAATGATTGTGGTCGGGCGCCACGACGGTCACGCGGCCGAACCTGCGCATGGCCCTGGCGAGCGCCTGGATGCCGGGCGCACGATAGCCGTCGTCGTTGGAGACAAGAATATGCATAGCTTGAAGGCAGAGGTGGGGAAAGGCTTTGCAAAAGCGCTTTCCGATCATAATCCGACTGATTTTAGCTGATGACAATCAGCCGGGAGCGCCTCTCCTTCCATCCGGGCCGAACGGTACGTCCGGCCGCCGGCGCCGAGCCGAAAGACGCCTGCCGAAGCTCAGATAGACTGCGGCACGAAAATCCTCTCTTCCGGGAAGCGGAAGCTGAATTCGGAGCCTTTGCCCGGCGCGGAGCGGATGCGCAGTTCGCCGCCGTTTCTTCGCAGCACGTGCTTGACGATGGCCAGACCGAGACCGGTCCCTCCCGTATCCCGGGAGCGTCCCTTGTCCACGCGGTAGAAGCGTTCGGTGATGCGCGGAATATGTTCGGGCGCGATGCCGATACCGGTATCGGTCACCGTCAGAACGGCGCCGGTGCCCTCCCGGCGCCAGACGACGCGGATGTCGCCGCCCGCGGGCGTATAGCGGACGGCATTGCTGACGAGATTCATGACCGCGCTGCGGATTTCGTCGGGGAAGCCGACGAGAGAAACGTCCTCGCAGGAGGACGTGATCCTGTGCTGTCCTCCCGAGAGCGCCCGACCCTCGCGGACGACGTCGTCGATCAGCCTGGGCACGGCGATGAGCTCGGGATCGGCCGCGGCGTGCTCGTCCTTGTTTTCCAGATGCGAAAGCATCAGCAGGTCGTCAGTCAGACGGCGCATTCTCTGGGTCTGCTCGCGCATGAGCTTCAGGTGGTAGGCCCTGACGTCCTCGGGCATCTCGGGCGTCGAGAGTTCGAGAAAGCCGCCGATGACCGTGAGCGGCGTCCTGAGCTCATGAGAGACATTGGCCACGAAGTCGCGCCTCATGTCTTCGAGGCGCCGTCTTTCGGTGACGTCGTGCGTCACGATGATCATGTGCCTGTCGTCGGGCGCCACGACGGCGACGTCGAGAATCAGCGAATCGTCAGGCGAGATCAGATTGAAGTGACGCTCGTAGTTGCGCTGGCGCATCCACTCTCGGAAGTCGGCGCTTTCGATATGGTCGAGAAAATCGCTGCCCTCGTCCTCCATGGTGAGACCGAAATGATGAGATGCGGTCGTGTTGACCCATTCGATCTTCCAGCCTCCCTTCAGAATCACGACGCCTTCGGGCAGAAGCTCCAGCGTCTGACGGTAGCGAGCATCGCGCGCGGCCAGTCTTTCCTCGAGACTGCGCTGCTCGTCGGCGGAAAGCCTCCCCGCCCAGACGGAGAGCGCCGTGCAGACAGCGACGCCGACGGAAAAGACCGCCAGCGCTTTTTCTCCCGCTCCGGCCATCCAGAGCGTTCCCGCTGCCAGCGTCACGACCAGAAGACCGGCGACGACGGCGATGCCGAGCCTTTGCACTAAAAGTGCGCGCTTTGTCAGACGCTCAGCCATGATTCGTCACCCGCTCAGACATCCGCGCGGCAGCGGTACCCGATGCCGCGGACCGTTTCGACGATGTCCTCCGCACGGGTTCCGGCCAATGCCTTTCTGAGGCGCAGCATGTGCACGTCGACCGTTCTTTCGTCGACGAAGGCGCTGCCCCACACGCTGTCGAGCAGCTGTTCGCGCGTAAAGACCCGGCCCGGACGGGAGGCAAACAGAAAGAGCAGGCGGAATTCCTTGACGGAAAGCTTGAGGGGCTTGCCGTCAACCGTTGCCTCAAACCTGGTTTCGTTCATGGAGAGAGGCCCGTGAACGATCACCCGGTCGCGTTCTTCTCGTGCGGGCCGGACGCCCCCGGACGACCGCCGCAGCACCGCTCGGATGCGGGCTGTCAGCTCCCTCGGAAGAAACGGCTTCACGACGTAGTCGTCGGCGCCGCCGTCAAGTCCCGCCACGCGGTCCGCCTCGTCGCCCCGGGCCGTCAGCATGATGACGGGCAGATCCCTGAGATCGCTGCTCTGCTTGACGGCGCGAAGAAGGTCAAATCCCGACCCGTCAGGCAGCATCACGTCCAGGAGCATCAGATCGGGTCTGCCCGAAGCCAGCGCGGCACGCGCCTGCGCAAGATCGGCGGCCTTCACAGCCGTCATTCCGTCGGCTTCACAGACAAAGGCGACCAATTCACGGATCGCCGTCTCGTCTTCGACAATGAGGATTTTGGTCATGCTGACTTTCCAAGGAGTTCAAGCACCGGCAGATGCCGAGGGCCCCGCCTCAGTATAAAACTCATGCCTCACGTCGGCGCCTTCTGCGATGTAGATCACAGCTTCCGCCACGTTTTTCACATGATCCCCCACGCGCTCGAGAGAACGCGCGATCCACATCAGCCCAAGGGCGCTCGAGACCGAGGACGGATCCTCCATCATGTGCGTAACCAGACTTCTGAGTGTCGTGCGGTAGACGTCGTCGATCATGCCGTCTCGTTCGATGACGGCCCGCGCCTCCTGGGTATCGAGTCTGCCGATCGCATCGAGCACGTCTTCGATCATAAGTCCGACGGCGGCCAGTCCCATGGCGAGCGTCGAGCGGTTGGCGAGCACCGACGCGTCAAGACCCTTGAGTTCGGAAACAGCACGGGCCATGTTCCGGATTTCGTCTCCCATGCGTTCGAGGTCGACCGAAATGCGGCTCAGACCGATCAGAAACCGAAGATCGCCCGCCGCCGGCTGACGGCAGGCAAAAATGGCCTCGATCCTGGCGTCGATGGACACCTCCATGCCGTTGACCTCGGCGTCGCGCGCCATGATCCGGCCCGCCTCCCGGCAGTCGACCGACTGCAGCGCGGCAGCGACGTCGGAAAGCTGACTGCGCACGAGTCTTCCCATGTCGTCGGTGGCTTTCAGCACTTCCTTCAGATCGCGGTCAAAGCTTGAGACGATATGAAGCGCCATTTTCTTTTCTCCCATTAGCCGAATCGGCCGGTGATGTAGTCTTCCGTCGCCTTTTTCGCGGGACGGGTGAAGATGTCTCTGGTCAGTCCCGTTTCAATCAGCTCGCCCAGATAGAGGAAGGCCGTGTAGTCCGAGACTCGCGCCGCCTGCTGCATGCTGTGCGTCACGATCACGACCGTATAGTCCTTCTTCAGCTCCTCGATGAGCTCCTCGATGCGTGCGGTCGAAATCGGATCGAGGGCCGAACACGGTTCGTCGAGAAGCAGAACTTCGGGCTTCACGGCGATCCCGCGGGCGATGCAGAGACGCTGCTGCTGACCGCCCGAGAGGCTCGTTCCGGGCTCGCTGAGCTTGTCTTTGACGTCGTTCCAGAGCGCCGCCTTGCGGATGGCCCATTCGACGCGCTCGTCGAGCTCGGCCTTGCTCAGCTTCTCCCTCAGCCGCACCCCGTAGGCGATGTTGTCGTAGATGCTCATCGGAAACGGCGTCGGACGCTGGAAGACCATGCCCACGCGGCTTCTCAGATCGCACTCGTCGGTGTCGGGCGCCAGAATATTGACACCGTCGATCAGCACTTCGCCTTCGGCGCGCTGGCCGGGATAGAGCGAATACATGCGGTTGAAGGTTCGCAGAAGCGTCGACTTTCCGCAGCCCGACGGGCCGATGAAGGCCGTGACGCAGCCCTCAGGAATTGTCAGAGAAATGTCTTTGAGCGCACGGAAGTTCCCGTACCAGACATCAAGGTGATTTACCGTAATCTTCGGAGCGGGTTCTGTCCCGGCGGCCGCCTTCGGCGAGCCGGCCTCAATTCGGATATCGGTCATAGAAATCATTCAAAAATCAGTTCAGCGGGCGCGGCGGCGTTCGCGCAGAATAATGGCGGCCAGACTCATGACAAAGACCAGCACGACGAGCACAAGTGCGGTGCCGTACTGCAGCGGTCTCGTCGCCTCGATGTTGGTGCCCGACGTCGCCATCACGTAGACGTGATAGGGCAGCGCCATTACGGGCTCAAAGAGCGACACGCTGTTTTTGGGCGTAAAGAACACGGCGCCCGTGTACATGATGGCAGCCGTTTCACCCGCCGCCCTCGCCAGAGCAAGAATGGCGCCGGTCAGAATGCCGGGAAGCGCGTTGGGCAGCAGCACCTTCATGATGGTTTCCCGGCGGGTGGCGCCGAGTGCAAGCGAAGCCTCCCGCCAGTCCTGGGGAATCTGCTTGAGCGCGGTTTCGGTGGTGTTGATGATGATCGGCAGCGAAAGAACAGCCAGCGTCAGCACGCCCGAAAGCAGACTCACGCCGAAGCCGCAGAAGACGACGAAGAACGTCAGTCCGAAGAGGCCGAAGACGATCGACGGCACGCCCGCCAGATTGGCAATCGAGAGTCTCACCACGGTCATCGCCGGCGACTCGCTGCGGTATTCGTTCAGATAGACGGCGCTCGCCACCCCGAGCGGAAGCGCAATGAGGAGCGCGCCGGCAGCTAGAAGAAACGTGCCTGCAATGCAGGGCCAGATGCCGCCCTCGCTCATCATGTTTCTCGGTGCTTCGGTGAGAAACTCCCAGCTCATGGCCGGGAGCGCATTGACGAAGACCACGGCCAGCATGCCCAGAAGCGTGACGAGGCAGAGTGCGGCCGCCAGCCGCATGACCGCAAAGCCGGTGAAGCCCGCCAGCAGGCGGAGTCGGAAGCTTTTCATCATACCCCCTTGAGCGAGAAGCGCCTCGTGAAGTACCAGGCGAGAAGATTGAAGACGAAGGTCGTCAGAAAGAGCACGAGTCCGGCTGCGTAGAGCGCGTGATAGTGCTCGCTCCCGACGGCGGCCTCAGCCATTTCGGCCGCGATGCCGGCCGTCATCGGACGCACTGGATCGAAGAGACTCTCCGGCACGATGCCTGCTCCCCCCGCCACCATCAGAACCACCATCGTTTCGCCGATGGCACGCGAGATGCCGAGCATGACCGACGTGCCGATGCCGCCCATGGCCCAGCGAAGCTCGACCCGGCAGAGCGTCTCCCAGCGTGTAGCGCCGAGCGCCAGCGACGCTTCCCGCATCGCGGCAGGCACATTTTTAAGCGCGTCCTCGGAAATGGACGCAATGGTCGGAATGCACATGAAGGCGAGCATCAGGCCCGCATTGAGAAGATTGAGTCCGGTCGGCAGACCGAAGACGTTCTGCAGCCACGGCGCGACGATGACCATGCCGATAAAGCCGATCACCACGGACGGCAGAGCCGCCATCAGTTCAATCACCGGCTTCAGAAAGCGGGTGACGCTGGGCGGCACGGCGCAGTGAAGCGCCGCGGCGGTCAGCACGCCCGCCGGCACGGCGAAAACCGTCGTGAGAAGCGCCACGGCAAAACTGCCGGCGATCATGGCGCCTAAACCGAAAACCGGCGGATCATCCGTCGGATACCACTCGGTGCTCAGAAGAAAGTCTGCGAGAGGCCGTTCCTGAAGAAGGGGAAGCGCCTGGGAAAGCAGAAAGATCACGATGGCGGCGAGCGCCAGCACGCTGACGCAGGCCACGGCGCCGAGACTTCGCTCGAAGAGCTGTTCCCCCAGTCGGCCGGCATTGCCCGTACGAGTCATACAAGGCTCCTTAAAGAAACGGCGCCCCGGTCTGATGACACCGGTCCCACCCGTCTCATTCGGGAACCGGGCGTCACCGGACCGGGGCGCCGAAAGCCGTTACTTGGTCAGAGGCACGAAGCCGGACTTCTGCACGAAGGCCTGTCCTTCGGCGCTCAGCGTGTAGTCGATGAGCGTCTTCACGTCGCCTTCGGGCGCCTTGGCCGTAAAGAGATAAAGATCGCGCGAGATGGGCCAGCTGCGGTCCTTGGCCGTTTCGGCGGACGGCTTCACGCCGTTGACCTCAACGCCCTTCACCTGCTTGTCAAGGTAGCCCACGCCGATGTAGCCGATCGCATTGGCATTGCTCGTCACGGCCTGAACCACGCCGCCGTTGGAGCTCTGCAGCAGAGCGCGGGGAGAAACGCGGGTCTTGCCCATCACGAGTTCCTGCCAGCATTCGAAAGTGCCGGACGAGGAATCGCGGCCGACCACGACGATGGGCGAATCGGCACCGCCCACTTCCTTCCAGTTTCTGATGGTACCCGCATAGATGTCGCGAACCTGCTCGAGCGTTAGCTTCGTCACGCTGTTCTTCGGGCTCACGACCGGGATGATGGCGTCAAGCGCCACCGTAATGCGCACGGGCTTGATGCCGTGCTTTTCGAAATCGGCGACTTCCTTCGCCTTGAGATCGCGGCTCGACATTGCCACGTCGGTCATGCTGTCACGAAGGGCCTTGATGCCGTTGCCGGAACCCGTACCGGAAATGGTCACGGTGATGTCCTTATGCTGCTGCATAAAGGCTTCGGAAACCTGCTGCATCACGGGAAGAACGGTCGTGGAACCATTCAGGCTGACGGAGCCGGCATAAGCCGTCCCGGCAATGGCAAAAGCGGCGATGACCGCGGCGGACGACTTAAGGAATTTGGTACGCATGTCTTATCCTGCAAACAATAGTCAAAACAGTCGCGCAGGTACTCTTCTCCTGCACGCTTCGCAGTATGACAATGCGCCGTGACGGCCCGATAACATCCCGATGACGATTTCGTGACAGCTTTTCAGGGGTGTTCTCAGGTAAGTTTTCGGCAGAAACCGGCGGCTTCAGGCGCTCTGGCGGGCTTAGAGTTTCCTTCATCCGAAACCTGCCTGCGAGGCTCAGCATACACATCATCTGCCACATGATTTCGTCCGTTGACGGCCGCCTTCGCTCTTCAGCCTGGAGCCGGAGCGCCGATCCCGTCGACATCAACGCCGTCTACGAGTCGGCGGCCAGTCGTTTTTCTTCGGACGGCTGGATCGTCGGGCGCACGACGATGGCCGAATACGGCGAGGGCGTCACCGAATCGCTGCCGGCAGTACCGAGACCGGAGGACTCACCGGCGCCGCTTCCCTTCGCCGGCCGCCGAGAGGGCCGGCCGCTTGCCGTTGTCTTTGATCCTAAGGACAAGCTGCGTTTTGCCGGTTCTTCGCTGCCGACCGGAGAACACCTGACCGCCGTGCTCTCTCCCGACTTCGGCGACGCCCATCTGGAAGCGCTCCGCCGGGCCGGCGTCTCTTATGTTTTTGAGGGCCGCGGCTCGGAACGGAGCCGGCTGTCGGAGGCCCTGGCCTCTCTGGAGGCGCTCTTCGATGTTCATACCCTGCTCCTTGAAGGCGGCATTCTGAATGGAAGCTTCCTTGAGGCCGATCTGATCGATGAAGTGTCGCTTCTCGTCTATCCGGGCATCGACGGCGTCTACGGCAGCCCGGCCGTCTTCGGCCGGCAGTGCGGTGACGGACCGTCTCCCTCCCGTCATGTCAGACTGAAGCTGATAGAAGCCGAGCCGCTCCCGGGTGGAGTGGTCTGGCTCCATTACGAAAACCGCCGCTCAGCCTGATTCGGAGCGACATTAAAAGAACAGGCGCCTTCGCCTCACGGCGAAAGCGCCCTTCTTCTGTCGGATCTCAGCCGGAAAACGTCAGCGGGAGAATGCCTTCGTCAGATCCAGCGGCAGCGCTCGGTAGCCGAGACCGCCCGAGCTGATTTCCATTTCAAAAACCGGTTCCCTGCCGCCCCAGCGGAACTCGGTGAGCACCGGCTTCACGCCGGCCGGACTGCGCAGACCCACGCTCGCCCAGTAAACGACGACGGAGTCACGGTCCTTCTGGTATTCGACGGAAGACGTGATCGGCGAATAGATTTCATGTCCCCGCTGTTCGCCGTAGCTCCAGATCTGCTCGACAGTCCCTGCCTTTTCATCCACGCGGTAGATTACCGCCCGGCTGTACTTCTCGTTCTGATCATCGGGCTGGACGAAGGCACGGCCGTCTCCGTTGTCGAAGACAGAAACGATCGTCACGCCGGGTTCGCTCTTTTCATCGATCTTCCACGACGTATGCTGGGTCCAGGTCCAGTCGAAGCCGCCGTCGCATTTGCCGATGCGGCAGCTGAGCGGCTTGCCGTCATGACCGATCGGCGTCAGAACCTTTTCCTTCAGTCCAGCCTTCCAGCCGTTGGGCGCCGCGAGAATCCACTTCACCTTCTTGTCGCGTCCGATCTTGATGACGGCAGACTGATGACGGGACGAAAGAATAATGCTGTCGTCTGCCGGATCGTAGTCGACAGAATTCACATGCGCCCAGTTGCGGCCGGTGCCGGTGCCGGCGATGTCGCCGAAGGCGTGCTGAGCTTCAAGCTTGGCGAGCTGCGCCGCGGTCAGCGTCTTGCCGGTCTGGCTTTCATCGACATTAAGACAGACTGCGCCCTGGTCAATCGACTTCACGACGATGTTGCGGTTCGGATCGAGAATGTCGAAAAGGCGCCATTCATCAACGACATTGCCCGACGCATCGACTTCGATAATCAGATCTCGGACCGTGCGCACGCGGGTATTGTCCGCCCTGCGAAGGTCGGCCGACGCCACGCGAAGGAAATAGTGCCCGTTCGCTGCCGGCATCATGGCGTGACTGAAGTCGGCATAGTTCCCGGGCAGACGGCGGTTGAACACTTCGCGTCCGAGAAGGTCGTACTTCGCATAGCGCTGGCCGTAGCCCCAGGACAGTGCGCCGTCGTCGTTCTGATGGAAGCCCATCATGATGCCGGAACGATAGATCGATTCCGGATCGTAGATGCCGTCGGGCTTCATGTACCAGCGGATTTCACCCTTGGTATCCAGCACGGCGTTGCGGGGCGCGAAGTTCCACTCCAGCGCGCCGCCGACCGGATTGTTCCAGACGGCTCTGGCGCCGCCCGCCGACACGGGAGCCAGATTGTTGATGAAGTAAAGACGGTCGGACAGATCCTTCGGAGCCGGCGTCTTCACCTGCGCAGCCATGAAGACCGGCTTCCCGGACGGATTGCCCGTCTGATCGAAAGCCACGCCGGGCGTCCAGATCTCATAGCTTTCAGTCACCTTGGTTTCTTCGCCGAGGAACACGCGCGTATAGCTCACCTCAACCGTGTTCTTCCAGTCGGGATAGAGTCCGAAGACCGGAATGCCGCCGTAGGTGAGAAGCGTTTGCGGACCGACCTTGTAGGCGATTTCCTGACCGTTCTCCTTCGGCACGATGCGCACATGCGCCTCCCTGAGAACGTAGCCGCCGTTCTTGATGAGCGCCGTCAGCGGTGCCAAACCGAAGGGATTGAGCACGGTTTCGCCGAGCTGCCCCTGAACGGCATGCTTCACGGCCGTGCCGCTCGGTCCGCCCGCAGCCTGAAGAGCAGGCGCCGCCAGCATGACGGCGAGGATACCGGCAGCCGCCGGCAGAAGTCGGAATGCACGCTTCACTTAGGTTCCTCCGATGGTGATGAATCGACGTTTTCATCGTATCAGCCGTCGCTTTGACTAAGCTTACGTACTGCTCGCCCGGCAGTACGAACTTCGAATCCGGCCCAAAAATGAAAAAGGATCCCGCACAACACGGAATCCTTTTCTGAATGACATCGGCCCGACAGTAAATCAGCGGGCGTCGGCCTCGGAGAGATCGCGGTTCACCAGAGCGGCAACCGTGCTGTCGGACCAGACGTTCAGCGTTGTTTCAATCATGTCGATGACGGCATAGAAAGGCAGAATCACGCCGAGCAGCGTGATCGGCACGTTCATGCTGACGAGAAGACTTGCGGAGAGGAAGAAGCATCCCATCGGCACGCCGGCGTTGCCGACGGCGGCAAGCGTAGAAATTAGCACCCACACGGCAAGCGTCATCGGCGTGATGTCGGCGCCGGCATTCTGCATCAGATAAATCACCGTGACGAGGATGAAGGCGGCGCAACCGTTCATGTTGATGGTCGTGCAGATCGGAAGCACGAAACGAGCCACGCTGCTTCTGACGCCGACGTTGTTTTCCGAACAGCTCATCGTGACGGGAAGCGTGCCGGCCGACGATTTCGAGAAGAAGGCCAGTGCGAGCGCAGGCGCCATGCCTCGGGCCACGCGAATCGGATCTACGCCGCGGGCGAGCATCAGAAGCGGCAGAACGACAATCATCTGAACGAAGTTGGCAGAGAGAATCGTCGCAAAATACGCGCCGAGACCCGACAGTTCGACGCCGTGGGTCATTTCAACCACGAGCCCAGAGATGAAGCCGAAAATACCGACCGGCAGGACGCGGATCACCCACTTCACCAGAATGAAGAGCACTTCCTGCACGCCGGTGAAGAAGGCCAGCATCACTTCCTGAGGGCGGCCGGGCTTCATGCGACCGACGGCCAGACCGACCGCGGCGGCGATCAGCAGAACGGACAGCACGTTCGCCGAAAGGAAAGGCGCGATCAGATTGTCGGGAACAATCGTCTTCACATACTCAAGATAGGAATGCTGGGTGACCTTGGCCGCCACATTCTGCGCATCCACCACCGTCACGTTGGCCGGCGAGAAGAACACGTAGAGAAGCGCGGCCAGACCGGCAGCGAGCACCGTCGTGAAGAGCGTATAGAAGACCGTGTGCCGGAAGATGCGGCCCGTTTCGCGGCTCTGGGAGAAGTTAGCAAGCGTGGCGATGATCGAGACGGCGATGATCGGCACGCTGATGAACTTGAAGAGACGGACGAAGACGGTGCTGATGAAGTCGGCGAAGGCGTGAAGCGTCTCGCCGCCCCAGAAGCCGCAGGCAGCTCCGAGAAGGATGGCCGCGGCATAGGCAGCGGCCATCAGAAGCTGGGAGCGCTTCGTCTCGGCGCTTATGCCGTTCAGACTGTTTTTAACTGTTGTCATGAAGGGAGGTCCAGGCTATCGGACGGTATCTGAGCTGCGTTCTGCATCAGCCGTCCGTACGTTATTCGAAACGGTTGATTCTACGCAGAACGGACGATTCGATCAGCCCGAACCGTCCACCGCCGGCGTCCGATCAGCAGTTTGTTTGACGCAAACGGCATGAAATGCGAACAGACCGCGCCCTATTCTGCCTGCTGACCGCCTCTGATCATCGGTGAGGACTGCCGCTTACTGCTATCTGCCCCGAAACCTGCGTCTGTTTGCAGCCGGGTCCGGTGCACTCCGAGAGAACATTCTGTCCATTGTCGACTTAAGAGATTCAGGCTTCGGCTGTTTCTCTCGGGTCTGTCTCGTGCAGAACCTGCCCCATTCTTCAAATACGAGGCGCATCTGTCCTCTCATCAGGCGATGATCCTCTTCGCAGGTATAGCAGTCGCTCAGCTTGTCCAGACAGCTTCTGATCAGAGCCTCCGAATAACACGGGTGATCAAACTTCTTCCACGCGTAAGCCCATTTTTCAAAGGTGCCGCGCGACAGCCCCTGCATCGTGACGATACGCGGATCACCTGTGCGCGGATGCGTAAGTTCCGGATCCGTCCATCCGATGCCGTCGATCTTCTTCTGCGCATCATGCATGCGCTTGATCAGAGCCGGGAATGCTTCACGGGAAACTGAGGCGTATCCGGTTCGGAAAATATTGGGGAATATAAATCCCTTCGACTCTCCGCCGATTCTCGGCATTCTCTCCAGCAGATCAACGGCAGCCGAGCTGAGCGGCGTATGCCGGTCAAAATCAAGCCGTCCGAATTCCTGAATGCGAATCCGGGGAATCACGTGCTCCCAGCGTCCCTCGCTGTTTTTGCGGATCTCTTCCCAGAAAGCCTCGCGGGCGGTGGTATTTCGCGCAGCCGTCAGAATGCCGAAGGCAAGACTTGCAGCAGTCTGGCTGCCGGGCACCAGCTTCATCAGAGCCGCAAAGAAAGCAGGCATGCGTTCCGGATCGAGCGCCGGATCATGGACGCCCGCCGGTATCTCCTTTCTCGGCAGAAGCTTGTCGAGCTGGGTTCCGCCGTATCTGGCCGGGTTTCTCATGGCCGGAATGATTTCCCGCTCGATCCCCCAGTCGATCGCCTTGCAGATGTCGCCGAGGATCCGAGTCGGCGTGTCCACCATCGTCGTCCATTTTTCCTCCAGCATCCGCTGCAGCTTCCTCGGCGTCAGACGTTCGACAGGACACTTCCGGATCTTTTCCGGGATATGCTGGTTGAAATAACCCTTCCAGAGCTCACGCTTGGACTTGATCGTTCCTCGGCGCCGGGCTTCTTTTTCCTGAAAAGCGAGCCATTTTTCCATCAGGACTTCGAAAGTCACGATTTTAGGCACTTTTCTATGCAAAACTGATGCATCAAGCGGTGTTTTATTTCCAGGAAAATAGTGCGTTCGTGGCAATGCAATGACTTCGAGAGCTTTTTGGTATGCCAAATTTACACTCATTGCCGGATACTTTCCCAGCGTGATCACACGTTTTTCTTTTCGCATACGCAAAATAAAAAACTTGCTGACCGTACCATCGGAGAGCTTTCGAACGAGGACGGAAAATCCTGGAACACCACCGCAAGCAGTTGTTTTTGTTAAGCTTTCAATATCTCTATCAGTCAACTTCAGCTTGGAAGGCATAACACTCTCCGCATGCGCGAATGGTACACATCCCAAAATACGAAACTTGTGTACCCAAAGTCAAGCCTTCGAGCGGTGTGGCGTTTTCTTAAGAGATCTTAAGGTGATCTTCTGAATGTTCCGTAAAACACTCAGTCTTTTACAGGCGGGAACCGGATAAATCCGATTTGACGAGGAAGACTCTTGAAGAGCAGATAAGGAATGATGCAGATACAAAAAAAGAGAGATGATTTACTCATACTCTCTTTTTCCTGGTGTTTGGTCGGGGCGGCGGGATTCGAACTCGCGACCCCTTGCACCCCATGCAAGTGCGCTACCAGGCTGCGCTACGCCCCGAGAACTCAAAGTATATCTGAGATCCCCTCCCTAGGGAAGGGATCTTCAGATAAATACCATAAATACGGTATCTTCTTTACTTTGCCTCATCCTTGATTAGGTTTTCCGTCACGCGCGCATTGAGCGTGCCGGACGGGTGGAAATTCACCACGCGGCGCTCGTTGATGAGCACGGTTTCGCCGGTTTTCAGGTTGCGGCCCGGACGCGCATTTTTATCGCGAACCGAGAAGTTCCCTAGTCCCGGAAGCTTTACGACGTGACCCTGCTTCAGGTGTTCGATGATAAGTTCAAAGAAACGGTCCACAAACTGCTTGCCGTCGTGACGGTCAATACCGTGGCGTTCGAAAATAACTTCGGCCAGCGCTGCCTTGTTCACAGTGATGCCGCCGACAACGACTTCTTCGTCCGCTGCGTCTTCAGCGTCGTCGATTTCTTCGAATTCTTCAGGCTTTCTCTTCATGTGAGTAGTATCCGAGTTCGGTTCCGCTCTCTTTCAGAGTTCGGTTCCAGTTTGTCGAATTGAACTGCCTTCCTAAGTATCGGAAGGCAGTACACATTTTCAATAGTTTTTATCAGGCACGCAGACGTGCACCGGCACGTTCGAGAACCTCAACAAGTGCGCGCATCGTACCGTCTGCCTCAAGGTCCGTCAAGGCTTCTTCACCCGACGAATTGAGTTCAACGGCGAATGCGAGAGACTTTTCGCCGGCCTGTTCGCCCGACGTCGGGCGATAGAGGTCGAAGAGCGAGAAAGCAGTCAGCGCAGCGAGACGAGGATCGGACACGCGGCCTTCGCTCACGGCATTGAAGAGCTTCTGCACTTCAAAGTCAGCCGGAACGACAACGGCGATGTCGCGGTGCATCGGCTGGAACTTGCTCACCGGCGTGTAGCGCGGCAGTTCGAGCGCGAGCAGAGGATCGACTTCGAGCTCGAAGACGACCGGCGCCTTCGGAAGATCATAATCCTGAGCAAGCTTCGGATGAAGTTCGCCGATGAAGCCGACGCGCTTTTCGCCGATGTAAACGGCAGCCGAGCGGCCCGGATGCAGACCCGGGAAGACTTCCTTCACGTAGCGGGCCTTGAGCGGCGCCACGAGACGTTCGATGTCGCCCTTCACGTCGTAGAAGTCGACCGGACGGGGGTCAAGACCCCACTGGGCATCGGCAGCCGTGCCGTAGGCGAGGCCGGCGATGTGCTGCGGCTGGCGGACGCCCTTCACGGACCACGGGCCGTCGAGAACGGCGGGATCCGGGAAGAAGACGCGGCCGAGCTCGAACACGCGGACGCGTTCAGCCTTGCGGTTGAGGTTGTACTTCAGAATATCGACGAGACCGCCGATAAGCTGCGTGCGCATCACGGAAAGCTGCGAGGCGATCGGGTTCAGGAGACGGATCGGCTGTTCGTTGCCGGCGAAGTCCTTTTCCCAGGCTTCGGGCACGAAGGAGAAGTTGATCAGTTCCTGATAGCCGAGCACGGCCATTTCGCGGCGAAGCGCGTGAGCCGTACGGGAGGCTTCCTTCGGGCTCTTCATGGCGATGCGGGCCAGCGGCGGACGATCCGGCAGCTTTTCATAGCCGTACAGACGGGCCACTTCTTCAATCAGGTCCTCTTCGATTTCGATGTCGAAGCGGTGCGTCGGAGACTTGACGGTGAAGACTTCGCCGTCGAACGTGTAGTCAAAGCCGAGACGCGTGAAGATGTTCTTCATGGCTTCAACGGGGATGTCCAAGCCGACCACCTTGAGGCAGCGGGAGACGCGCATCGTCACCGGCTTGCGTTCCGGCAGATTCACGATCTGATCGTCGACCGGGCCCACCTTCGTCTCAGGCGTGCCGCAGATATCGAGCACGAGACGGGTGATGTATTCCATATGGTCGGCGTTGGAGCCGAAATCGACGCCGCGTTCGAAGCGGTAGGCCGCATCGGTCGAGAAGTTGAGACGGCGGCAGCGGCCCTGAATGGAGGTCGGATGCCAGAAGGCCGCTTCAATGAAGAGATCCTTCGTGTCTTCAGAAATGGCGCTGGCGTCGCCGCCCATGATGCCGGCGATGCATTCCGGACGATCGCCGTCGCAGACAACGCCGAAGTACGGATCGAGATCAACGGTCTGACCGTTGAGAAGCGTCACCTTTTCGCCTTCGCGGGCCCAGCGGACCGTAATCGCGTCGCCTTCGAGCTTGTCCATGTCGAAGAAGTGCGACGGACGGCCGAGTTCGAGCATGACGTAGTTCGAAATGTCGACGAGCGCGGAGATGTGACGCTGACCGGCGCGTTCAAGACGGTCGCGCATCCACTGCGGCGTTTCAGCCTTGGCGTTGAGACCGCGGATCACGCGGCCGGTGAAGCGGCCGCAGAGGTCCGGAGATTCAATGCGAACCGGAAGACGGCATTCGCAGGTCGGAGCCACCTTTTCCATGGAGGGAAGCGTCAGCGGAGCACCCGTCACGGCATGCAGGTCGCGGGCTACGCCCGTCACGGACAGCGCGTCGCCGCGGTTCGGCGTGAGCTTGATTTCGATGCGGGCGTCGTCGAGCTTCGCGTATTCGCGAATCGACATTCCGATCGGCGCATCGGACGGAAGAATCCAGATGCCGCTGTGATCTTCGCTCGTGCCGAGTTCGCGGGCCGAGCAGAGCATGCCCATCGAGACCACGCCGCGGAGCTTGGACTTCTTGATCTTGAAGCCGCCGGGCAGTTCGGCGCCGATCAGCGCACACGGCACCTTGATGCCGGCCTTCACATTGGGCGCGCCGCAGACGATCTGGAGCACTTCGCCCGTTCCGGCGTTCACTTCGCAGACGTGCAGATGGTCGGAGTTTTCATGATCGCGGCAGGTGAGCACTTCGGCAACCACGACACCCGTGAAAGCCGGCGCAACCGAGGTCACTTCCTCAACTTCGAGACCCGCCATGGTGAGCGTTTCGGCAAGATCGTCGGTATTGAGCTGCGGATTGACGTATTGACGCAGCCACTCTTCTGTAAACAGCATGTCAGTTATTCCTTATTGGGCTCATCACGGATCAGTTGAACTGGCGCAGGAAGCGCAGATCGCCCTCGAAGAAGAGGCGCAGGTCGTCGATGCCGTAGCGAAGCATCGTGAGACGTTCGAGACCGGAGCCGAAGGCAAAGCCCATGTACTTTTCGGGATCGAGTCCGTAATTGCGCACGACGTTCGGATGCACTTCGCCGGCACCCGAGATTTCAAGCCACTTACCCTTGCGCGGACCGCTCGTAAACATCATGTCAACTTCGACAGAAGGTTCGGTGAACGGGAAGTAGCTCGGACGGAAGCGAACGATCAGGTCGTCCGTCTCGAAGAAGCGGCGCAGGAAATCGCTGTAGACGCCCTTCAGGTCCGTGAAGCTCACGTTGTCGCCGATCCACAGGCCTTCAACCTGATGGAACATCGGGGAGTGCGTGGCGTCGGAGTCGACGCGGTACGTGCGGCCCGGGGCAATCACCTTGATCGGAGCGGCATGCGTGCGGGCATAGCGGACCTGCATCGGAGAGGTATGCGGACGAAGCGGCAGCTGACGGCCTTCTTCGTCGGCGCGGTCGACGTAGAAGGTATCCTGCATCGAACGGGCAGGATGATTGGGCGGATTGTTGAGCGCCGTAAAGCTAAACCAGTCGCTTTCGATTTCAGGACCGTCGGCCACGTCAAAGCCGATCGAGCGGAAAATTTCCTCAATGCGCATCCAGGTGCGCATCACCGGATGAATGCCGCCTTCGGAGCGGAAGCGCCCCGGCAGCGTCACGTCGATCGATTCGCTCGCGAGCTTCGCCTGAAGGGCGGCCTGAGCGAGCTGTTCGCGGCGGGCGTTGAGAGCCGCTTCCACGGCGGCCTTCGCCTTATTGATTTCCAGACCGCGGGCGCGGCGTTCTTCCGGCGGAAGCGCACCGAGCTGCTTCATGAGCATGGTCACGGCACCGGTCTTGCCAATGTATTTAGCCTTAGCGTCCTCAAGGGCGGCAGGCTGTTCGGCCTTGGCAAAGTCCTGACGTGCGGACTCAATGAGTTCGGAAAGATCCTGCATATTCACTAATCCCGACAACTGCTTGATGTTTCAACAAATGATCTGAGGCACGCACTGACACAAGTCCGTGCATGCCGTCCCTCCGCGGCCCGATTCAGGGCCCGGCGGAGTCGAAATGGGTCTAATCGCCTGTGCCGCAAAGCATCAGACGGTTTCCTCCGGCAAATCGTCCGCTCCGTCTGAACGAACGCCTTGCCGCAGCAAACCGTCACACGCATCCCGGGTGGGCGCGGAATTTTTTATTTTACAACGATTTCCAAGAAAACATCGGGAGAAATCCCCGAAAACCGCTACGGCGCACGGCATTCGCCGAACGGCTGTGCCGAAGAAGCCGCTACGCCGCCTTTCGTCCCGCCCGGCCCTGTTCCCTCGGCAGACGAAATTGGTAGACTGAACCGATGCCGACTGACGCCCGGAGGATTCGCATGGCCAGGCAAAAGAAACCCCGCAAAAAGAGCTATCGCCCGAAATCCGTATCGGCCATCCATCCGCTTCTGATGCAGCTCCCGATGCATGACGAGGATGCGAAGTCTCTCGTCGACGAAGCCCGCAGCCATCTCATCAGCATGAGGATGGGCCCCAAGCGCGGTTCGCCGCTCATTCAGCTCATCATTGAACTCGGCATTTTCTGGATCCTTGCCGAGAAAACCGAGGAATGCGCGGAAATCCGGACCTTCATCGAGTCCGCTCTCAATGCTGTCCGCAAAGACATCCCCGTCCCAGGTCCCCTATCCGATCAGGCGTTCGAGTGCACGGCCGACGCGCTTGAAACCGGGCTCTCCGTGCTGCGCTGTTCGACGCAGGCCGAATTCAACCGAACGCGCGACTTTCTTCTGGGCGAAAACAGTTTTGCTCTCGTTGACGATCTGATCCGTGAAGCGGTCCGCGTCTTCGGCACCGACGAATGCGATCCGGCGAGTGAAGCCCGCCCGTCCGCCGCCGGCGACGGCACTGCAGACTGAGCGGCGCCGATACCGCTTCACAGAAAAACTCAAAAAAAAAAGAGATCCGGCATTGCTGCGGGATCTCTTTTTCGAAGCCTTCGGACAAAAGCCGGCGGATTAAAGCGTCATCCGTCGTTCCGAAAAATGCTTTCTATCAGGCGGCCTGAGCCTTGACCTGAGCGACGAGGGAGGCGAAGCCTTCCTTGTCGAAGACGGCCATGTCGGCGAGAACCTTGCGGTCCAGACCGATACCGGCCTTCTTCAGGCCGTTCATGAACACGGAGTACGTCAGGCCGTTGGAACGGGCACCGGCGTTGATACGGGCAATCCACAGACGGCGGAACGTGCCCTTCTTGTCGCGGCGGTCACGGTAAGCATACTGACCGGCACGCATAACAGCCTGCTTGGCAACGCGGTAGACGTTGTTGCGGCGGAGGCTGAAGCCCTTGGAAAGGGCGAAAATCTTCTTATGACGGGCACGAGCCGTCACACCACGCTTAACTCGGGGCATCTTACTAACTCTCCTTTAATTACGCGTAAGGCAGCATGCGACGCACGGAAGCGATATCCGATTCATGGATATCAACCATGCCGCGGAGCTGACGCTTGTTCTTCGTCGTACGGTGGGAGAGAATGTGACGCTTCGTAGCGTGGGCGCGCTTGATCGAGCCGCTGGCGCGCGGCTTGAAACGCTTGGCCGCAGCGCGCTTGGTTTTCATCTTCGGCATTTGCCGTTACCTCTTTATTTGATGAGCCACAGGCGGTTCCTCCGAAGGGGAGCAACACTTCTTCAAGCCCGGGTTCACTTGTTATCCGAAAACAACCGGCTGCGTTTGAAGGCAGCCGGTTCATCGGGAAAGACGTGATTCTACCTCAAAATTGAGGCCGTGTGTGAAAAATCACTTCTTCTTTTTAGGAGCCAGCACCATGATCATCTGGCGGCCTTCGAGCTTGGGCTGGTGTTCAACCTGCGCTACGTCGGCCAGCTCCGCCTTGATGCGGTCCATCAGATCCATGCCAAACTGCTGATGCGCCATTTCGCGACCGCGATAGCGCAGCGTCACCTTGGCCTTGTCGCCGTCCGTCAGGAATCGCACCAGGCTGCGGAGCTTCGTCTGGAAGTCGTTTTCGTCCGTCACCGGGCGGAACTTCACTTCCTTCACCTGAATCACCTTCTGCTTGGCCTTGGCTTCCTGAGCCTTCTTCTGTTCCTGGTAACGGAACTTGCCGTAATCCATCAGACGGCAGACGGGCGGGTTCGCATTCGGCGCAATTTCGACGAGGTCGACATCGGCGTCCTCGGCCATGCGCAGTGCTTCCGCGGTGCGGACAATCCCGATCTGGGCGCCATCGACGCCGGTCAGACGGACCTCAGGAACTCGGATCTCACCATTGATCCGATGCTTGCGATCTTGAGCTATGACAGTACTCCTGAAAATGAGTGATCTTTACGGTCAGTGCGCAAACTGGGCGCGGCTTTCGTCTTCAGCCTTGATCATGGCGAGGAAGTCCTCCACCTTGATCACGCCGAGGTTCTTGCCGCCGCGGGCGCGGACCGCCACGGTGCCGTTCTGCTTTTCCTTCTCGCCGACGACGAGAATGTACGGAATCTTTTGCAGACTAAGCTCGCGAATTTTATAGTTAATCTTTTCGCTGCGCAAATCAGTATGAACGCGAACGCGCGCTTCATGCAGCTTGGCAGCAACTTCCTTGGCGTAATCCTGCTGAGCGTCGGTAATGCAGGCTACGGCGCACTGAACCGGCGAGAGCCAGGTCGGGAAGGCGCCGGCGTACTGTTCGATCAGCATGCCGATCCAGCGTTCAAGCGAACCGAGGATGGCGCGGTGCAGCATCACCGGGATCTTGCGGGTATTGTCTTCGGCCACGTATTCGGCGCCGAGACGGCCCGGCATCTGGAAGTCGACCTGGATCGTGCCGCACTGCCAGGAGCGGCCGAGGCAGTCCTTGAGGTGGTATTCGATCTTGGGACCGTAGAAGGCGCCTTCGCCTTCGAGGATCTCATACTTGATGCCGACGGCGTCAAGGCTCTGCATCAGAGCCGCTTCAGCCTTGTCCCAAACTGCGTCTTCACCGATGCGCATGGCCGGGCGGGTCGCCACCTTGTAGGCGATTTCCGTGAAGCCGAAGTCCTTGTACACGCGCTGAACGAGGCGGGTGTAGGCTTCGCATTCCTCAAGAATCTGGTCTTCCGTGCAGAAGATGTGGCCGTCGTCCTGCGTGAAGCCGCGAACGCGCATCAGGCCGTGCAGCGAACCGGACGGCTCGTTGCGGTGGCACTGGCCGAATTCGCCGATGCGAAGCGGCAGGTCGCGGTAGCTGCGCAGATCCGAATTGAAGATCTGGATATGGCCCGGGCAGTTCATGGGCTTGAGCGCGTAGTAGCGGTTTTCGGACTCAGTCGTGAACATGTTTTCACGATACTTGGCCCAGTGACCGGAGCGTTCCCAGAGCGAACGGTCGAGCAGCTGCGGCGCCTTCACTTCCTGATAGCCGTGGTCCTGATAGACGCGGCGCATGTACTGTTCGATGACCTGCCAGAGGGCCCAGCCCTTGGCGTGCCAGAAGATCATGCCCGGCGCTTCGTCCTGAAGATGGAAGAGGTCGAGCTCGCGGCCGAGGCGGCGATGGTCGCGCTTTTCCGCTTCTTCGAGCATCTTGAGATAGGCGGCCTGTTCGTCCTTCGTCGCCCAGGCGGTGCCGTAGATGCGCTGAAGCATTTCGTTCTTCGAGTCGCCGCGCCAGTAGGCGCCGGCCACCTTCATCAGGCGGTGCACCTTCAGACGGCCCGTCGACGGGACGTGAGGACCGCGGCAGAGGTCGGTGAAGTCGCCCTGACGGTAGAGCGAAATCGTTTCGCCGTCGGGAATGGCGGCAATCAGTTCAGCCTTGTACTTTTCGCCGAGACCGAGGAAGAACGCCACGGCGTCGTCGCGGGACATTTCTTCGCGCACGATCGGCAGATCGCGCTTCACGATTTCGTCCATGCGGGCTTCAATGGCCTTCAGATCTTCGGGCGTGAAGGGGCGGCTGTACGAGAAGTCGTAATAGAAGCCGTTTTCAATCGCCGGTCCGATCGTGACCTGCGCTTCCGGATAGAGTTCCTTCACGGCCTGAGCCATGAGGTGAGCGGTGGAGTGACGGAGAATTTCGAGACCGTCTGCATCGCGGCCCGTCACGATAGCGACGGCGGCATCCTGCTCGACTACATAAGACAGATCGACAAGCTTGCCGTCCACACGACCGGCAAGAGCAGCCTTGGCCAGACCGGCGCCGATGTCGGCGGCGATCTGAGCCACTGTAACAGCACCCGGGAATTCGCGCTTGGAACCGTCGGGAAGGGTAACAGCAACCATTTGGTAACCTCGTTTCGTTTTGTACAGACGAAAAAAAAGTGCGGACATGAGCCGCACTTTTTTGTCTCGGTCAACTGATGGACAACGTCTCGCTCACGCCCTCTGATTAAAGAGAGGGTGTTGTTGTGCGAAAGACCTGCTCAAAGCACATTGTCAACAGTTCCCGTAATAATTCTGGTAGGCACGATTGGACTCGAACCAACGACCCCCACCATGTCAAGGTGATGCTCTAACCAACTGAGCTACGTGCCTGTCAAGGTTTGAATTATGCAGGAAGTTTTGCCAAAAAGCAAACCGCCTGCTAAACGGCCCCTGAACCGTTTTCACACTGCGCACTTTCCGAAGAAAAGGCTGGTAGGCACGATTGGACTCGAACCAACGACCCCCACCATGTCAAGGTGATGCTCTAACCAACTGAGCTACGTGCCTGTGTGAGGCACGTATTATGCC
>JAGBFJ010000054.1 GCA_017936545.1 Sutterella sp.
AGTTCCTTATCGCCCCAATACCACTCTCCTTCGGCATAAGACGGGAAACGTTCAATGAATCCCTTGGACAGGCGGATACGACCGTCTTCGAGGAGACGGCCTACCTGAATCTTGGCCTGAACGTAGGACCGCTTTTTCTCCGCGTCCCATGCATTGCGGTAAGCGCGGATGTAGACGCGGCCGACGGAGTCCTTGGCCGCCATGAGTGCCCAATCGGTTCCGGTGGAGTCAACGATTCTTGCCATGATAGATGCTTTTATATAATTATGTATCTATTATAGCGTAAAACAAAAATTCCTGCTTTTTCCGGGAACAGAAAAAGCAGGAATTTCAATGATTAAAGAAAATTATTCGTTGCTTTGTTGATGACAATCAACCCGGTTGGGACCTAGCCGGGTGGGAGTTCCCCCTGAAATGCCCGCGGCCGAAACCGCGGGCATTTCAATTTCATTCGGAAGCCGGCTCTGCCTGAGCCCTGCGCGACGTCCCTGCAGAGACGGAACAGTCCGTCAGTCCCACTCCGGCTTCGCCCGGTTGATGCCCCATGCAGCATATGCCGACAGAGGCGTCGCGGTAATCACGGGGCCGGGAATGCTCTGAGCACGCTTGAAGCCGTTCTGGAGAAGCTGAGTCACAATCCGTCTGGCAAGAGCCGGCTCAATGTCGGCCGGCAGTTCGGCCAGCGTGCGTCCGGCGGACACATGCTCAACCACCCGCGCGATGATCGGATAGGGAGGCAGACTGTCGCTGTCCTTCTGATCTTCGCGAAGTTCGGCGGACGGCTCTCTCGTAATGATTTCCTCCGGAATGACGTCCGGATCGCTCTCGGAGGCATTTCTTGCTCTGCAGAGCGCGACCACGTCCTCCTTCCAGAGATCGATCAGCGGGGCAAAGCCCCCCGTGATATCACCGTAGAGCGTGCCGTAGCCCATGGCGGCTTCCGCCTTGTTGCTCGTGCAGAGAAGCAGAAGACCGAATTTATTGGCAATGCCCATGAGAAGCATGCCGCGAAGGCGGGCCTGAATATTCTCCTCAGCCAGATCCCAGGGGCGTCCTTCATAAACCGGTGCGAGAACCTCGACAGCCGTCTTGAAAAGCGGTTCAATGGACAGCGTGTCGATGCGCAGTCCCTGACGGCGTGCCAGATCATCAGCCGCATCATTCGAGAGCGCTGACGTAAAGCGGGACGGCAGCTTGATGACGCGCACGCGATCTGCGCCGACGGCGTCACGTGCCAGTGAAGCGACCAGTGCGCTGTCGATGCCGCCGGACAGTCCCAGAACGCAGCCGGCGATCCGGTTTTTGGCGACATAATCCCTGACGGCTGCGCGAAGCGCCTCATAGCGTTCATCGGCGCAGACAGGCTCGATGCCGGACAGCACGCGCCTGAATTCCGTCATGCGGACCGCGCCGTCCCGGCATTCAATGCTCACCGCCAGCGCGCCTTCCGTCCAGGGAGGCAGAGAACAGACGACGCCGTCCGCGCTCTGAACACGTGTGTCTCCGGCAAAAACTTCCGAATCCTGACCACCGGCAATGCCTGCCGCCAGCACGATTCTGCCTTCGATCTCCGTCCGCCGTTCCTGAGCCCGGATCAGGCGGACGGCATCAAGAACAACATCGCAGTCGTCATTCTCGCCGCCAAAGCTCAGACCGCCCGCCGAAAAAACGAACGGCCAACGTCTGTCCTCCGTGCCTGACGGCGTCAGGAGCCGGCAGCGGGGGCCGTCTTCTCCGATATAGAACACGGCCGCGGTTCCTTCGGACGCGAGCGCCGCCGCTGACGCGAGCACTCGGTCACGATCGTTTCGAATATCCGGCCAGCCGAGAGAGGCGTGTCCGGTACCGCCCTCAATCGAACCGCAGGGCACGATGATCAGGTCCGCCCTGCCGGCAGCCGCGCAGAGACGCTTCACAGCCTCCAAATTGCTGCGAAAATCACCCGTTTTCGGATTGGGCTGCACTAGAACCGCATTCAAACGCTGCATGACTCTGCCTCCTAACTGGTCGGTGCATCCTCCCCTTTTTCTCTGTCTCGCAGGGATTCGGACGCGATGAGGAGAATATACATCCTCCGGGCAGCCGACGCCCGGATCAATTAAAAAAATAAAGGCGCCGGCAGCGTGTGCTGCAGACGCCCGACTTCATGTCCTTATTCGATCAGAGTGCAGACTGAAGATTCTTTTTGATGTGTCCCGCAACGCTGGCATCATCGGTGGTCGTCACTTCAATATGCGTGAAGCCCGCCTCCTGAAGACGCCGGACGATTCGGGGATGAAGCGTAATTGCTACGCCGGCCGTCAGCCAGTCGCGGACATCCGGTACCGGTCGGATAGCGTGGAAAAGCGCATCGACGGCATCCGTGCTCGTGATATAGATGATCGGCGAGGGACCGTGAGAAGCCAGCATCAGATCGCGGCGCTGCTGCATCGTCAGTTCAAGCGGCACGCGGACATAAGCGCAGAGCGTGATGACGTCCGAGCCCATGCGCCGGAACTGTTCGGGCAGCCACTCGCGGCCGGTCTGGCCGCGAAGGAAAAGCACGCGCGACGGGGCGCCCCGATGCTTCAGGATTTCCCAGAGCGCTTCGCTGCCGGAATTCTCCGCATCGCCCGACGGGTAAATCAGCTTTACATCCGGTCCCCATGCCGCCCGAATCACCTTCGCAGTGCCTTCGCCCACCGTGGCGAGCGTGATGTGCTCGGGCCACTCTCGGACCCAGTGCGCAACCGCCGCGACGGAAGCCGGGCTGGGGAGGACGACCATTTCAACATTGTCCAGATTGGCAAGCCGTTCCTGAACGATGTCGCAGTCCTCCTTGCCGGGGAGCTCAATGCCGAAAGCCGGCCAGCGCCAGCAGTCGATGCCGTCTTTTTCGAGTACGTCCGCGAGGCGGTTGTTGGCCTCGCCGGGGCGCATCAGAATGACGGGCTGTTGTAAAGCCATATGTCCCTCTTGATCTCGATTAACCCAAAACAGCCTTCAGTATAGCGTCCGCGCCCTGAGCACGCAGATCGGCAACCACCTGAGCGGCCAGTTCTTCGGGCTTTGTCCAGTCCCCGCGTGCTTCGCTGCGGATTGCTTCGCCCGTCTTGTGATTGCCGACGAGCGCGCGCAGCCACATTTCTTCGCCTTCGACGATGGCGTAGGCCGCCAGCGGAACCTGGCAGGAACCGCCGAGAGCGCGGGAGACCGCACGTTCGGCCGTGCAGCAGGCGCGCGTATGCGGATCATTGATGAACGCGAGTGCCTCGTGCATCACTGCGTTGTCGGATCGGATTTCAATGCCGAGGGCACCCTGCCCCGGGGAAGGCAGACTCACTTCGGCGGGAATGATCGTACGGATGCGCTCGGAGAGTTCCAGACGCTTGAGACCGGCGGAAGCCATGACGAGCGCATCGTATTCGCCGGCGTCGAGCTTGCGAAGACGCGTGCCCACGTTGCCGCGCACCGGCAGCACTTCAAGATGGGGATAGTTCATGCGCAGCATGAGTTCGCGGCGAAGGCTTGCCGTGCCGACGCGGGCGCCGGCAGGCATCTCGTCAAGACTTGCATACTTGGGAGAAACAAAGGCATCCCGCGGGTCTTCGCGTTCGCTCACGGCGACGAGGTCGAACCCCTCGGGCAGCTCCATCGGCACGTCCTTCAGAGAATGCACGGCAAGATCAGCCGCACCTTCTTCCATCGCGACTTCAAGTTCCTTCACGAACAGACCCTTGCCGCCCACCTTGGAGAGCGTTCTGTCGAGGATCTGGTCGCCGCGGGTCGTCATGCCGAGCAGTTCGACATCGGCCTGCGGATAGCGCTGACGCAGAACGGACTGGATATGCAGGGCCTGCCACATGGCAAGGGGGCTTTCGCGGGTGGCGATGACACAACGTTCGAATTTAGACATGATGCGGATGAAAATGCGCCCACGGACGGAGCGCAGAAAACTGTTCGAAAAATCAGACGCCGCCGAATCGGCGGCTTCCGGACGGCACTGATTCTATCAAGCCTTGTTTGCCCTACGCTTAAGCGTTTTGAACCCTCTCGGCTGACGAGCGAAAAAATGCCCTCCGACCGCTTGCGCTTCACGATTTCTTCTGAGATAATCGCACACTTCCCAGTTGGCACGTGGATTGGCATGCCTGCCGTAAGACCCGATATTTCGGGCGGGTTCGTAAGGCCGTCAGGGCGACCGACAGAAAAACTAGGAATTTTTGAAAAAATGAAGAAAGGCATTCATCCCGAATATCGCGAAGTCGCTTTCGTCGACCTCTCCATCAACAAGACGTTCATCATCCGTTCCTCCGTTCAGACGAAGGAAACGGTTGAAATCGACGGCGTGACCTACCCGATGTTCAAGCTCGATACGTCCTCTGCCAGCCACCCGTTCTACACGGGCGCTCAGACGCGCATCGTTGAAGCAGGCCGCGTTGAAAAGTTCCGCGCCAAGTTTGCTGCCAAGCAGCAGGCCATGAACGCCGCCGCAGCCGCCGCCAAGGCCGCCAAGTAATTAAGCGGTCCGGCCGTACGGCATATGCCGTGCAGTGCTTTCAAAAGGGCAGTCTCCGACAACTCGGACTGCCCTTTTCATTTGTCCGCAAAAGCCGGAAAATGTCTTCAATCCCACCCGTCAGGTAATCTGCCGTGCTCAGCCAGCGTTCCACACCCGTCAAAATGTCACAGGAGGCCGCGAACAAGCTCCCGCGCTGGAGTCTGCTTTCGCTGCTTGTCATCTTTGCCGCAACCGGCTTCTGGAGCACCGGCATCTGGACGATGCGCGATGCCTCGAGCTTCGGCACCGCGCTCTCCATGCTGACGGGCGGCCCCGTCCTCTGGTTTCTGCCTTCCGTGTCCGACACGCCGATGACGTCGGCGGGGCCCATGACCGGCTGGCTTTCCTCGCTCCTCATTTCGCTTTTCGGCACTTCCGGGAGCGGGTTCGGCTTCCTTTCCGACATCGCGGCGACCCGGCTGGCTGCCTGTCTCTGGTTCGGCATCACGACTGCAGCGCTTTGGTACGGCACCTGGCACCTGGCCCGGCGGCCCGAGGCCCAGCCGATTGCCTTTGCCTTCGGCGGCGAAGCTTCTCCGCGCGACTACGGCCGCGTCGTGGCGGACAGCGCCGTTCTCTTTTTCGTTGCCACCTTCGGCATTGTCACCCGTCAGCATGAAGCGCTTCCCGATACGGCGCTTCTCGCCATGGGCGCCATCAATTTCTACGGTCTGACGCTTGCTCTGCGCCGTCCCCTTCGGGGCTGCTTCATTGCAGGCCTTGCCTCCGGCGCCGCCGTCGTTTCGTCGACTTTGTTCGCCGGCGTCTGGCTGCTTGCCATTTCGCTTCTCGCCTTCTCGCTCATCCGCGCTTATCAGGACACCCGCATCCGCCGAGCAGCCTATACCGTTCTCGGAGCTGCCGCCGGTTTCCTTCCCTGGCCGGTGCTTGCATTTACCGCATCGCCCGACGGTGCGCCGGCCTGGTTCGCGCTCTGGTTTGCCGAGCAGAACTCGCACTTCGGTCTGGCGGGAGCCGACACCTATTTCTGGTTCGCACGCAACGCCGTCTGGTATCTCTGCCCCGTCTGGCCTTTTGTGCTCTGGGCGCTTTACAGCTGGCGCCGTCAGCTTCGCCGGACGCATCTGCTGCTGCCGCTGGTGCTCTGCGCGGCGGGCATTCCTGCCGTCGTCTTCTCCTCCTTCCAGGCATCCGACACGGTCTTTCTCACGTTCCTGCCTCTGCTTTCGGTTCTTGCAGCCTTCGGTCTCGTCACCGTCCGCCGCTCTCATGAAAATGTGCTCGACTGGTTCTCGCTCATGACCTTCTCTCTCGGCACGCTGGCTGCATGGGCCTACTGGTTCGCCTGGCTGACCTCGTTTGCTCCGAAGATGGCGGAATCCGTCCAGATGCTTGCCCCGGGAAGTTCGCCCGTTTTTGACAGCGGCTTCGTTCTTGCCGTCCTGACGACTGCCATGTGGTTCGGCTTCGTCGGATGGCGGCTCACCCATCGGCCCGTCGTCATCTGGCGCGGCCCGTGGCTCTCCGCCGCCGGCATGACGGCCGTTGCCGCTGCCGTCATCGGTCTCTTTCACACGGGCATCGACATCAACCGTTCCTACGTGCCCGTCATTGAGTCCGTCTCCGGCACCCTGGTGAAGGCCGGGTTCAGCGAAACGGACTGCGCCGCCGGCGAAGGCTTCACCCCGGGTCTTCAGGCGCTCTTCCAGTATTACGGCGGTATCCGCGTGCTTCGCAATGCTGCCCCCGGAAGCTGCCGCTTTACCATCACGCGAGGCCGTTCCGGCAGATTCGCACCTGAAGCCCTTGCCAAGCCGGCAAGCCGCCCGCACACGGACGAAACCTTCATCGTAACGCTTAACCGATGACCCATCTCACACCGCCGAAGACCTCGTTCAAGGCGCTTGCCCGCCTTGCCGGCCCGATCTTCGTCGCCAACATTGCCATCATCGGCGGCGGCACCATCGACACCATCATGGCCGGGCATCTCGGCAAGGATCACCTTGCAGCCATCGCCCTGGGACTCGCCGCGACCATTTCAGTCGTCATGGGCCTCGTCGGCATTCTTCAAAGTCTGTCTCCCATTGCCGGACATCATTACGGCGCCCGAAAATACCGCCAGATCGGGGAAGCGTTGCAGCAGAACATGTGGCTCGGCGCCTTTCTGTCGCTCTTCGGCGTGCCGCTTCTGCTATGGAGCGACCTCTGGATCAGCATGGGCGAGGTCAAGGGCGACGTTGCCCGCATGGCCGCCGAATACCTCAGCTTCACAGCCCTCAGCCTTCCCGCGAGCCTGTTCGGGCGCACCTTCATTTCGGTCAATGCCGCACTCTCCCGTCCCCGCATCACGATGTGGGTTTCTCTGGGCATTCTGGCCCTGAAGGCGCCTCTGAATGCCGTCTTCATGTACGGCTGGTTCGGTTTTCCTGCGATGGGAGGAGCGGGCGCCGGCGTATCTTTCGCCGTTCTGAATTTCATCGCCTTCTTCGTCTACCTGACTATCTGGATGAAGGCGCCCTTTTACCGGAGCATGCATGCCGAACGCTTCACAGGGCCCGACTGGCGTCTCATCAAGGAGCAGCTCCATATCGGGATTCCGATCGGTCTGAGCACCTTTTTCGAAGTCTCCAGCTTCACGCTGATGGCGATTTTTGTGTCCCGTTTCGGATCTGAAGTCGTCTCCGCCCACCAGATCGTCGCCAACATCACTTCCATGTGCTACATGGTGCCGCTCTCGCTCGGCATCGCCACATCCGTGCTGGTATCCCAGTCTCTCGGGGCCAAATGGCCGGCCGTGGCGCTCAGCGTACTCAGACGATCCCTGGCCGTCTCCACGGCCGTCGCGGTCGTGCTGGCACTCACGCTTTTCTTTGCCCGATCTCCGATCGTTTCTCTCTATACGTCCGATCCCGGCGTTCGGAATATTGCCGCCTCACTGCTCCTTTTCGGCTGCATGTATCACGTCTTCGATGCGCTTCAGTCGGTGAGTTCCTTCGCTTTGCGCGGATACCGCGTCACGCGGGCACCCATGATCATCTACGGCGTGATGCTCTGGGGCGTGGGACTCGGCGGAGGCTATCTGTTCGCCTTCGGATGCGAATGGGCCGGCGGCCCCTTCGAGGCCTACGGCTTCTGGGGCGCCACTGCGGCCGGCCTCACGCTGACGGGCCTTGCTCTGGCCGTGATGGCCCTGTGGGTCGGGCGCCAGATCGCAGCGGACGACTCTCATACGCCCGAAGAGATCGAAATTGCGATCAGAACCTCTCAGTCATGAGAGAGATCATTCCGAAGCGGCGCCTTGAGGCGCCGCTTTCGCTATGATGTCGGACGCCCGTTCGACTTTCTCCCTGACAGTTATGTCCACCATTCTTTATCCGAGCCCCATCTTCGGTCCCGTCAGGAGCCGCCGACTCGGGCTTTCTCTCGGCATCAATCTCCTGCCCGCAGACGGCAAACTCTGCAGCTTTGACTGCATCTACTGCGAATGCGGCCTCAATGCCGAACGCCGGCCCAATCTGAAAATGCCTTCGCGCGAGCTGGTGCGCAGCAAGCTTCGTGAAAAACTGGAGGCCATGCGGGCCGAAGGCGAAGTGCCCGATACTCTGACATTTGCCGGCAACGGCGAACCCACCTCGCATCCCGATTTCGAAGACATCATCGGCGATACGATCGCACTTCGAGACGAACTTGCTCCCAAGGCAGTGATCAGCGTGCTGACCAACGCCACGCACATTCTCAAGGAAAGCGTTTTCCGCGCTCTCCTTCGCATCGATAATCCGCTTCTGAAACTCGATACCGTCGACGAAGACTACATCCGTCTGGTCGACCGACCGACCAGCCGCTACGATCTTCCCGCTCTGATCGAACGCATGAAGGCTTTCGGAAGCAAGGCGATCATCCAGACAATGTTTATGAAGGGCTCCTGGCAGGGCAGAGACGTCGACAATACGTCGGACAAATATGTCCTCCCCTGGCTTGACGTCGTCCGTTCTATCGGTCCGAAGCTGGTCACAATCTATACCATCGATCGCGAAACGCCAGAAAAAGGACTTCAGAAAGCAACCCGTGAAGAGCTGAACCGCATTGCCGCACTCGTCGAAAGCGCGGGTATCCGCACAACGGTCAGCTGCTGACCCGGATTCCCGGCATCTGTTTTCCGAACCAAAGCAAAACCCCGAACCGATGTAGCACGGTCCGGGGTTTTTCATTGCGTGGGCTGCGGACGCAGCCGGAAAACCGATCAGTAGCGCTTCGTTTCGAGCGCGGCAATGCGGTCTTCAATAGAGGGGTGCGTGGCAAAGAGCGAACCGATGCCGCCGGAAATACCGAAGCCCTTGACGGCACCGGGCAGCTCGTTCGGTTCCATGCTGCCGAGACGGCGGAGCGCATTGATCATCGGCTGATTGGAGCCCATGATTTCAGCAGCGCCCGCGTCGGCATGGTATTCACGCCAGCGGGAGAAGTAGCACACAACCATCGAAGCCAGGAAGCCGAGACAGATGTCGAGAACGAGCGACGTCACATAGTAGCCGACGCCCGGCGCATCGTCTTCGTTGCGCAGAATCTGGCGGTCGACAACCCATCCGATGACTCGCGAGAAGAAGACCACGAAGGTGTTCATCACGCCCTGAAGAAGCGTCTGCGTCACCATGTCGCCGTTCTTGACGTGCGAAATTTCATGGGCGAGCACGGCTTCGACTTCATCGCGGTTCATGATCTGAAGAAGACCCGTCGAAACGGCAACGAGAGAGCTCGACTTCGAGGCACCCGTTGCAAAGGCATTCGGCTCACCGTTGTAGATGCCCACTTCCGGCATCGGAATGCCGGCCTTCTGAGATTCACGGCGGACCACATCCACGAGGTACTGTTCAAGACCGGGCTCGGGATTGTTCGTGTCGATCATCTGCAGGCCCATGGACATCTTGGCCATCTGCTTGCTCATGAAGAGCGAAATCAGCGAGCCGCTGAAGCCGACGACCATGGAGAAGATGAAGAGCGCGGTGAAATTGATGGACGAGCCGGCCATCGTGCCGAAATTGACGCCGAACACCATCTGGATGACCAGAAGGATCGCCGAGAGCATGATGAAGACGGCGAAATTGGCGAGGATCAGCAGACCGATACGCTTAAGCATGTTGTTTTAGGTTCCTTTTTATGGGGGGCTTTCGGGCGGATTGAATCATGATGCGGAGAATGCCGAACCGCCCGGGCATTCATCCGCTTGTGTTTGACAATTGTATGTGCTGCAGGCGCTTCGGGCTTATCCGAAAGGCGCCGCAATTGTAACAATCCTGCCGACGAATCAGCGGCCCTTGGCATCCTCAATGCGCCGGGGCGGGAAGCTGTCCCAGGCGCCGCAGCCGAGGCAGTGCCACGAGAAGGACGAGGCCAGGAACCCGCACTTCGAGCACTGATAGCGTGCAAGACGCCTCGAATGGCGCTGCAGAAGCGCACTCAGAAGCTTGGTCTGTTCGTCTCCCGGATTCTCCTTCTGACGAAGCGAGATGAGCGACGCAAAAGCGGACAGGCTGGGATGACCTGCAAGAAGCTGTAACACTGCGGCCTGAGCTTCAGCATTGCCTTCGAGCGCAGCAATGCGGCTCACGGCCTCTTCCATCACGTCAATGCTAGCGCTGTCTGCAAGCGCCTGATGCAGAAGAGCGACGGCCTCTTCGCGCTTGCCGGCCTGAACCAGAGCGTCGGCAATCCGTCCAAGCACGAGCGGCAGATACTGAGGCGTGCGCTTCATGACGCCCTGCCAGAGCTCAAGCGCCCGCTGTCCGTCTCCGAGTGCGGCAGACACCGCACCGGCCGTGATGTTAGCCCGCGGGGATTCCGGTTGATTGTCGAGCGCCTTGCGGATGTAATCGTCCGCCAGCGCCAGGTCCTTGGCACGCACGGCGCCTTCCGCCAGTTCACAGTAGTAGTGGGCGATCTCATTGGATCGAGCCTCGCCGCCCTGGACTTCAAGCTGACGAGCCACGTCAATGGCCGAGGTCCACTCGTGTTCGATGCAGTAGATCTTGAGAAGCGCCCGGAGGGCATCCAGATGTTCGCTCGGATTTTCAAGCAGCCGGCGGTATGTCTGCTCGGCACGGTCGAAAAGACCCGCCGTCAGATAGTCCTCGCCGAGTTCCTTGAGCGCCTTGACTCGATCGGCCTCAGGAATGTCTTCCCGATTGACCAGATGATTGTGAAGGCGGATGGCTCGCTCGAACTCACCGCGTCCGCGGAAGAGAATACCGAGAACATGATGAAGCTCGATCAGCTCGGGATCGAGTCTGACAACTTCAATAAAGGGATCGATCGCCTTGTCCGGGCGGTCGCTCATCAGCATGGCGACGCCTCGGGAATAGGCCTCGGGCAGCTGTCTGGAATTTTCCTCCCGCTCTCTGGCTTCAAGCCCTCTCGCCCACCAGCCGGCAGCAAACAGCACAGGAATCAGCACCAGATACCAGAGTTCGAATTCCATGATCGCAAATACTTTTCGTTCAACAGCATCCGACATGCGGACGCTGACATTCTTGCACGGGAGCCGGCATTTGCCCACTCTCGTTTTCCTTTCCCTGCGCCGGCTGCGCGGGCAGAGACTAAAAAGGCTGCTTGCATTTTCATGCAGCAGCCTTTATTCGGTCTTCCCGGGCTCCGCCGCTGAGGACGGAACCCTGAAAGGCTTGGCGAATCAGAAATTACTTCTGTTCGAGCTTGGCCTTGAGAAGAGCGCCGAGGTTCGTCGTGCCGGTGGCAGCGGTAGCGTCGGCGTTGAGGCGATCGAGAGCATCGCGGGCTTCGGCAGCGTCCTTAGCCTTGATGGAAAGCTGGATGCTGCGGTTCTTGCGGTCGATGTTCGTGATGAGCGCTTCGACGGCGTCGCCGGCGGAGAGACGGGTCGTGGCGTCGTCAACGCGGTCAGCGGAGATTTCGCTGGCGCGGAGGTAGCCTTCGACGTCGTTGCCGAGGTCGATCACGGCGCCCTTGGCTTCAACGGACTTCACCGTACCCTTGACGAGAGTGTTCTTGTCATGGGTGCTGACGAAGTTGGAGAACGGATCGCCGCCCATCTGCTTGATGCCGAGGGAGATGCGTTCACGATCGGTGTCGATGCCGAGAACGACGGCTTCGAGTTCGTCGCCCTTCTTGTACTTGCGGACGGCTTCTTCACCGGATTCGTTCCAGGAAAGGTCGGAGAGGTGAACCAGACCGTCGATGCCGCCGGGCAGGCCGATAAACACGCCGAAGTCGGTGATCGACTTGATCTGACCGGAGACCTTGTCGCCCTTCTTGTGGGACTGAGCAAAGTCTTCCCACGGATTCGGCTTGCACTGCTTCATGCCGAGGGAGATGCGACGGCGTTCTTCGTCGATGTCGAGAACCATGACTTCGACTTCGTCGCCGAGCGTGACAACCTTGCGCGGATCAACGTTCTTGTTGGTCCAATCCATTTCGGAAACGTGCACGAGGCCTTCAATGCCGGCTTCGACTTCAACGAAGGCACCGTAGTCGGTGATATTCGTGACCTTGCCGAAGAGGCGGGTGCCCTGCGGATAGCGGCGGGCGATGCCGACCCACGGATCTTCGCCGAGCTGCTTGAGACCGAGGCTGACGCGGTTCTTGTCCTGGTCGAACTTGAGAACCTTGGCTTCGAGTTCCTGACCAACCTGAACGACTTCGCTCGGGTGACGGACACGGCGCCAGGCCAGGTCCGTGATGTGGAGAAGGCCGTCGATGCCGCCGAGGTCGACGAAGGCACCGTAGTCGGTGATGTTCTTGACGACGCCCTTGACGATAGCGCCTTCCTTGAGCGTTTCGAGGAGCTTGGCGCGTTCTTCGCCCATGTTGGCTTCAACAACAGCGCGGCGGGAAACGACGACGTTGTTGCGCTTGCGGTCAAGCTTGATAACCTTGAATTCGAAGGTCTTGCCTTCGTACGGCGTCGTGTCCTTGACCGGACGGGTGTCGACGAGCGAGCCCGGGAGGAAGGCGCGGATGCCGTTGGTCATGACGGTGAGACCGCCCTTGACCTTGCCCGTAACCGTACCGGTAACGAGTTCACCGGTTTCGAGAGCCTTTTCGAGGTTCATCCAGGCGGCGAGGCGCTTGGCCTTGTCGCGGCTGAGGATGGTGTCGCCGTAGCCGTTTTCGACGGATTCGATGGCGACGGAGACGAAGTCACCGGCCTTGACGGTCACTTCACCGCGGTCGTCCTTGAACTCTTCGATAGGCACATAGGCTTCGCTCTTGAGGCCGGCGTTCACAACCACAAAGTTGTAGTCGACGCGCACGACTTCAGCGGTGATGACTTCACCCTGACGCATTTCCTGTTGAGCGAGGCTTTCGGCAAAAAGCTCAGCGAAGGATTCGGGCTTGTTGGTTTCGTTGGTCATTGTCTGATTGAAAAAATACACACCCGCGGGCTGTTCCCTTGGGCGGAGTTGAACAAAAACAGGCCGCTCAGACCATCCGAGCGGCACAGAAAAAATCGGAATCGCTATTCTACGACAACTCAGCGGGCTTCGTCCCACCAAAGAAGGACTTTTTTTACAACTTCTTCAATGCCCATTTCCGAGGTATCCAGCACCTTTGCATCCTCTGCAGGACGCAGCGGTGCAGTCGCCCTCTGGCTGTCCCGGCGGTCGCGCTCTTCCAGATCGCGGGTGAGCGCTTCGAGATCCGCCGTCTCGCCCCGGCCGATGAGCTGCTTGTAGCGTCTTTCGGCGCGGACGCGGGCCGAGGCGGTCATAAAGACCTTGAGAGGGGCATCGGGAAATACGACCGTCCCCATATCCCTGCCGTCGGCGACGAGTCCGGGATGCCTGGCGGCATTTTTCTGAAGTGCAAAAAGCGCAGCCCGGACACCGGGAACGACCGCGACGCGGCTCGTCGCAGCGCTGACTCCTTCCGAACGGATCGCCGTCGTCACATCCTCGCCCTCGAGCAGGATCCGGCCGCCTTCAAAAACCGGAGCCAGCTGTTCTGCCGCCGCCGTCAGCGCGGCGGCATCATCGAGAGGCACACCTTTTCTGAGTGCATTGAGCGTTGCGATGCGATAGAGCGCGCCGCTGTCGAGATAATGAAAGCCCAGTGCCTGGGCAACTCGTTCGGCAATGGTGCCCTTGCCGCTGGCAGCGGGACCGTCAAGCGTGATAACGGGAATTCTGTCTGTCATTCGTCTGTTTGTTATGAAGTCTTTAACGAAGAATTAGCGCTGAGCGGCCACGGCCTTTTCGAAAACCTCGAGGAACTTCGTGATTTCCTCCGGTCGTCCCACGGAGATGCGCATCCAGTCGGGCAGACCGTAGGAGCGAAGGCCTCGGACAATGATGCCCGAGCGAAGGAGCGCCTTGGCAACGTCGGCTGCGCCGGGCACCTTCACCATGATGAAATTCGTCTTCGTGGGCAGATATTCGAGTCCCAGTCCGTCGAACACCGCTTCCAGTCGCCGCACGCCTTCGCGGTTGAGCTCGGCGGTACGGCGCAGGAATTCATCGTCGGCAATGGCCGCCGACGCGGCGGCCTGCGCCAGACGGTTCGCATTGTACGGAGCGCGGATGCGGTTCAGCAGTTCAACGGTTGCCGCCTGCGCAAGACCAAGACCGATGCGCAGACCGGCCAGACCGTAGGCCTTCGAAAACGTGCGGGTCACGATAAGGTTCGGATAGCGGCGAAGGAGTGCCATGGAATCCGTCTGCTCGTCTTCGGGCATGAACTCCCGATAGGCCTCGTCGAGCACGACCATCACTCGGGACGGCACTTTTTCAAGGAAGGCTTCAATATCGGCCTGCGTCAGCGCGAGACCCGTCGGATTGTTCGGATTCGTAATAAACAAAACAGAAACCGGCTCGTCGGCGGCAGCCGCGGCCATTGCGTCAAGATCCAGCGTGAAGTCGGGCTTCACCGGCACCTCCACCGTTCTTGCGCCGTTCATGTGCGCGCTCAGTTGGTAGACCGAGAAAGAGTACTGCGAGAAAACGCAGGTGCGGCCGGGTTCAAGAAACGCCAACGCGATCAGTCCGAGAATTTCGTCGGAGCCGTTTCCCTGAATGATCCAGTCTTCGGGGATGCCGAGACGACGGCTGACGGCCGCCTTCAGACCGAAGGCATTGCCGTCCGGATACCGAAAGCCGCGGCGGAGCGTTTCCGTCACGGCCGCCACTGCCGACTCCGGCATGCCGATGGCATTTTCATTGGCAGCCAGCATGACGATGTCGGAGGGAGCGATGCCGAACTCCGCCGCGAGCGCTTCAACCGGTTTGCCGGGATCGTAAGGATCAATGTCCGAAATGTAGGAAAGCGCTTGAGCGGCCGTCATATTGTCTGCCATGAAAATCTCCGAAAAAAACGTGCCGGCGCTTATTCGCCCAGCACCGGATAAGATCCAAGCACGCGCAGGTACGTCGCCTCGGCGCGCATGGTTTCCAGCGCTCTGGCAAGCGGAGGATCATCCTCGGCGCAGGCCAGATCGATGAAGAAGTTGTATTCCCAGTTGCCGTTGCGTGCCGGACGGCTTTCAATGCGAACCATCTGCACGCTGTTTTCGGCGAGCGGGAACAGAATACGATAGAGAGACCCCGGTTCATTGGCAACGGAGAACACAATACTGGTTTTGCGCTGTCTCACGGAATCCAGAATTTTTTCCGGCTCTCTGCTCATCACCAGAAAGCGGGTTCGGTTGCCGAATCCGTCCTGAATGCCCTGCGCCACGGTTTTCAAACCATAGATCGCAGCGGCTTCCAGTGCGGCGATGCCTGCCGCTTCAGGATCTTCCGAAGCAAGTCTCGCTCCTTCAGCGTTCGAACTGACGGCAATCGTCTGAGCTTCCGGCAGATGCGACCGGAGCCATCCCCGGCACTGACCGAGAGCCTGCGCGTGAGCATAAACGCGGCGGACCGAGCGCAGCGTGCCGCTCAGGTTCATCAGGTTGTGAACGACGGGCACAGACACTTCGCCAACAATCGAGAGCGGACGCTCAAGCAGCAGATCGAGTGCGTGAGTTACCGTGCCGTTCGTATTGTTTTCAATGGCGATCAGACCGTAGTCCACCTCGCTGCGCTCGACACAGTTGAGCACTTCATCGAAGTTGACCTGAGGCAGCGCTTCGGCTTCGCGGCCGAAAAAGCGTCGGACGGCCTGCTCGGAGAATGTGCCGGCAGGCCCGAGATACGCCACTCGTTTGTCAGTGAAACTTTCCATGGCGACCTGCGAAGTCCTTCATGAAGACCGTAAGCTTCTGAACCGCTTCGATCGGCATGACGTTGTAGAGAGAGGCGCGCAGACCGCCGACCGAACGGTGTCCGGCCAGATTGATCATGCCCTGGGCTGCCGCTTCCTCGACGAAAGGCTTGATGAGGTTCTTGTCGGCAATCGTAAAGACCACGTTCATGCGGCTGCGCACTTCGGGAGGCAGAGCGCCGACATAGAAGTCCTGCATGTCGTCGATGGCGCTGTACAGAAGCGCGGAACGTTCCTTGGCGCGGCGGTCCATTTCAGCGACGCCGCCCTGTTCCTCCACCCAGCGGGCCATGAGCATGGCGGTATAGAACTGAAGCACCGGCGGCGTATTCTGCAGGCTGTTCGACTTGGCGTAGACGTTCCAGTTGAGCATCTGAGGCACAGTATCGGCCGCATTGCCGAGCAGATTGCGGCGCACGATCACGCAGGCCAGCCCGGCGGTTCCGAAGTTTTTCTGAACGCCCGCCCAAATGGCGCCGAAACGGCTCACGTCAAAGGGACGGCTCATGAAATTGCTCGACATGTCGGAAACGAAGACCGGATCGGCGCAGCTGACGGCGGGCAGTCCCTGAAATTCCGTGCCGTCGACGGTTTCGTTGTCGCAGAAATAGACATAATCGGCGTCATCGGGTACTTCGACGACTTCATCGGGAAGATCGCGGCCGTTGCCCGCCCACAGCGTCACTTCGCGGGAAACCCGGCGGGCTTCTTCGCTCGCCATGCGGGACCACGTTCCCGTCACGATATAACCGCCGCGGCACCCGGGCGTCACAAGATTGAGGGGCACCATGCCGAACTGCATCTTGCCGCCGCCCGGACAAAAGAGGATTTCATAGTCGTCCGGCACATTGAGCAGCGACTTTACGCGGCTCTTGAGCTCAAGAAGAATCGCCTCAAAGGGGGGCTTTCTGTGCATCATCTCCAGAATGGAGTAGCCCTGGCCTTCATAGTTGAGAATCGAATCCTGAATCTTTCTGAGGACGGACTCGGGCATCATGCTCGGGCCGGCCGCGAAATTGATGAGGCGGTCCATAGGTATTCCTTTCTGCCGCTGTCCGACTCGGCGGACGCGGACTTCACTAAAACAAACGGATGCCGTGCGCAACTGCGCAGGGCATCCGTTAATCTTAGGGCATCCGAAGCCGGCCCGTCATAGGGCGGAGTGCTGATCGGAGAAAGAGTCCGACAAGTCGGTTACTCCGCCGGGGCGTCTTTGCCTTCCTTGTCGTCCGGGAGTTCGGCGCCGCCGTCCGACTCATCGTCCGGAAATTCATCCGGCGACTCCTCCGGATCTTCGGCCGTTGCGATCTCGGCTTCCTCGGCACCTGAAATTTCAAGGTGCTCCATTTCGTCGTCCTCACTCTGGACAGCCACTCGGCGCAGCGACGCAACCGTGTCCTCTCCGAGATTGATGAGCTTGACGCCCTGAGCCATGCGGCCGTAAACCGACACCTCGCCGGCACGGGTGCGAATCACCTTGCCGCCCGTAGAAAGCAGCATGATTTCATCCTCCGCCGTCACGAGCACTGCCGACACCACCCGGCCGTTGCGCACGGAAGTGGAGATGGCAATCTGCCCCTTGCCGCCTCGGCCGTGAAGCGGGAACATGGAAGCGTGCGTTCGCTTACCGTAGCCGTTCTCCGTCACCGTCAGCATGTCACGGGCATCTTCGGGCTCGAGCACCATCAAAGCGATCAGATTCTGATCGTCTGCCAGACGCATGCCGCGCACGCCGTGGGCCGAGCGGCCCATGCTGCGGACGTCGCCTTCATTGAAGCGGACGCACAGACCGGCATCGCTTACGAGCATGATCTGATTGCCTCCGTGCGTAATGCCGACGCCGATCAGCATCTCGCCCTCATCGAGAACGGTTGCGATGATGCCCTTGGTGCGGGCATTGCGGAAAGCCGAGAGCGGTGTCTTCTTGACAATGCCCCTGTTCGTTGCCATGAAGACAAAGTGTTCGTCGTCGAAGCCCTGAATCGGCAGCACGAACGAAATTTTCTCTTCGTCCTCGAGCGGCAGCAGATTGACGATCGGACGGCCGCGCGTGTTCGACTTGCCTTCGGGCAGCTCGAAGACATCAATCGGATACACCCTGCCCTTCGTCGTAAAGCAGAGCATGACATCGTGCGAATTCGCGATGAAAAGCTCATCCACGACGTCGTCCTTCGTCATTTCCTGAACCTTGCGGCCCTTGCCGCCGCGGGTCTGGGCTTCATAATCGGAAAGTTCCTGGCTCTTCACATAGCCGCCTTTGGTCAGCGTCACCACCATGTCGCGCCGCGGAATCAGATCGCGCTTGTTGAAATTCGGATCTCCGAGCAGATCGATCGTCGAACGGCGCTCGTCGCCGTACTGGTCACGAATATTTTCGAGTTCTTCGCCGATGATGGCATTCACGCGTTCCGGACGGGCCAGAATGTCGAGGCAGTCCGTGATGTTGTGCATCATCGCCGCGTAGTCCGCACGGACCTTGTCCTGTTCAAGGCCCGTCAGACGGCGGAGACTCATCGCCAGAATATTGTCGATCTGAGTACGTGTCAGATAGTACAGTCCGTCGGCCTGAATGCCCCGGGAGGGATCCATGTCTGCCGGATAGTAGCGGTGCATTTCCTCGACGCTGCGGTTGGCGAGCTCTTCGGCGAAAGCCATCGGCCAGCCGCGGCCGTACAGATTGGCCGCTGCTTCCGCCGGCGTCTTGGCGCTGCGGATGATGCGGATGAATTCATCGAGATTCGAAAGCGCGACCGCCTGACCTTCGAGCAGATGTCCCTGGGCACGGTATTTATTAAGTCGGAAGGCCGTGCGGCGGGTCACCACTTCTCTGCGGTGGGAGAGGAAATGGACAATCATCTGCTGCAGATTGAGCAGCGTCGGCTGACCGTCGACGAGCGCGACCATGTTCATGCCGAAGCTCTCCTGCATCTGGGTCAGCTTGAAGAGATTGTTGAGAACCACCTCCGGCATCACGCCCTGCTTGAGATCGATGCAGATGCGGATATCCTTCGAGGATTCATCGCGCATTTCGGAGATGCCCTCGATCTTCTTCTCGCGCATGAGTTCGTGCATCTTTTCGTACATGATGCGCTTGTTGACCATGTACGGAATTTCATCGACGACGATGCGGACGCGGTCCCGCCCGAACTCTTCAAGATGAGTGCGTGCGCGCATGACGACGCGTCCGCGTCCCGTGCGGTAGCCCTGATGCACGTCAGAAATGCCGAAAATAATGCCGCCCGTCGGGAAGTCGGGAGCGGGCATCAGACGGATCAGGTCTTCAATCGAGCAGTCGGGATGATGGAGCTGATGCAGGCAGGCCGACACCGTTTCACGCAGATTGTGCGGAGGAATATTGGTGGCCATGCCGACCGCGATGCCGGATGAACCGTTGATCAGAAGCTGGGGCAGACGCGTCGGAAGAACGAGCGGCTCCTGTTCCGAATTGTCAAAGTTCGGAACGAAGTCCACGGTGTCCTCATTGATGTCGGCGAGCATTTCGCCGGCGATCTTTTCCAGACGGACTTCCGTGTAACGCATGGCCGCAGGACTGTCGCCGTCGATCGAGCCGAAGTTGCCCTGACCGTATACGAGCGGATAGCGAAGCGAGAAGGGCTGCGCCATGCGGACGATCGTCATATAGGCTGCGACGTCGCCGTGCGGATGGTATTTGCCGAGCACTTCACCCACAACGCGCGCGGCCTTCTTGGTCGGATTGTTGTGCGTGTTCTTGATTTCGTTCATGGCGTAAAGCACGCGGCGGTGAACGGGTTTCAGACCGTCGCGCACATCGGGAAGCGCACGTCCCACGATCACGCTCATGGCGTAATCAAGATAGGAGCGCTTCATTTCCGATTCAAGGGAAATCGGAAGAAGTTCCTGTGCAATGGCAAGTGCGGAACCCTGAGCCGGCGTATCGCTCTCGGTTTCGTTCACGCTCCCGTCTGCCGTGATCTCAACTTCTTCCTTGCTGTCGTTTTCGTCCATGAACTGTTCCTCTGGATAAAGGAGAGCGGTCCTCATCGATTCCGCCGTCCCTTCTCGTTGGAGTCTGTCTCGACTCTTGCGGCCGGTCTTTTCCGCCGGCATTTCATGCCGTCCTCAATCGGGAGACCGGAGTCTCTCCGAGGCGGTCTAAATGATTGATTTTATCAGAGTTCGACTTAAAGCAAGCGAAGTACAATAACCCGCAACCTTCTTCGGTCCGACCTGCGCCGCCCCGTTCAGTCCGGGTCTGCCCGGCAATTATTTTCTATATTATTCAAGGACGATCATGCAAGCAGATACCGTCATTGAAGCCCGCTGGCTGATACCCGTCGTTCCCAAAAACACCGTGCTCGAACACATGAGCGTCGTCATCTCGGGCGGTCGCATCGCCGACATTCTGCCGACGGCTCAGGCACGTCTTCGGTATCAATCCGACGACACGGTGACGCTGCCGGAGAGCGTCGTCATGCCCGGGCTTGTCAACCTTCATTCGCATGCCGCCATGAACATCATCCGGGGACTCGGCGCGGATCTTTCGCTCATGGACTGGCTCAACACCAAGATCTGGCCGGCGGAGGGCAAGCTGATGAGCGCCGACTACGTGCGCGAGGGTTCCCTTCTGGCGGGCCGGGAAATGGCCATGAGCGGCGTCACCTGCACGTCGGATCAATACTTTTTCCCTGAATCAGCTGCGGAAGGTCTCAGAGAAGCCGGGCTTCGATGCGCCGTTTCCGGTCTGGTGATCGGCTTCCCGTCCGCCTGGGGTTCCGGCGACGAAGACTACCTCGCCAAGAGCGAAGCGCTCATCCGCAATCATGAAAACGATCCCTTCGTGCACGCAACGATTGCGCCCCACGCGCCCTACACCGTTTCGGACGAGTCTCTGCGCCGATGTGCCGACATTTCCGAACGCTTCGGCGTCCCCGTCCATATCCACGTCAACGAGACGGCGGGCGAAGTTGAAGGCTCGCTGAAGACTTACGGTCTTCGCCCGATCGAGCGTCTGACAAGACTCGGCCTCGTCAACGACCGTCTCATCGCCGTGCACAGCGTTCACGCCGACGCTTCCGACATTGATAAGATGGCGCAGGCCGGCAGCTCGATGTGCCACTGTCCTTCCTCCAATCTGAAGCTCGCCTCCGGCTTTGCACCGCTTGCGGCCTTTATGAAGGCGGGGGTCAATGTAGGCATCGGCACCGACGGCGCCGCCAGCAACGACAAGCTCGACATGCTGGGAGAAACCAGACTGGCGGCCATGCTGGCCAAAGCCGTTGCCGGAGATTCCACCGCGGCAAAGGTTTTCGACATGCTTGAAGCCGCTACGCTCGGCGGAGCCCGGGCCCTCCATTGGGATCAGGAAATCGGTTCCGTCGAAACCGGCAAGCAGGCCGACCTCATCGCCGTCGATCTTTCCGGCGTTGAGTGCCAGCCCGTTCAGGATCCCGCCGCTCAGCTCCTCTATTCAGCAGGTCGTGAAAACGTCACTCACGTCTGGGTCGCAGGGCAATTAATTGCAGAAAAAATTCTGTCGGTGCGCTACTCAGAGGAAAATTGCGGGTTCTCCCTCAACAGCGTTGCAAAGAAGTGGCAGAATATGCTTTGAGTGTAGCTGTCGGTTGCCGCTTGGTGGCGTTTTGTTCAGAAATCTGACAGAATGCCGCTGGATGCCAGGGCAGTACCGGTTCAATTCGAGCTGTATTCACGGCCTCGTTACATATCTGCCGCGCCGTGAATGGCAGCACCCGGACCACGGATCCGGTGCTTTTTTGGGTGATCTGTTCGGTTCCGACAGGCTGACTCTGTCGGGGACATATCGTCCATCCGTATAAGCTTCCTGTATTTTTTGAGGTTATAAGAAAATGAAGACTTCTCTGAAGATCGGCGGTCTCGTTGCCGCTATGATGCTGGCGGTTTCGGGCGCTTCCTTCGCAGCCGACCAGGTCAGTCCCTATGTCCACTCCTCCGACGCCAAGATCGTCAAGTCCGGTTTCGGCCTCTGCTGGCGCACGGGCTTCTGGACGCCGGCTCTCGCCGAAGCCCAGGGCGTCGGCGGTGAAGGCTGCACGTGCGATGCCGACATCCTCGGCGCCGCCGCCTGCACGGCCAAGAAGGTCGCCGCTGCTCCGGCTGCCAAGGCTGCTGAAAAGGTGACGTTCTCCGCTGACATGCTCTTCAACTTCAACAAGTCCACCCTCAAGGACGAAGGCAAGGCCGTCATCGACGAACTCGTCTCCCGTCTCGCCGGTGTTGACGTTGAAGTCATCCTGACGACCGGCTATGCCGACCGCATCGGTTCCGACACGTACAACCAGAAGCTCTCCGCCGCCCGCGCTGAATCCGTCAAGGCCTACCTCGTCTCCAAGGGCGTGGATGCCAAGCTGATCCAGACGGAAGGCCGCGGCGAACTCGACCCGGTTGTCAACTGCCCGGATCCGTCCGCCAAGGGCCAGGTCAAGAACTTCCGCGAACTCGTCCAGTGCCTCGCTCCGAACCGTCGCGCTGTTGTCGAAGTCGTCGGCACGCGTCAGTAATCTGCGCTTAGTTCAGAAGTGACCCGCCTGAAGCGGGTCACCGCAAACCCTCGAAAGCCCATGCCTTCGGGGGTTTTCTTTTTCCAACCGAGTGAAGTGGTCAAAGCATGTCCTGCAGGCTTTTTCTATTTGATCTGGACGGCACAATTGCCGACACGGCTCCCGATCTCGTTCGAGCCGCCAATCTCGTTCGCACGGTTCGAGGACTTGATCCTCTGCCCGACAGCATCCTCCGGCCGATGGCAAGCAGAGGAGCTCCGGGACTGATCGGCACATGCTTCGGAATTCAGAAAACCGATCCGGCATTCCCTGCGCTTCGTAACGAATTTCTTCGGAACTACGAAGCCGGAATGACCCTGGACTCCCGTCCCTTCCCGGGCATTCTTGAAATGCTTGCCGAACTCCGTTCAGCCGGCATCCGTACGGGCATCGTCACCAACAAATACACGCATCTCGCCCGCAAACTCGCCGCCGGTCTCGATCTCTCGAGCCGATTCGACATCATCCTCGGCAGCGATGCGGACCGGTGCGCCATGAAGCCGGCGCCCGACTCTCTTCTCACCGCCGCCGAAGCCCTGGGCATTGCGCCGGCCGATGCACTTTACTCCGGCGACGATCCGCGCGACGTTCAGGCCGCTCATGCCGCCGGCATGCCCTGTGCCGCCGTACGCTGGGGCTATCTGGCCAGCGATCCGGAAACATGGGACGCCGACATCGTTGTATCGGAACCTCGCGAACTTGCCGTCTGGGCGCTCAGCCGCTGAGCCTCGCACGAACTTTGTTGCAATTTTTCCATCAGACAAAAGCACTCCGCCGTTTTGTCGGACCGTGCGTCGGCTATAATCCGCATCCTACTCATACGGGGGCGCCTTGGTTTCGACGGGGACGCGGACGCTGTGTGGGGCATGCCGAGGTGCAGTCACCTCGTAAATCCGCTGCAATCAATTAAACGCCAACAATAAGCGTTTCGCTCTCGCTGCTTAATAGCGGGATGCTGCACCGGTTTGTCTCTGGGCCGGGTCGGGCAACCGACAGCAGTATCACTTGACAGAGTCTAGGATGCGCGGCTGTCGCCGACGCGTTTCCGAAACTTAGGTGACTGGCTGAATGCCGGCCCGCCGCTCGGCAGGGCATTCGGTAAGACTCAAATCATGCGGCTATGCATGTAGAACCAACGGAAAAAGGTTTCCGGACGCGGGTTCAACTCCCGCCGCCTCCACCAAATTTAGGGCTCTGACAGCACGCAACGGCTGTCAGAGCCTTTCGTTTGCCGGGCTGCCACAGCCGGTCTGCCTTGAGGAAATTAGGGATTCTCCCTAAAATACGGGGCATTTCTTCTCCGCTCACTCCCGCATCTTCTTTCACATCATGGCCCTCAAGCGAAACATCTTCCTCGGCATCGCTCTGATCATTGCGGCGGGACTGCTGTGGGGCGGGATGGGAACTGCCGTCCAGTATCTGTTTTCTTCCAACGAGAGTTTTACGCCGCTTCAGCTTGTCACGGTCCGTCAGCTATCGGCCGGCGCGCTTTTCATCGGCGCGGCCAGTCTTTTCATGCCCGGACGCATGTGGAGCATCTGGAAGAATCCCAGGCTCCTTGCCGACATCGTTGTGAGCGGCGCACTGATCTTCGGGGCGCATTATTCCTTTTTCGAATCCATCTACTACTCGAATGCCGGAACCGGGGCCATTCTTCTGACGACGGTTCCGCTCTTCTGCGGCGTCTGGTATGCCGTCACGCAGCGGCGAATGGTTTCACTGGCTGAAATCGTCTGCTTCTTTCTCGCGGCTTCCGGCGTCATGCTCATCGTGACGGACGGAAATCTCTCCGAACTCATGTTTTCGCCGCTTGCGCTCTCCTGGGGCATGCTGTCCGCGGTCATCGCCGCGGCATACAGCATTCAACCGCTCAAAGCCATCGCCAAGGCCGGCGTTATCCCCATCGTCGCCTGGGGATTGCTTTTCGGAGGATGCTTCGCGTCCTTTCTCTGTCCGCCCTGGACCATCTCGCTCGTGTGGACGCCGTCCTCGTTTGCCGCGTTCGGGTTTATCGTCGTGTTCGGCACGATTCTCGCCTTCTGGTCCTACATGGCCGGACTCAAGTATGTGTCTCCGGTCATGGCCGGTCTTCTCAACTGCACGGAACCACTCTCCGCCTTTCTTTTTTCGATTCTGCTTCTCGGCGACACGCTCGGTCTTGCCCAGTTCATCGGCATTCTCCTCGTGATGGCGAACGTCTGCCTGCTTGCCCTGGCCAAGGGAAGACGCTGAGATGACCGCGGCGCCCCTCGGCTCATCAGCCCCTTCCTTATAATTTGTGAGGATTTTCGGAGCCCTTCTCCGGGCTGTCCGGATCAAGAGCCGCCGTACGTCTGCCGTACGGTTTTCCCAACCCGTTTCTTTGGGCTCTTAATATGAAATACAACTTCCCCGTCGTCATCATTGACGAGGACTACCACTCGGAAACCGCGTCCGGCCTCGGTATCCGGGATGTCGCCAAAGCCATCGAATCGCACGACATCAGCGTCGTTGCCGTGACGAGCTTTTCCGACCTGACCAGCTTCGCGCGCCAGCAGGCCCGTGCAGGTGCCTTCATCATCAGCATGGACGACGAAGACTTCGGCGATGAAGCCGCCGTTCGCGGACTTCGCGAGTTCGTTCGCAAGGTTCGGCGCGAAAACAACGACGTTCCCATCTTCCTGTACGGCGAGACCAGAACCGCCAACAATGTGCCCAACGACGTGTCGCGCGAGCTGCACGGCTTCATCAACATGTTTGAGGACACGCCCGACTTCGTGGCCCGATACATCGTCCGCGAAGTCCGTCAGTATCTCGAGAACCTTCCGCCTCCGTTTTTCAAGGCCCTGGTTCAGTACGCCGCAGATTCGTCCTACTCGTGGCACTGCCCCGGTCACTCCGGCGGGGTCGCTTTTCTGAAGAGCCCGGTCGGCCAGATGTTCCATCAGTTCTTCGGCGAAAACATGCTTCGCGTCGACGTCTGCAACGCCGTCGAGGAACTCGGCCAGCTGCTCGACCATACCGGTCCCGTCGCGAAATCCGAACAGAACGCCGCACGCATCTTCGGCTGCGACAATCTCTTCTTCGTGACGAACGGCACCTCCACTTCCAACAAAATCGTCTGGAACTACACGGTGGCGCCGGGCGACATCGTCATTGTGGACCGCAACTGCCATAAATCGATCCTGCATTCGATTACGCTCACCGGGGCAATTCCCGTTTTCCTGATGCCGACCCGCAATAATCTCGGCATCATCGGCCCGATTCCCGAATCCGAATTCGACTGGGAAACGATTCAGAAGAAGATCGATACCAATCCGCTGATCAAAAACAAGAATGCCAAGCCGCGCATTCTGACGATCACGCAGAGCACTTACGACGGCATCGTCTACAACGACGAACGCATCAAGGCCAAGCTCGACGGAAAAGTCGACATTCTTCACTTCGACGAAGCCTGGCTGCCGCATGCCGCATTCCATCCCTACTATGACAGCATGCACGCGATCGACCGCAACAAGCCACGCACGAAGACTTCCATGGTCTTTGCCACGCAGTCGACTCACAAGCTGCTTGCCGGTATTTCTCAGGCCTCTCAGATTCTGATTCAGGACAGCGAAACTGAAAAGCTCGACCGTCCCGGCTTCAACGAATCGTTCCTGATGCATACGTCGACCTCGCCTCAGTACGCCATCATCGCTAGCTGCGACGTGGCCGCCTCCATGATGGAAGCCCCTGCCGGCACCGCCCTCGTTGAGGAATCGATCCGCGAAGCCGTTGCCTTCCGAAAGGCCATGCGCGACGTTTCCCGGAACTACGGCGACTGGTGGTTCAAGGTCTGGGGCCCGGACGGTCTGCCCGAAGACGATCTCGGATCTCAGAAAGACTGGCTTCTTCATGCTGACGACAAGTGGCACGGTTTCGGCCGCGTCACGGAAGGCTTCAACATGCTCGACCCGATCAAAGCGACGATCGTCACGCCGGGTCTCGGCATCGACGGCGATTTCGCCGATACCGGCATTCCGGCTGCCGTCGTCACGAAATACCTGGCCGAACACGGCATCATCGTTGAGAAGACGGGCCTCTACTCCTTCTTCATCATGTTCACCATCGGCATCACCAAGGGCCGCTGGAACACCATGGTCACGGAGCTGCAGCAGTTCAAGGACGCCTACGACCGAAACGCCCCGCTCTGGCACGTCATGCCGAAGTTCCTGCAGGCCTTCCCGAGGTATGAAGGACTCGGTCTGCGCGATCTGTGCCATGCCATTCATCAGGCCTACAAGCGCTGCGACGTAGCTCGTCTGACCACCCAGATCTATCTCTCCGTCATGGAGCCCGCCATGCGCCCGACCGATGCATTCGCCAAGCTCGCTCATGCAGAAGTGGACCGTCTGCCCATCGATGAACTGGAGGGCCGCGTTTCCGCCGTCCTGCTGACACCCTACCCGCCGGGCATCCCGCTGCTCATCCCGGGTGAAAAGGTGAACGCACAGATCGTCGACTACCTGCGCTTTGCCAGAGATCTGGCCAAGGAATTCCCGGGCTTTGAAACCGACGTTCACGGTCTCGTCAAGGTCGGACAGCCCGACGGCACGGTGAAATACTTCCTCGACTGTGTTCGGGAAGGCTGACGTCCGCTGACTTTCACCTCATATACGGTCTCTCTTAGGGAGGGACCGTATTTTTTGTCCCAAACTGAAACGAAATTCGGGAAACGGGTGCCGGGCGCTGTATCCTTTGATACAAAGATATCGCATCCGACGAGAACGATACAATTGACCGGACTGCACTGAATTTCGCAAGGGGTTGAAATGGCCAGATTTTTCAAGATCACTGCCGGCGCCGCCATAGTCGGCGTCGCCCTTTACGCCGCCGCAGGCTACGTCGGCGTTCCCTGGATCGTTAAATCTGTTCTGGAGAAACAAGTCAGTCAGACGCTGCACAGAAAAGTGTCGGTCGGCAAGGTGAGCTTCAATCCGTGGTTCTGGATCTTTGAAATGAGGGATCTGAAAATCGACGGAAAATCAGGCGGGGATCCTTTTCTTATGCTGGCGTCGCTTCGCATCGACGCCAGCTCCCAGACCTTCTCGAACATGGCGCCGGTGCTTGAAGAGTTCACTGTCGACGGTCTCCATGCACGCGTCAATCTTAATGATGAAGACGTGAGAAAGCTCCTTCAGGGCGACGGCAAAACGGCCTCCGGAGACAGCGCGTCCTCCTCGTCCTCCTCATCAGAAGGCGGTCTGCCGCAATTCGCGCTCTACAACATCGCGGTCCGGAATTCGTCCCTGCGCGTTGTTGACCGTGCTCGCGCCGTCGATCAGGCCGTGACTGACTTCAACCTTGCTCTGCCGTTTGTCAGCACGCTCCCGGGAGCCAAGGAAAGTCTGGTTACTCCGTCTCTGTCCTTCAATCTGAACGGCACGCCCGTGTCGGCGTCCGGCACGACCCGTCCGTTCGGCTCGACCCTCGAGGCTCAGCTCAATGCCCGTCTGTCGAACCTCGACCTAGCTCCCATGCTGAGACTGGTCCCGGCGCTCAACTCTCCTGCGCTTAAAGTGGAATCCGGACTTTTCTCGACGGACATCAATCTTATTTTCCGAAATCCGACGGGAGGCAAAGCCGGCAAAATGCTCGTTTCCGGCACAGCTTCGCTTGCCGACATCCGCACCAGTCAGCAGAACGCCGGCAAGGCTCAGCCGCTGGCTTCGGTCAAGCGCGTGTCCGTTCGCCTCCGCGAGCTGGACCTTCTTGAACAGCAGGCCAAAGTGCAGAGCATCATCATCGATGAACCGAAGATCTCGCTCATCAATTCTGCCTCGGGTCTCAATGCCGTCAAAACCGCCAACGCCTTCGCATCGTCGGGCGCTCCCGCTCAGTCTTCGGCTCAGCCCGCCAAGAACGCTCCCGCCCAAAATGATGCCTGGCACTGGTCGCTCGACACGCTGCAGGTTAAAAACGGCACTGTGGCCTGGCTCGATACGACAACGGCTCCCAATGCCCGCGTGCCGGTCACCGGCATCAACGCCGCTCTGCACGGTCTGACCGGAGACGCCGGCGCCAAACCCGGCACGGCAGAACTTGCCGCCAAACTGCTCGGCGGGGCGCTCTCCGTGAAAGCCGAGGTTGCGGCTGCTCCTCTCAGTATTTCTGCCGACGTCAAGCTGACTCAGCTCTCCCCCGCGCAGCTTTCTCCCTATATCCGCAAAGCTCTCGGAGCCGATCTGTCGGCGGTGTTTTCCGCTGACGTCAGAACCGGCATTAAGAACAGCAATGTAACGGCCTCCGGTACGGCAGCGGTCTCCAACGTTCAGCTCAAGCAGGGCAAGACTCAGCTGGCTGCTGTCCGAAATGCCTCCCTGAAGCTCAAATCCCTGGATCTCGGCGCCCAGAAGGCTGTCGTCGACTCCGTCACCGTAACAGCTCCCGTCATTAATCTTGAGAAGAATGCCAAGGGCATCAACCTTGCGCAGCTGGGCGGAGCTCAGCCGTCTTCCGCTAAATCAGCGGCGCCGGCTCCTCAGAAATCCGCTGCCGCTGCTCCTGCCTGGAACTGGCAGCTCGGAGCAGCCGACATTACCGAAGGCCGCTTCAACTTCAAGGACACAACCGTCAAGCCTAATGTGTCCTTCTCGATGACCGAGCTTACCGTCAAGGCCAGAAATTTCTCCTCTGCCAAGGGAGCCAAGGGAACGGCCGACGTGTCGGCCAAGCTTGCAGGCGGTTCGGCCAAGTTCTCGGGACCGGTTGTGCTTGACCCGCTCGGCACCGACCTCAGCGTCTCCATCGCCAATCTTCAGCTCAAAGACTTCTCGCCGGTCATGGCTGCCTATGCCGGCCTCGGCGCCAAGAGCGGCACGCTCAATGCCAAAGGAAACCTCACCCTTGAAAACGGCAAGGCCGGTCAGATTGCAAGCTGGTTCGGCGACATCGGCCTGGCATCCTTCAACATGACCAACAGCCGGGGCAAGAGCCTGATGACCTGGAAAGATGCCGCACTCACCGGCCTCAGCGTGAAGACGACGGATCCGATCAGCCTCACGCTCAAACAGGCCGTGATTGATCAGCCTGGCACCAAGGAAACAAAGGCTGTGCGTCAGACTGCCGCCGTTGTCGGTGCGCTTGCCGCCCTTGCCGGAAAAGATAAGATCGCCAATAAGATTGACAAAGCCGACAGCAAGCTTGACGGCAAGATCGTGCTGAACGACGTTCGGTATGAAAACGGACGCTTCTCTGCCGCCGGCGTCAGCTCTGCCTCGGTCGCCGGTGCTCTGCTGCAGAAGCTCTCTCAGGCCATGAGCGCCAAGCTCGGCACCGGCAGCGCGTCCTCCGGCGCAGCTTCGCAGTAACAGGAGCGCGCCATGGGCAGGGACCGACTGCTGAGTCTGCTTATCGGGCTTGTCATCGCCGCCGGCAGTGCGGCGGCGCAGACACCCGATGACCCTGCCCATTCGGATCCGCACGAATATCGTCTGGCCATCGTCAATTCCTACGGCCATTCAATTCTGATGGACTACTACAGCAAGTCCATCTCCGTGCTGGCTCAAAGCATTGCTCCCATGACCGTCCGCGTGACGGAGTACGACCCTGACGGCTTTCTCAAGGCCGCCCACGAAGGCGGGTTTGACATGGCCATTGCTTCAAGCGGGCTCACAAGCCTGATGATCGAGCACACGGGCGGGCTGCCGCTCATGGCCATCGTCACACCCGAAACCCCGGATCCCAACCGTGCCAACGGTACGGCGATCATTGTCCGCGCCGACCGTCCGGATCTGAAAACCTTCGCCGATCTTCGAGGCAAACGCCTTGCCATCATGAGCCGCAATGCCTTTGCAGGCTGGCAGATTCCCGCCTCCGAAATGGTGAAAAAAGGAATCAATCCGGACAAGCACTTCGGGAGCATTCGTGTCGTCGGCGCGCCGATGACCCGAATCGTCACCATGGTTCAGGACGGCACGACGGACGTAGGCTTCGTGGCCAACTGTCTTCTGGAAAAAATGGCTCTGGCCGGCGAAATCCGTCTCTCCGATTTCCGTGTCATTGATGACAAATCGACGGCTGACGGCGTCTGCCGTCACTCTACAGAACTCTATCCGGGCTGGTTCTTTTCGGTCAAACCCACCGTCTCCGCTCATGTAGCCAAAGAAATCATCTCGTCGCTCCTTCATGTGCCCGCCGGACGCGCAGGCTATCAGTGGACCATTCCGACCGATCATCGGCGTCTTTATGAAGTCTTCAAAATCATGCAGGTCCCGCTTGGTGATCCTCACGGCATCTGGTGGCACATGCGTGAGTACCGTCCTTATATCGGCGGTTTCCTGCTTGCGATTCTGCTGATTCTTGTCAATACGGCTCTGCTTGCCCGTCTGGCCAGACGCAGGGCTCAGCAGCTCGAAATCACCATGCAGGAAAAGCTCCAGGCGGAGCTCGCCGCACGTCACAACGCCGAGCAGGTCGAGTCGCTCACCCGAGCCAGCGCAATCGGAATGCTTTCAAGCATGGTTGCTCACGAACTCAAGCAGCCGCTTACCGTCATCACCAATTACGCGGGGAGTCTGAAGCGCAGACTCAAGCGAGGCGAAGTTACCAAAGAAACACTTCTGTCTTCGCTAGACGAAATCGAGGAATCCGGCAACCGTGCCGCAGCCATCATCGACCGAGTGCGGACTTACGGCAGGGTCAGAAACCGAGAGTTCACCCATGTTGATCTCTCCTCTCTCATTGAAGGCGTGATTGTCCGATGGCGCAAGCATGCTTCTGCGCCCGTTCCTTGCAGAACGGACATTTCATCCGGCATCTTTATTGATGCCGACCGTCTTGAGATCGAACTGGTCGTGCTCAATCTGATCAAGAACGCAGCGGCTGTCATCGAGGGAGTCGATTATCCCCTCATCGAAATCAGTCTTCATGAAGCCGGCGGCTATGCCTGGATCCGGGTTCTCGACAACGGTCCAGCACTTTCCGACGAAGCCGTCGAGCGCATCGGAGAGGTCGGCTACTCCACCAAAACCAACGGTCTCGGACTGGGTCTCTCCATCGTCCGATCTCTCCTTGAAGCCCACGGGGGCTCTCTGACGATCGTCCGGAGAAACGATCTTGAAGGACGAGGAATTGCCTGTACAGTCAAGCTTCCGATTGTGGAATCCGAACAAACCCGATCGACCGTTTCGGGCATTGAGAAACCTTCCGCAAGCAGTTAGTATTTGCAATGCACCTCATATAAACGCCCGCCGTGCAGCCTTGGGACACGCACTGTGCGGCAGAGGGAGGCAGGCGGACAATGACCCCCAGACCATACTGTTTTTAACGTCCGCCCAAGCCCTTGGCAAGGAGAATCCCCCATGGACCCGAACATTCAGCCGCAGTGCCTCGTGCGCGTCGTAGACGACGATGCAGATGTGCGCCGTTCCTGGCAGTTTGTCATTGAAGGCGAAGGCTGGACCGTTCAGACCTACGCCAATGCTCTTGATTTTCTAGCAAAGGACAGCCCGTTCATTCCGGGCTGCGTTGTGCTCGACATCCGAATGCCTGAGATGAGCGGAATAGAGCTGCAGCACGAAATGAAACTGCGAGGCAACCAGCTTCCCATCATCTTCATTTCGGCGCACGGCGACATCGACATGGCCGTCAAGACCGTCAAGGACGGTGCAGATGACTTTCTGTCAAAGCCGGTCTCAACGGAACGGCTTCTCGACGCTATTGAAAAGGCCGTTGAACGCGACCTTCGAACCCGCACCGACAATGCTGAACTTGAGCGGACCAAAGCTGCGTTTCGCACGCTTTCCGCCCGAGAGCAGGAAGTCGCTCTGGGCGTCGCCCGAGGTCAGCTCAACAAGCAGATCGCGTTTGATCTCAACATTACGGAAAAAACGGTTATCGCTCACCGAGGCTCGCTCTGCAGAAAACTCGGCGTGCGCACTGCTGCGGACATTACCCGCATCATGATGCTGATCGACAAAGCCGCCGTGACATCCCACTGAACGTTTCTTGTTTTATTCCTTCATGCCGGGGACCGGCCGGGGCTCCCGGCCTTTTTATGCCAGAAAAAAGGCTGCTGTTCCGAATTCCGAAACAGCAGCCCGGGGCTTCATGCAGTCTCCCCTGCGAGAACGGGAGACCGCATCGGAGAACGCTGATTTACATCAGCACCGGCTCGTAGTAGCCGGCAAACAGCACCGAGGCGCGAAGGAGAAGCGCGCCGATGATGCCGAGCGTCGCACTCACCGCCAGCACTTTGTGACTGCGGGTGATGAGATTGAGCGCAAGAGGAATAATCGAACCGAGCACGATCACGCCGACCCAGAACATCACTGCCTGAGGACCGCTGACAAGCGCTTCGGCGCCGGCGCGCGCAGCTGCGGAAGTCGAGCTGAGAGCGACGTGAACGAAGGCGAAGATCGTGAAGAGTTCAACCACTTCAACCCAGAGGGCCGTGCGGCGGCTCCAGAAGACTTTTTCTTCGGGGAGACGGCCGGTGACCATCAGAAGTTCAATGGCACCGATCGAGCTGGCCATGCCGGACATGATCCAGAGCAGAGGAATCAGCGCCGTGTTCCAGAGCGTCACGCCGACGGCCTGCGTGAGCAGGAAGCCGGAATAGATCGTCACGGCAACGCCGATGGCCGCAAGAGCGCGGTTGAAGCAGTCGCGCTGAATGAGCTTGCGGCAGCCTTCGCTCTTGAAAATCACTCCCGCGAAAACAAGCGAATAAAAGAGCGTTGCACAGCACTGCACGACGAGCAGACAGATGCCGATAAACATCCAGCTGCCGAAATTGAAGGACATCGCCAGCAGCGAATTGATCGCAGCCATCGGCAGGTTGAGCAGACGGGCCAGATGGCTCACCACCAGCAGCGTGCCGAGGATGCCGGCGACGGTGCAAACATACACCAGGGCCTTTTCCCGCACCCAGTTATTAAGGAACATCCCCATGCCCGAGAGACCCACGAGCCAGAGGAACAGCGCAATCGTCCAGCCCCAGTGAGCGACCTGGACCTGTGCCGTGAAATCAGAAAGATCCATCATTTTTGCACCACCACATAGAAGTTCGGTTTGGTTCCGTGGCTCTCAAGGAGCTTCTGGGTTCTGGAAGAAGCAACCTTCTTCGAAATATCCGAATTCGGATCAAGCGTATCGCCGAAAAGGCGAGCGCCGGCAGGACATGCCGTCACGCAGGCGGGCTGTGCGCCCTTCTTGATCAGATCCAGACAGCCTTCGCCCATGCATTTCGACGGCAGGCCCGTCTTCGGATTGGACCATCGGGCGTTGTACGGGCAAGAAGCAATGCAGTAGTTGCAGCCGATGCACTTCTTCGGGTCGTTGCGGACCAGACAGTTTTCGTCGTAGTAGTTGGCGCCGAACGGGCAGGTGCTCACGCAGGGAGCGTCCGTGCACTGCTGGCACTGGACGAGCAGCTGCATCGGACGGTTCTTTTCCACCTTGACCTGACGAATGTTGTTGCAGATCGTGTTCCAGCCCGGATTCATCTCATTGATGAGGTCCGGATAATTGGTCTGGGCGCAGGCCACCATGCAGGCGCCGCAGTTGATGCACTGAGTAGCATCAAAAAGATGCGCCAGCTGTTTTTTAACTTTCCTCATGACTTATCCCTTGATGCGTTTGACACGGATGCAGCTGTTGTTGGCAAGATTGCCGACAACGGGTTCTGCGTAGCCCGTCGCGAACCAGTGCGAGTTGATGCCTTCCTTGACGAAGGCAAAGCGCGGATCCTTGATGAGCTCTTTGGTACGAACGCCGCCGGAGAAGCCGAAGGCGAAGACGCTGCCGGGAACGACCTTCTTCGTCACGGTAACCTGAACATTGGCCTGATAATCGCGGTCGACACCCTCGACCATCACGGTTTCCTTGTTCGAAATGCCGAGGCGTACGGCGTCAGCCGGGTTCATCCAGAGCGTGCGGTCGCCGATAAAGCGGGTTGTCGCAGCAAAGAGGTTGAGGCCGGAGCAGGACGTGCAGTTCTTGCCCGAAACCAGAACGAATTCATTGCTGCCGGCCTTTGGCGCCGTATAGGCAGGAGCGGGAACGTAATCGCTGACCGGCTTGATCTTGTCATAGCCCTTCTTGGCGAACGACTTGAAGCCGTAGATTTCGATCTTGCCTGTAGGCGTACCGAAAGGCTTCTTGTACGGATAAACGCCGTACTTCTTCTTGCTGACCGTCGTCCAGCCCTTGGTCTTGAAGTCCTTGAGGATCTTTTCGCCGGAGCCGGGCTTCTTCTCTTCCTGCGCGGCCACGAACTTGGCAATGCCCTTGTCGTCGAACTTGTTCCACCATGCGTCGAACTGATCCGCCGTCTTCATTTCGGTGTTGTAGCCGACACGGGCGGCGCGATCCGGATAGGCGCGGCGCAGAATTTCAAGCAGAATCCACACGTCATGACGGGCCTCGACGCCCTTGGGCGGACGGATGCCAGCATCGTTCATATGAACGGAACCGTCAAGCGCCCACTTCACGCCGGCAGTCTCTCGGCGTTCGATGAAGTACGTTGCCGGCAGCACGTAGTCGGCATAGTCGCAGACTTCATGCGGGAGCAGATCCTGAACAACGAGAAGATCCAGCGCTTTAAGCGCCTTGGCAAGACGAGTGGAGTCGGATTCGCGGTGGAAAAGCGTGGTACCGACCACGAAGAGCGCACGAACCGGATACGGCTTGCCCGTCATCATGGCATCAAGCGCGGTCCACAGGCTGCCTGACGATTCAGGACAGACAATCTTGTCAATGCGCTTGGCCTTGCTCATTTCCCACTTTTCGCCGTTCGGTCCCTTGCCCGCACCCACGTCGGGCCGCTTGAAGCCGCCGCCCTGCGTGATGACGAGACCGCCTTCGCGGTCAACATTGCCGTTGAGCGAATTCAGAACGCCGATCAGCTGGTAAAGCGCAATGTCGTTGCCGTTCTTCGAAGAGTACCAGCCGTCGTCCACCACGCCCTTGAGGTTGGCGAAATTGCGGGTGATCTTAAGAAGTTCGTCGGCCGGAACGCCGGTGATCTTCTGAGACGCGTCAGGCGTATGCTTCGCCGCGATTTCGGCAACGATGTCAAACGACGTGCGGACGTCGGTCGTCGTCCCGTCGGCAAGCGTCACCGTGCCGGCAAAATGAAGGTTCTGATCCGTGTCGGCGGATTCGATGAAGCCCTTCGGATTGCCCTTTTCATCGCGCTGAACACCCTGGAAGACGATCTTGTTCGTCTTTGCATCATGAACGGCATAAAGGTCCTTGCTGCCGTTCTTCTTCATATCGGCTTCGGTCAGCGGACGGCCGTCGGCCTTGATCAGATAAGCAGCATTGGTATGCTTCGCGAGGAACTTCAGATCGGCGAGACCTTCCTTCAGCATGACATTGATCATGGCCAGCACGAAGGAAGAGTCCGTACCCGGACGGATCGGCACCCACTTGGCGTCTCCGTAGGCCACGTCCGGCATGCGTGGATCGACGCTCACCACCTGACAGCCTTTTTCGCGGGCAAGATTAAGCGTATGGAGGCAGCCCATGGCACTGCCCATCGAACGGCCGATAAGAATCAGATACCGCAGATGAGCATAGTCGGGCTCAACCTTGCCGGCACCGGAAAAGCCCTTGCCGTACACCCAGTCGCGGCCCGCGATGCTGGCGGAATTGCAGGTGCTCGAATGACCGATGTTGTTGGGCGAACCCAGAGGGAACGTCAGCCATTTGCTGTAGCTGCTGAACGAGTGGCTCGTCGAAACAACGCTTTCTTCGCCGTTCTTCTCAACAACGGCCTTCAGGCGGGCGGCGATGTCGTTAAGCGCCTCGTCCCAGGACACTTCAACAAACTTGCCTTCGCCGCGGGCGCCCGTACGCTTGAGAGGCTTGCGGATGCGAAGAGGATGGTTCCAGATCCACATGGTGGATGCGGCGCGGCCGCAGTAGCCGCGCTGAGGATGATCGGGATTCGGGAAGATGCGGACCGTCTTTTCCGAGACGGGCTCGCCTTCCTTCTTCATGGCCACGAGGCCGCAGTAGGCACCGCACATGCAGCAGGCGAGCGGATGACGGCTCCAGCCCTGATGTTCGAGCTCCTTCAGCTGAGCTTCGACAGGCCAAAGCGCACCGGCCGCGCCGGTCGAGGCAACGGCAGCCACGCTGCCGAGCTCCAGAAGCTTACGGCGCGAAATCTGAAGGTCGACAATTTTGCCTTCCATTCGTTTTTCTCCTTGAATTGGTTCCGGGACGGTTCTTGCCGTCCCTGTCTCGCAGATCCTGAGAATTGGGGTCGCGGATCTGCCGGATACTATTGTTTCAAGGAAAAAGTGCGCCGTCCCGCACGACTAGAGAAACCACTATTGGATATTTATCTATACCTCTACCCCGTTATTCATTTTAGGGATAACGATTATCCATGAATAACTTAGCCTTCTGCAGCAGAGGTATTCCCGGTTTTTACGTGTTTCTCCAAGAATACACGCAAGCAATCACAAAATGATCGGATGCCGCCTATGCGTAGTAGCCTTTCAGAGAAGTTTCGTAGGCACTCCAGCCCTGGTAATCCACCTCCAGAAGGGGATAGTCCCAGCAGCCCAGCTGATGAAAGATTTCGCCGCCGAACCCGTGCTTGAACTTCCACAGTCCGTACATCGGATGAGCCGGATCGGGATGCGGTGCAACGCCGAACATATCGTATTCAAGGCAGTCCGCCGCCTTGGCACGGCGGATAGCCTCCCATTGCAGTGCATATGTCGGCATAAGATTTCTCATCTTCAATCCGGATGCGCCGTACAGATATGTCGCCCGATGTTCTGATCTGACAAGGAACATCGCAGCCAGAGGCTCCCCGTGATGCCATGCCGTCAGAAGCCTGACGCCGACCTCGTCCTCATCATCTGCGGCTCCGGAGGCAAAAACTGAGCGGAAATATTGGATGTCGTTGACGTGAAGACCGTTTCGTCTGGCTGTTTCCAGGTAGAGGGCATACCAGATCGGCAGATCCTCCGCTCCGCCAGCCCTCACTTCAATATCCTTGCGCAGGGCAAGCCGGATGTTGTAGCGAGTCTTCGGCTTCATCGAGGCAAGAATCTCCTCTTCGGAACGCGTCAGATCCACAACAATCGTGTCTGACGGAAGCACGTTCATATTCGATTTTCGAAGATTGTGCTCGGAAGTACCGAAATTGAGATTGATCTCCTGAAACTCTTTTTTGGGGAGCCCCCGCCAGTTGCCCTGAGAATCGAAATCCTCATCCTTGCACCAGTGCGACATCCAGTTGAGGTCGTATCGGATCGCAATGCAGCCCGGAGCAAGATAGGTGAGCAGACACTCCGACAGCTCCTCCAGAAAGCATCCCTGATTTTCTTCGGACGGCTCAATTTCCGGACCGTACAGCACATAAGCGATGTACCGGTCCTTGGTGACGAACTGCTGGAACATGACCAGATCCGCCTGCGTGCGGGCAAATCCGCCGACGCCCGAGTATATGTCACTGTTGCGAATGCTGAATTCAAACGCTCGGGAATTCATGCCGAGAGATTTCTTGACACGGGACCAGAATGCGGTCTGCTGAACAATGGGCGTGCGGTAGGCATCCCAGACTGCCTTGGGCGCAACAGTGAGCTGCATGGGAAATATAGTGTCCGATGTATCCTGAAAAATGAAAAAGTGCACCTTTCTCAGCATTTTTCAGCAGAGAAAATAGGTACACAACAGATACATCTTATTCGCACGGGCAGTCTGTTCGTCCATTAATTTCTCGAACAATGGATAACTGTCGGCGGCCGATCCGAACAGAGCCGAAATTGCTTCAGCCGAGTGACACCAGTTCTGCTGAACGTCGTATTTGTGTAAGAAACCGAGGTGTCCGGCTCAGCCTTTCGTTGAGCTAAAGATTTGCTTAAACATTGTCCCAGAACCGGTTTCCAAGTTCCAGACAAGTTTTTAGGCATAAAAAAAATCCCATGCAAATCATCTATTTGCACAGGACTTCTTTAGAAGATGGTGCCGGAGAAGAGATTCGAACTCCCGACCTTCGCATTACGAATGCGCTGCTCTACCAGCTGAGCTACACCGGCTTACCATGTTTTTCTCGGCATCTGACGTTGTCGTCATCAGCTGAGGAGTCGAATTATGAACAAGCTTTACAGTTTAAGCAAGTTGAATTTACAATTTGTAACATATGGTCTTTTTTATCAGAGCCGACCCTGAGCATGACCTTTGTTTCGTAAGCATTTTCAATTATTGCTGACACGAACAGCCAGGATATCTACAATGAATAACTTGCATTCTCTTTTCCGGCGTTGCGTTGACCATGGCTAACCGATCTATCACACTGACTCTCCCTCATCCCGATGACACCGACCGTCTGGGAGCAGCATTAGGTCAGCAGTTTCTGCGCCACTCCTCATTATTGGCCTCCAACGGCCTCAATTTGAGGCTGGACGGCACGCTCGGCGCCGGCAAAACCTGTCTCGTGCGCTCGCTCATTCGCTCGCTCGGCTGGAACGGTCCTGTTAAAAGTCCCACATTCTCGCTTGTAGAAAGCTACCTTCTGCTCGGCAATCCTTTCAATCACTTTGACTTTTATCGTTTCGAAGATCCGATGGAATTCGAGGACGCAGGTTTTCGCGATTTGTTCGGTCCCGGCATGATCTGTGCAACCGAATGGACGGAAAAGGCCGAGCCGTTCGTTCCGGCTCCCGATCTGAGCATTTCGCTCGCCCACGAGGGACTCGGCCGCCGTGCCGAACTGACGGCGCATACTCCGGCAGGAAAAGCCATTCTGTCCGGATTACACGGAGACGGGCCCGCCGATGCTTGACCGACGACGTCTGGTGCTCGGTGCTTCGGGCACGCTCCTTCTGACGCTTGCGCCCTGGCAGATTGCCCGAGGCGCCCGCATGATCGAAGTCCGCATGTGGCCGGCAGAGGAGTACACGCGTGTCACGCTTGAATATGACACACCGCTCAACTTCAAATATTTCTTCGTGCGTTCATCGCACCCTCTCCGGCTGGTCGTTGATATCAAGGGGCTGGAGCTGACGCCTGCTCTGCAAAAGCAAATTGCCGCCGTCAAAGCCGAAGATCCCTACATTGCGGCAATGCGCATCGGTCAATACCAGCCGGATACGGTTCGTCTGGTCATGGACCTCAAAACAGACGTCAGGCCTGAAGTCTTTCAGCTTAAGCCTTATGCCAACTATAAATATCGTCTTGTTTTCGATATTTATCCTGCGCATCCTGTCGATGAGGTCGGCCGGCTGCTCGAAGGCGCTGACGAGAAGGAACCCGAAGCAGCGCCGATGCCGAACGAAAAGGACGACCCTCTCGGCTCCATGCTTGCAGGACTCGGACGAAGTGACAAATCCGAGAAGCAGCCGTCCGTGAAGAGCGAGCCTCCCGCTGCCGCATCGAAATCTCCGGGAAAAGGCAAGCCGCCCGTTCGAAGCTCAAGCAAAAAAAACGACGGCAAGCTTATTGTGGTCGTCGACCCCGGTCACGGAGGCGAGGATCCCGGCGCCATCGGCCGACGAAAGAATCAGGAAAAGACCGTTGTTCTTGAAATCGGACGGCGTCTCGCCGCGCTCATCAATGCAGAGCCCGGCATGAGGGCCATCATGACACGCAAGAGCGATCATTTTGTGAGTCTCGGCGCGCGCGTCAATATTGCCCGCCGGGCCAAAGCGCACCTCCTTGTCAGCATCCACGCTGACGCCTGGATCAAGTCCAGCGCCAGAGGCTCAAGTGTTTTTGCGCTTTCCGAGAAGGGAGCCACGTCCGCCACAGCCAAATGGCTTGCCCAGAATCAGAATCAGTCAGACCTCATCGGCGGCGTCAACATTGCGACGGTTGACAAGCAGGTCCAACCGATCATCGCCGACATGACGAAAAACTGGACCATCAGCTACAGCCTCGGCCTCGGCGCGGCGGTGCTCCGTGAAATGAAGACCGTCAACCGACTCCACAAGAATCAGGTCGAACAGGCAGGCTTCGCCGTTCTCAAGGGGCAGGGAATTCCCTCAATTCTGGTCGAAACCGCATTCATCTCGAATCCTGAAGAAGAGAAGCTTCTCGTCAACAGACGGCACCAGCAGAAAATCGCAGAAGCCATTCTGAAAGGCATCAAGAAGCAGTTTGCCGCCAATCCGACCCTGCTCCAGAGCTGAGCGAACAGGCAGTTACACTCTTTTTCACGGCTTGGACGGCAAAGGCGCCCGAGTCCGGCGAAGCAGTCACCTTTCTCGTGAGGACTCGTCTAAAATTTGGGTGACCTGTCTGTATTCAGCGCGGCCGCATCGGCGCCCGCGCCTATTCCTATTTCTTCCTTCAGCTTCGGAGTTCATCGTCATGGCACTCGTATCCATGCGTCAGCTGCTCGATCATGCCGCCGAAAACGGCTACGGCGTTCCCGCCTTCAATGTCAACAACCTCGAACAGGTTCAGGCCATCATGGCTGCCGCCAGTGAGGTCGGAGCCCCCGTGATCATGCAGGCCTCCGCCGGTGCCCGCAAGTACGCCGGCGAACAGTTCCTTCGCCACCTGATCTCCGCCGCCGTTGAAGCCTATCCCGACGTGCCCGTCTGCATGCACCAGGACCACGGCCAGAGCCCGTCCGTCTGCCAGGGCGCCATCCGCATGGGCTTTACGTCCGTCATGATGGACGGTTCACTCATGAGTGACGGCAAGACGATCTCCTCTTACGAATACAACGTGGATGTCACGCGCCGAGTCGTGGAAATGGCTCACTGCATCGGCGTTTCCGTCGAAGGCGAGCTCGGCTGCCTCGGTTCCCTTGAAACGATGCGCGGCGACAAGGAAGACGGTCACGGCACCGATGCCACGATGACCCGTGAACAGCTTCTGACCGACCCCGACCAGGCCGCCGACTTCGTGAAGGCCACTCAGCTCGACGCACTGGCCATCGCCATCGGCACGTCTCACGGCGCCTACAAGTTCTCCCGCAAGCCCACCGGCGAAACCCTTTCCATCCAGCGAGTGAAGGAAATTCACGAGCGTCTGCCGAACACGCATCTCGTGATGCACGGCTCCTCGTCCGTTCCGCAGGAATATCTCGCCACTATCCGTCAGTTCGGCGGCGACATGCGCGAAACCTACGGCGTTCCGGTCGAAGAAATCCAGAAGGCCATCCAGCACGGCGTGCGCAAGGTGAACATCGACACCGACATCCGCCTCGCGATGACGGCCGCTGTCCGCCAGTACCTCTTCGAAAACCCCTCGAAGTTTGACCCGCGCGACTTCCTCAAGGTCGCCCGCAAGGCAGCCACCGAGCTCTGCAAACAGCGTTACCTCGAGTTCGGCTGCGAAGGTCAGGGTGCCCGCATCAAGGCTCTTCCGCTCAGCGTGGTTGCCGCCCGTTATGCCGACGGCACGCTGCGTCAGAACGTGCTCTGATACGCACTGATGATCTGACACACTTCCTCAGACGCGTTCGTCCCCTCGGTGACGAACGCGTTTTCGTCTGATGAACGGATTAATATGTCTGCAAACGATGCTTCGGCCCTCAAGGGCAAAAAAGGTCTTCAGCGCCTCATCAACGCCACACGCTATTCGATGAAAGGCTTTGCCGCCGCCTACCGTCACGAGGCCGCCTTCCGAGAAGAAGTCCTGCTCGCCGCCGTCCTGATTCCAGCCGCCCTGCTTCTTCGTCTGCCTGCCGTCGAAACTGTGCTCCTGATCGGTTCCGTGCTTCTTCTGATGCTCGTTGAAATTCTCAACTCCGGCCTGGAAGCCGTGGTCGATCGCATCGGGCCCGAAATTCATCCGCTCAGCGGCCGTGCCAAAGACCTCGGGAGTGCCGCCGTCTTCATCGCAATCGTCATCCTCTGCACGACATGGGCCCTTATTGCGCTTCCCGCAATCTGGCACATGATCGCGGGCTGATCAAGCGCACCCTCACCTTTGCAAAATTACTAGAGCTTTTTGACTTCAGCCCCGTCAGGCGGCTTTAGAATACGGTCACAGTTTTTCAGTTAACTATCCCGGTTAACGCTCTCTCAACGGAGATATAACCATGGCTGGTCTTTCCCAGATCAACATCACCTCTCTGCCGAAGGTTTATTCGGGCAAGGTGCGTGATACGTTCGCCGTCGGCGACGACAAGCTTCTGATTGTCGCCAGCGACCGCATTTCCGCCTTCGACGTCATCCTCGGCGATCCCATTCCGGGCAAGGGCAAGGTTCTTACCGCCATTACGGACTTCTGGTTCAAGGAGCTCGAAGGCGTGCTTCCGAATCACCTCACCGGCATCGATCCCGAATCCGTCGTTACGCCGGAAGAAATCCCGCTCGTTCGCGGCCGTGCCGTCGTTGCGATGAAGCTCAAGCCCATCCTCGTCGAATGCGTTGCCCGCGGCTATCTGATCGGCGGCGGCTGGAAGGACTACTGCCAGACGGGCTCCGTCTGCGGCATCAAGCTCCCTGCCGGTCTCAAGATGGGTCAGAAGCTTCCCGAACCGATCTTCACGCCGGCAGCCAAGGCTGAAGTCGGCACGCACGACGAAAACGTCTCCTTCGAACGCGTTGTCGAGCTCTACGGCGAAGAAATCGCCACGACGCTCAAGAATGCGACGCTTGAGCTCTATCGCCGCGCGTCCGAATATGCTGCTACGAAGGGCATCATCATCGCCGATACGAAGTTCGAATTCGGCATCGACACCAACGGCCAGATTCGTCTGATGGACGAAGTCTGCACGCCTGACTCGAGCCGCTTCTGGCCTGCCGACCAGTACACGGTCGGTGTTTCGCCTCCTAGCTTCGACAAGCAGTTCATCCGCGACTGGCTCGAAACCCAGCCCTGGAACAAGACCCCGCCTGCTCCGAAGGTTCCTGAAGACGTCATTGAAAAGACGTCTCAGAAGTACCGCGAAGCGCTTCGCCGTCTGGCCGACACGGATATCGAACCGTAATTTGCGTCAGACGCTCCGATCAAAGGACCGACGGCCGTATGCGCCTGCCGGTCCTTTTGTCTATACTGATCTGTTCGAGAGCAGGCAGGCCAGTGTTTTTCCCCGAGAGCACTGACCTTTTATCTTTCTTTTCTTACTCTTTTTTCGAGGTATTCCAATGACTGAAGCCGTGAAGCCCGTTGTCGGCATCGTAATGGGCAGCAACTCCGACTGGGAAGTGATGAAAAACGCCGCCGAGATGCTCAAGGCCTTCGGCATTCCTTTTGAAGCCCGCGTCGTCAGTGCCCACCGCATGCCCGACGAGATGTTTGAATACGCCGAAACGGCTCGCGGCCGCGGCATTCGCGTTATCATCGCCGGTGCGGGAGGTGCCGCTCATCTCCCCGGTATGATCGCCGCCAAATGCACGCTTCCCGTCTGCGGCGTTCCTGTCCCCTCGAAGTACCTTCGCGGTCAGGACAGCCTCTATTCCATCGTCCAAATGCCCAAGGGCGTTCCCGTCGCGACGTTCGCCATCGGTGAAGCGGGTGCCGCCAACGCCGCACTCTATGCCGTCCAGATTCTCTCGACGACGGATGCCGACCTTGCAAACCGCCTCACCGAATTCCGCGCCGCGCAGAACGCCAAGGCCCGCGCCATGGAACTTCCCCTCTGAGGTATGCCCATGACTGACAGCGCAACCGTTCTTCTTCCCGGCTCGACCCTCGGTCTGATGGGCGGCGGCCAGCTCGGCCGCATGTTTGCTCAGGCCGCAGCAACGATGGGCTATCACGTGGCCGTGCTCGAACCGGGCGCTTCCTCGCCCGCCGGTGAGGTCTCCCGCGAACAGATCGCCGCCAAGTACACCGACGAAGCCGCGCTTGCCGAGCTTGCCGGCAAAGTCTCGGCCGTGACGACAGAATTTGAAAACGTCCCTGCGCCGGCCCTCGCTTTTCTGGAAAACGCCGGTCTCCGCGTCGCTCCGCCGTCCTCCGCAGTGGCGGTCACTCAGGACCGCAATGATGAAAAGCACTTCATCAGCGCCGTCGCCGGCGTTCCCGTGGCTCCCAACGCCGCGGTTCGTACCGAATCCGATATCGATACACTTGATGCCGCACTGCTTCCGGGCATCCTGAAGACAGCCCGTCTTGGCTACGACGGCAAAGGTCAGGCCCGCGTCTCGACCATTGAAGAAGTTCGTCAGGCTTTCCGTGATTTCGGCGGCGTGGAATGCGTGCTGGAAAAACGGCTTGCTCTCAGACTGGAAGTCTCGGTGATTGTCGCCCGCAATGCGCAGGGCGAAACAGCAACCTTCCCGGTCTCCGAAAACTTCCACCGAAACGGCATTCTTGCCGTTTCGGTCCTGCCCGCCCGAATTGATGAAGAGACGGCAGCCCGAGCCCGCGCCTATGCGGCCCGGATTGCAACGGCTCTCAGCTACGTCGGCGTTCTCTGCGTGGAATTTTTCGTGCTTGAAGACGGTTCGCTTCTCGTCAATGAGCTGGCTCCCCGTCCTCACAACTCTGGTCATGCGACGATCGACGCCTGCGTCACGAGTCAGTATGAACAGCAGGTCCGCACGATGGCTGGACTGCCCCTCGGAGACACCGCCCAGCATAGTTTTGCGGTGATGCTCAACATTCTCGGGGATGAGTGGTTTGACGAAAACGGCGTACGCCGTGAACCCGACTGGGCCGGCGTCACCGCCGTTCCGGGAGCCAAACTGCATATCTACGGCAAGGCGGAAGCCAGACGCGCCCGAAAAATGGGCCACGTCACGGTTGTCGGCCGTACGGCCGACGAGGCCATGGCCCGTGCATGCGAAGCTGCGCGCATTCTTCACCTTCCGGAGCCCGTCTGATGACCACGCCTCCTGTCGACAGCGCGCTGATCGACCGTGCCGTCCGAGTTCTTGAATCGGGCGGCCTGGTTGCCATGCCGACCGAAACCGTTTACGGCCTGGCCGCTGACGCTGACAACGAAGCCGCCGTCATGGCAACCTATGCCGCGAAGGGCAGACCTGCCGATCATCCGCTCATCGTCCATGTCGCCGGACCCGAAGCCATTTCTCAGTGGGCCGAGGACGTCCCTCCCGAAGCATGGACGCTTGCCAGAAAATACTGGCCCGGTCCGCTCACAATGGTGCTGAAGAAAAAAGCCCGCTGCGGGCTTTGGGTTACGGGCGGCCAGTATACCGTTGCGCTTCGCTGCCCCTCCCACCCGTGGGCTCATGCGCTCATCGCCGCATTTGCCGGGCCGACCCAACGGGGACTTACCGCTCCCTCCTGCAACACGTTCGGACGAATCAGTCCGTCCACGGCTCAGCATGTCGCCGATGATCTCGGCGTCAAGCCGGAAGGGAAGCTCGACATGATTCTCGACGGAGGACCCTGTGAGTTCGGCATCGAGTCCACGATGCTCAATCTGTCGGATGGTCATCCCACGGTGCTTCGCCACGGCGTCATCACCCGGGAAATGATTGAAGAAACACTCGGCTTTGCAGTGCCCGACGCCGGCAGCAATGCACCTCGCGCATCCGGACGGCTGAAGAGCCACTATGCGCCCCGAACCAAGCTTGAGCTCTGTACCGCGGAAGTTCTTCCCGCCCGAGCGGCCGAGCTCGGGACGGCGGAGATTGCCATCATGGCTTCAGCCGCCGTACTGCGAGCTCTGGACGCCGCCCCGATGCTTGCCGTTGAAGCGCCTGAAAACCTGCATGACTACGGTGCTTCGCTTTACGAAAACCTGCATCTGCTCGACCGGGCAGGCGCCAAGCGGATTCTTATCGAACTCCCGCCTCAGGCTCCTGCATGGGCGGCCGTCAATGACCGCCTCGGCCGTGCCGCCGCCTGAAAACAAGGATTTATCCATGATTGATATTTACGGCATTCCGACCTGCGGCTCCGTGAAAAAAGGCATTGCCTGGTTTCGCGAGCAGAACGCTGAAACGGTCTTTCACAACTTCCGCAAGGAAGGGCTGACAGCAGAAACTCTCGATTCATGGCTCGCCAAAGTGCCCGCCGACGTTCTTCTCAACCGCAAAGGCCTGCTCTGGCGCAAAGTTGACGAAGAAACACGTCTGCGGGTAAAAGACAACCCTCAGGGCATGCGGGATCTGATGCTGGACGAACCCGGTCTTATAAAGCGTCCCGTTATCGTCTTCCCGGACGGTGCCGTCACTGTCGGCGTCAATGAGGCGCTGTGGGCCGAACACATTCGCTGAGTCTCAGAGACAGACCTAAACCGCTGCCGAAGCTTCAAGGCTCCGGCAGTTTTGCTTTCCCATGCTTCAGGAATTTCTTTCACGACATACGACGGGACTTCCGGTGATGGCACTGCTCCTCGCAACGTTTTTCTGGGGCAGTTCCTTCATCACGGTAGCCAGCGCGCTTGAGTACACCAATCCGCTTACGCTCGTGATGCTGCGGTTCGCGCTGGGTGCCGTGATCGTTGCCCTGCTTCTTCGGGGACGGATAGGCAGCATTCCGCCTCGAACCTGGAAGGCGGGAGCGGTCTGCGGTCTCATTATCTATCTGTCATATGCCCTCAACGCAGCAGGCCTCATGACGCTGGAAAGCTCTGTCTCGGGCTTTCTGACGGCACTCTACGTTCCGATAACCCCTCTTCTGGTCTGGGTTGTCTACGGCAAGCCTCCGTCACTCGGTGCTTTTCTGGGTGTTGCCATGGCCTTCAGCGGACTGGTTCTTCTGGCAAATCCCTTTACGCTCAGCTTTTCCAACAATGCAGGGGAATGGATGACCATTCTGTCGGCTTTCCTGTCCGCGCTTGAAATCATGGTGGTCGGCCGTTTCGCGCCGGGCACGCAGGCCAGACAGCTTGCTTTTACTCAGCTGGCAAGCGTCACCGTTTTTGCCGCGGTCGGTCTGATCGCGGCCGATGCCGCAGGGCTGCCTCTGAAGGACACCGTCCTCAATCGAACGGTGATTTTTTCTGTCTCATGGCTTGCTGTCATTGTCGGCTGCGTGCAGGTTCTGCTTTCCTGGGCGCAGCGCTATGTGCCTGCGGGACGAGCAGCCGTGATCTTCGCCATGGAAAGTGTTTTCTGCGCGATCATCGGATGGTTTGCAGGGGAAGATCTCGGAGCGGCAGGCATGCTCGGAGGCGCGCTGATTGTGGGCGGCATCCTGATGGGCGAAGTTCAGTGGAAAAAGAAAAAGGGGAAAGCGTCATGAGCTGTTCTCAGCCGGTCGGCATTCTGGATTCCGGATTCGGAGGACTTTCCGTCGCCCGGGCCGTTCGACGGGAACTGCCTTCCGAAAACATCATTTACGCCTGCGACTGCGGCTTTGCACCGTGGGGCGATCAAACTGACGACTTCATCAATGCCCGCACGGATGCTGTCGTCGACTTTCTTGTTCAGGCGCATGTGAAGGCAATCGTCATCGCCTGCAATACCGCTACGGCGGTCTGCGCAGCCAGGCTGCGCGGGAAATTCCGTTTTCCGATTGTCGGCATCGAACCGGCGCTGCTCCCTGCTGCGCGCATTACCCGAACAAAGACCGTCGGCGTGCTCGCCACGACCAAAACCCTGCGCAGCAGCAAATATCAGCATCTTCGTTCCCGTATTCCGGATGACATCACCGTCATAGACCGTCCGTGTCCGGGGCTGATGGATTGCGTGGAAGCCGGAGAATTCCGAACTCCCAAGACCGCCGAGCTTGTGTCTCGATTTGTCCGGCCTCTGACAGCTGCCGGCGCGGATACGCTGGTTCTCGGCTGCACGCACTATCCGTTTCTCATGCAGGCGATCTCCGACGCGGCAGGCCCCGGCGTCACGCTCATCGATCCGGCGCCTGCAGTCGCGCGAGAGCTTCGGCGGCGTCTCGAACAGGCTTCGCTTCTGAGCATGTCCGACAGAGCCGGAACCGAAGAGTTCTACGCAACAGGCAGAACAAAAGCGCGCGAAGCGGTGCTTCGCACGCTTTGGACCCCGAAAGCCGAGCTTCGGGAACTCTGAAGCCGCCGATCAGGCCCTCAGTTCCAGCGGCGGCTGTTCAGGCATGTACAGAGCCAGCTTCTCACGCAGATCGGCCGGGATCTCGCATTTTCCGATGCCCTTGCCCTGGCGTTCGGCACAGACTGCCGTCTCAATGCACTGCAGACGGCATTCATTTCCCGAAAAGATCGTCATGGCAAATCTCACGGATGTTTTTCCCATCGCTTCAATCCAGAGTCGGACGATGCAGTCGTCGCCGACCCGGCTCGGTGCGCAGAAGTCGCATCTGATCCCTGCAATCGGAAATCCGATTCCGCTCTGAAGGCTCTTTTCGTAACTCAGACCCACGCAGTTCCTGAAAAAATCCTCCATCACATTGTTGAGAATCGTGAAATAGTGAGGATGGTAGACGATGCCTGCGGCATCGCAGTGGCTCCAGCGGATACGCAGGGGCTGTTCATAAACAAGTTTCGTCATAGTCGGTTCGGATCAGCGGTGGGCCATCGTTCGAAGCACCGCCCTCACGGGACTGGCTTCAACCCCGGAGAGTCTCAGAGGCAGAGCGATCAGTTCGTATTCACCCGCTCTGATGGCAGTCAGATCAAGATTTTCAATAATGGAAATGCCGTTTGAGAGGGCAATTCGATGGGCGGGAAGCAGTTCGCTGTCGGACGGGTCAATGCTCGGCGTATCCAGACCGATCAGCACGACGCCCGACTCTTTCAGAAACCGCACAGCGGCCGGCGATACTGCCCGGAAATCATCCGTCCATACCGTCGGCAGTTCTTTTCTTGTCTTAATGAGAACACGCTCATAAAAGCAGGCGCAGGCAAGCTCCTCGGGGGTGACGGGATCGCTAGTCTGATTGTCCGAAAGATCGATGACTCGGCAACGGCCGATAAAGCGCTCCAGACGCAGTCCCGCCACGTCCACTGCGCCTCCGTCGAGATGCATCGGTGCGTCCACGTGCGCGCCGGTATGCGGCGACATATGCACGGTTGAAATATTGGCCACACCGCCGTCATTGATTCGCTCGTTCCACAGTACCTGAAACGGCGTATCTCCCGGAAAAACCGGCGATCGGGCTCCTACCGCCGGAGAAATATCCCAAAGCTCTCGCATGACGCCTCCTTTTGCTCAACTTTGGAGGCTACCATACAATAAGCTCGTTCCGCCTCGCCCATTCGGCCGAAGTCCGCCGAACTCGCGATGCCATTTTCATTCAAGGCTTGACAATCATGGACGAAAGCTTCTTCAGACTCGTCTTTTCCCGCCATTCTCTCGGCCCGAAGCATCAGACGATTCCCGCGCCGGACGTCGGCGCACTACGGCTGGCGGTTTCCGCTGCCTGTCATGTTCCCTGCCACGGGGAAAATCTTCCCTTCCGCTGGGCGGAAGTTGCGTCACGCGACCGCCTCGCCTCGCTTTTTGAAGCTGCTCTTCCGGCTGACGCCGACGAAGCAGCACGCGCCAAAGCCCGAAGCAAGGCCCTCAAGGGACCGATGCTCCTCGCACTGATCGAAACCGACATCAGCCCGGAACGCAGCGAGCGCGACGAGACGGAGCGCAAGCTCACAGCCGGCGCCTCTCTTATGAATCTGCTCCTCGGACTGCACGCACAGGGCTTTGCTGCGAAAACGGTTTCCGCCAAAGACTTCGAAGCACCGGACGGTCTGTATGATCCCGCTGGAGAAGCCATTCTGTGCTTCGTTCTTGTAGGCACTCCCGACAAACCCGTCGACTACAACGACATCGGTCAGGGCAGCGACGAGCACCTGCCCCTTGTTCGCTGGTAACAGCGTCTTCAGCGGCAGTCCCGGCCCTGCCTGACGGCCGACTCCAGAACAGCTCTCAGCGTCCCCGGCGCACTGCCCTCTGCACGATTGCCCGCCAGAATCCAGGCGGGCATTCGGCTTTTCTGCGCTCTCACGATCAGCGAGGCAATGACGGCGCGAGTTGCAGGATCGCTTGCCGGCATGGCATCCCCCGACACTTTCACGGCATGAGCCAGCGAAGGAGAACGGCTCCAGCGCACAATCAGCGGACCTGAAAAACGCCAGTCGGGATTTTCATCCATCGGATCCTCGCAGTGCCGAATGGCTCTGCTCTGTCTTAATGCGCCCGGCATCATCGGATGGAGTCCCATCACGAGCCGAATCCCGACGCGTCCTAGCGCTGCGACAAACCGTGGCGTCAGCATCGAGGGAGTTCTGAGTTCAGCCCCGAGCACCGCGCCGGACAGATTTCTGTCCTGAAGCGCTGCCATGAATTCTTCCAACCGGCCGACTGTCCGCTGCAGTGCTTCGGAATCAGCCGTCATCTGTCTGGAAAACGGCGCGAACTCGAGAAGAACGGGACCGCATTTAGCTCCGAGTCCCCGAACGGCCAGCGAGAGAGCATCCGCGGCAGCCGCCGTATCGAGAAACCTCGGATTGTCCGACTGAGGCCTCCCCGCCCTATCACGCAGAAACGGATCTGTCACGAACGCCGGCAGCGGCACGGCGAAACGAAAACTCTCAGGCACAGCGGCGGCAAAACGCTGAAAATCCGTCAGCCTATAGGGTTCCCTGAAGTTGCGCTCCAGAGAGACCGTATTCATCAGCGGAAAACGAGCATAAGCCGCCAGTCCCTCCGGTCCCCTCAGAGCACCGGAGCCGCTGGATCTGGCATAAACAATGCCTCTCCACCCCGGCGAGGCCCAACCGCAGGTGCCCATGCGCAGTTCCGACGGCCGCCGCTGCACCAGCGCCTTCAGAGCTTCATCTGCCGGCGCCGGGCTTACCGGAGCCCCATCTGAAGGCGTATCGTCATATAACGGTCGATCGCTCTTAATCATCGCGTAATTGTCTATAAGCGTGAAACGCCTCGGAACTGGCCCTTACAGGGATCGACGCCTTTCAGGCCAACTTCTCCAGCTTTTGGTAGGATTACCGAATGGCGGTTCGGAGGCAGCGTCCGATCACCGTCCTCTGCCGCCTGATGAAGGCATCATAGCGCTGCAAGCATTCCCTCGCTTTTTTATGGCACTCACTGAAGCAACTCCAGAAGTTCCCGCCGACCTGCCGGTCTGGGTGGTGGATGATGACGACGTCCGTTATTCCATCCGGTTTGCACTCGCCACGCACAGTCTCAATGCCGAAACATTTTCCTCGGGCGAAGAATTCTTCAGTTCGGTCAATCCGGCACAGCCCGGCTGCCTCGTTGTCGACATGACCATGCAGGGCATGAGCGGCCGCGATGTCCAGACCAAGCTCCGCGAAGCCGGAAGTCCCATCCGCGTCATCGTCCTCTCGGGACACGGAACTATCCGCATGGCTGTCGAGGCCATGGAAAACGGTGCCGTCTGCTTCCTCGAAAAACCCGTCGATCCCGACGAACTTGTCAAAAAAGTCCATCTGGCACTTGAACTGTCGCGTCTTGAGCATCAGAAGGCACTGATTCGGGAAAAACTCAGTACTTTCTCGCGACGTGAAGCCCAGATTTTCGATCTGCTTTGTCAGGGCCTCAAGAACACCGAAATCGCCGACAAGCTCTTCCTCTCCCAGAGAACAGTGGAAGTCCACCGCGCACACATCATGAAAAGGCTCGGCAACACGGCGCCGATCAGCATTCTCTACGAGCTGGCCAGAAGAAAGCCTGGCGTCAGTCCCATCGAGGCGCCCTGCAGGCCGAGAAAATCCCGACGCAGAGCTCAGTCCGACAATCCCGCATGATTCACCGCAGACACAAAAGCCGGCTTCGTTTCGCCGGCTTTTGTGCATTTTCAGTGTCGGAACCTCAGTCCTTAAAAAGCTCGTGGGCAAGCTTCATCGGACAGAACTTCGGTCCGCACATACTGCAGAAATGCGCCTTCTGCGCGGCCGCTCCCGGCAGAGTTTCGTCATGAAATGCCCGAGCTCTGGCGGGGTCCAGCGACAGCGCGAACTGATCCTGCCAGCGGAATTCGAACCGAGCCGAACTCATCAGATGATCGCGAAGCACGGCCCCGGGAATACCTCGGGCGATATCGGCAGCGTGAGCGGCAAGTCTGAATGCCGCCATTCCCTCCCTGACATCGGAGGCATCCGGCAGACCGAGATGCTCCTTCGGAGTGACGTAGCAGAGCATCGCAGTACCGGCCGCGCCGATGATGGCGCCGCCGATGGCGGCTGTAATGTGGTCATAGCCGGCACCGATGTCGGACACCAGCGGCCCGAGCGTATAAAACGGCGCATCATCGCACCACTCGCGCTCATTGACCTGATTAAGTTCAATGCCCGGAAGCGGAATATGCCCGGGGCCCTCGATCATGACCTGAACATTGCGCCTGCCTGCTTTTCGGTTGAGTTCTCCGAGGGTCTTGAGTTCGGCGAACTGTGCGCGGTCGTTGCCGTCGAAAAGCGAACCGGATCGCAGCCCGTCTCCGAGCGACAGCGTCACATCGTAATGAGCTGCGATATCCAGAATCTCATCGAAATGTTCGTACAGAAAGTTTTCCCGCCCGTATTCCTTCATCCATCGGGCCATCATGCCGCCACCTCGGGAAACGATCCCGGTCATGCGCCCTCGCGTCAGTTCAACATGATCCAGCAAGAGACCGGCGTGAATCGTCATATAGTCGACACCCGCTTTCGCCTGAGCTTCCATGACGTCTCGGAAGATTTCCCAGGACATGGCAAGAGGATCGCCGCCGGCACGCTCAAGCGTTTCATACAGCGGCACGGTGCCGACCGGCACGGGAGAACCGCGAAGAATCATTTCACGCGTCTCAATGACGGCGCGGCCTGTTGACAGATCCATCACGGTATCTGCGCCTCGGGCGAGCGCTTCCTGCAGTTTTCGTCCCTCTTCATGCCAATCCTTCGACGAAGCCGAAGTGCCGATATTGGCATTCACCTTGGTGGTGAAATGACGTCCGATAATTGTCGGCTCAAGCTCAGGGTGAGTAAATGCCGCAGGAATCACGGCCTGACGTGCGGCCACGCGCAGCCTCACCCGCTCGCCGGTCCAGGGTTCATAACGCTCAAGCCAGGGGGCAAGCTTCTCTTGAAGAGGCCGGTTGCCTGTGGCTTCGAGTGAACTGACAAATGCCTCAAAACCGGCGTTCTCGCGAGCCGCGGCATAGGACATTTCCGGCGTCACCTCACCGGCGCGCGCAGCTGCGAGCTGCGTAGGACTGCCCGGCGCCGGACGTACCCGCCGGGGAAGCGAAACCTCGGCGCCGGCACCTTCCGCGCAATAAGCGCCTGTCAGATCCGGAATGAAGAAGTCGGGGTTTTTGCCGCCGCCGAAACAAGCCGGCGTATCGGTCAGAGCAATACGGCGCAGCGGAACTTTTTCACCGGCTTCGCTGATGACGTAGGTCCGCTCTCCTGACGGCTTGAGTTCGGGGTCGGAATAGAAGTAGTTCTGCATGATCGCGCTCCCAAAAGTGAGACAGGCGCGACCGGCGAAGAGAAATGGCGCGAGAATGAATGGGGCTCGAGCAAGCCCTGATGTGAAGCGGCGTTTCCCGACGCAGGTCCTAACCTGATCCGGTGCGAAGGGTGTTTCTCAACCGACAGTCCTGACGGTACCCCCAACGCGCTGTAGTCCATTCTACGCGAAAGCCCGATGCCTGACGGCACCGGGCCTAGCGATTCAGAATGACTGTTCCGTTACTTTCTCACCGGGCATTCCGTATTCGGACAAGGGACACCGTGAGGCGGCACGCCGCCGCAGCCCGGCCCCTGCATCATGCCGTGATGAGGATTGGCATGACGGCGGACACCCTGATGCTGGAACTCGAATTTTTCCATCACGAACTTCTGTTCCGGCGTCAGAACCTTCAGAAGTTCGGCACGGGACTGCGCAACAGTGCGGATCTGAGCGGCACGGGCTTCGGCACGTTCGGCTCGGCGTTCAAGACGATCCTGAGTATCGACGGCAGGCTTGTCATATGCCTTGCCGGGCTGACCGAGAGCGACTCGGGCATCAACATAAGCCTTCCATGCCGAAACCTGATCTTCCTTGAGCGTCAGCATGCGTTCAAGAGCCTCATAACGAAGCGCAATTCGGTTCTGCGGCTGATGGTGCGGCGCCTGCATGCAGGGAGGCACCTGCGGAGCGGCTTCCGGAGCAGGTGCGGCAGCTGCAAGACCGCCGAAGGCGAGTGCACCGACTGCCGCGACCGTGGCAAGGATTCTGTTCGTCTTATTCATCTTTATCACTCCTTCGGCACTCTCTCAAATCATCGAGGAACACCGTAAAACTGTGCGATTGCAGCACTCTTCGCTGCGGTGTGACCACTATAGCGTTCCGCCAGCACAGACTGTGAAAAGGGCTGTAACAGTCCATGACGGACAGCGTTCATTCAGTCCATACAGGATTTTCATGTATATCAAATCCTTACCCTTCTTTCTAACACAGAAACCTTGACGTTTCCTTACGAAGCCTTTGCAGATTGCAGACTTTGACATCCTTCGAGGCAAGATACCTTGTTCTGTCCTCTGAAGACTGTCATTTTTATTAAGTCGACTTATAAAAACGCGATGTTATTCCGAACTCTCCGTACCGAAGGCGTCTCCGGACTTCGTTCAAAAAACCAAGATGCTGCAGCAAACCGTCCTTCGATGCCTGATAAAATATAAGGATTGCCTTTTGCCTCCTCCGCCTGCTTTATTCCGAAGCCCGACTGTCTGACGCGCAGGAGGCGCCGTTTTTTATCCTTTCTGCCGAGGTCATCCGAAATGGAACTCAATCCCCTTACCGCCCTTTCTCCGATTGACGGCCGTTATGCCCGCCAGACCGATGTTCTGCGCGACATCTTCTCCGAGTGCGCTTTCATGAACGCTCGAGTGCGCGTCGAAGTGGAATGGCTCATCAGCCTTTCCGAGGCGGGTTTTGCCGAGCTGCCCCATCTGAGCGACCACGGTAAGACTTTCCTGCGCGGTCTTGCCGACAACTTCTCGATTGCCGACTGCGAAGCCATCAAGGAAATCGAAAAGACGACCAATCATGACGTCAAGGCCGTCGAATACTGGATCAAGGGGCAGGTGGCCCATGATGACGAACTGAAGTCCGCCGCTGAATTCGTGCACTTCGCCTGCACCTCGGAAGACATCAACAACACGAGCCACGCCCTTATGCTCAAGCGCGGCCGCGAAGAACTCGTGGCTTACCTTGAAAAGATCCATGCCACGATCGCCGGCTTCGCTCACCAGTGGGCTGAAATCCCGATGCTCTCCCGCACGCACGGTCAGACGGCCTCCCCGACGACTGTCGGCAAGGAGTTTGCCAACGTCGCAGTCCGTCTTGCCCGAGTGATCGAAGCCATCCGCGGCGTGAAGATCTACGCAAAGATGAACGGCGCTGTCGGCAACTACAACGCTCATCTCATCGCCTATCCGGAACACGACTGGGAAGCCTTCTCGAAGAAGGTCGTTGAAGAACGCCTCGGCGTGACTTTCAATACCCATACGATTCAGATCGAGCCGCATGACTACATGGCCGAGCTCTTCCATGAAATCGAACGCGCCAACACGATCCTGATCGACTTCGACCGCGACGTCTGGGGCTACATCTCCATGCACTTCTTCAAGCAGAAGCTCAAGGAAGGAGAAGTCGGTTCCTCGACAATGCCGCACAAGGTGAACCCGATCGACTTTGAAAATTCTGAAGGCAATCTCGGCCTCGCCAATGCCGTTCTCGGTCATCTCGCCGGCAAGCTTCCGATTTCCCGCTGGCAGCGCGACCTCACTGACTCGACCGTGCTTCGCAACCTCGGCGTTGCTTTCGGCTACTGCTTTATCGGCTACAACGCCCTGACCCGAGGCCTCGGAAAGCTTCAGGTCAACGAACAGCGCATCGCCGAAGACCTGGACAATGCCTGGGAAGTGCTTGCCGAAGCCGTGCAGACCGTCATGCGCCGCTACGGCGTGCCGCATCCGTATGAACAGCTGAAGGCCCTGACCCGCGGCAAGGACGGCATCACGCCTGAAACGATGCGTGCGTTCATTGCAAATCTGGAAATCCCGGCTGAGGCCAAGGACCGCCTGATGGAACTCACGCCCGCCACCTACATCGGCAAGGCTGTCGAGCTCGCCAAGCGCTGCTGATTCTCATATCGGGCCGTGCCTGACGGGCGGCCCTCTGAAAATAGCTGAAGCCCCGGACGACCGTGTCGTTCCGGTGCTTTGTCATTCAGGGCCCGATGCTGTTATTCCACTTTGCCGAGCAGACAGTATTCCATAATGGCCTTCTGAGCATGAAGGCGGTTTTCCGCCTCGTCCCAGACTACCGACTGAGGACCGTCAATGACATCCGCGGTAACTTCTTCACCGCGGTGCGCAGGCAGACAATGCATAAACAGCGCGCCGGGATTGGCGACGGCCATGCACTCGGCATTGACCTGCCACTTTGCGAAAGCCTCGCGGCGCTTGGCATTTTCTTCTTCGTATCCCATCGAGGTCCAGACATCGGTCGTCACCAGGTCGGCACCGCGGCAGCATTCGATCGGGTCGTCGAAAATCTTCAGATGATCGCCGGCCAGCGTCAGAGCAGGATCGAGTTCATACCCCTTCGGCGCGGAGAAGTTCAGCGTGAAGCCGAGCAGCTTGGCCGCTTCAATCCAGCTGTAAGACATATTGTTGGCATCGCCGACCCATGCCACCGTCTTGCCGGTAATCGGACCGCAGTGTTCTTCATAGGTTTCGATATCTGCAAGGATCTGGACCGGATGATATTCATTCGTCAGGCCGTTGATCACGGGCACCCGGCTGTTGTTAGCCATTTCAAGAAGCCGGTCCTGACCGAAAGTACGCATCATGATGAGATCGCCCATGCGGCTGATCACGCGAGCCGTATCTGCAATGGATTCGGAGCGGCCGATCTGAGAACCCTGGCTCTGGAGATTGATCACGTTGCCGCCGAGCTGATAGAAGCCCGTTTCGAAGCTTACTCGGGTACGCGTGCTGGCCTTCTCGAACACCATGATAAGAACCTTGCCCTTGAAAGGTTCGTATCTTTCGCCGGCGTAAAGACCCTTCTTGATGGTCTTTGCGCGTTCAAGAATATGACGCAGAGTGTCCCCGGAAAAATCACTCAGCTTCAGAAAGTGACAGGCCACGATTAATCTCCTTTTATCTGATTTTTAGACGGATCGACTGATCCGCACTGTCATTTTTACAGTCCCTGCGGGTGAAAGACAAATCGACTTGAAGGATTGTTGAGGACACTTGCCGTGCCTTAATGCCTTCCTCCAAGCGGCCGCTTTTAGCCGACAATTATGCAAATTGAGGCGCCTGCGCGGCGACGCATCTGAATAACGAAAAGGCGGCTTCCTCGGAAACCGCCTCTGCGAGAATGGGATCGGGCTATAAGATCAGACGATGACTGCCGCAGCCTTCACCTGCGCATATACGGCCGTACCAGGCTCAAGTCCCAGCTCAGCCAGAGAGCGCCTGGTGATGCGCGCCAGAATCCGATTTCCTCCGGCATTCAGACGCACCATTACGTTAGCTTCCTCTCCCGTTTCGTCGATAGACTCAACGGTGGCGGGAAGAATATTTCGAATCGACGTGCGGCCCGGTTTATCCAGCGTTACGGAAACGTCGCGAGCCATGACGCGCACGCGAACAGCATCACCGACCGAACGGCCGGGATTCGGAACTTCAAGCACTGTGCCTTCAGACTGAATGCGAAGCGTGCGCCAGGTTCCGTCGCTCGCGGAAACCACGCCGGAAAGAACGATGGAAGCACCGTCGGATTTTGTTCCGGGCCAGCGCTTCAGAAGCACTTCTTCCAACGGTCCCTCTGCCACGATGCGGCCGTTTTCAAAACAGACCAGCTGATCAGCCAGACGAGCCATTTCATCAGCTGAATGCGTCACATAAAGCATCGGCACAGAAAGTTCATCGCGCAGACGTTCAAGCCACGGCAGAATTTCCTGCTTTCTGGCCCAGTCAAGCGCAGCCAGCGGTTCATCCATCAGAACGATGTCAGGCGTCAGAACAAGTGCTCGGGCAATGGCCACGCGCTGACGCTCGCCGCCGGAAAGTTCCTGAACACGCCGATTACGCAGATGCCCGATGCCGAGAAGCTCAACTGCCTCTTCCAGACGGCCTTCCCCGCCCTTGGTCTTCGAGCGCTTCAGTCCGAAGTTGAGGTTGTCCTCGACATTGAGATGAGGGAAAAGGCTAGCCTCCTGAAACACATAGCCAAGCTTGCGCTCATAGGTGGGAACAAAGATCCCGGACGCATCGTCCTGCCAGACATGATCTCCGATCTGGACTCGTCCCTGAGCACGCTCAAGACCCGCCGTGCAGCGTAGCACGGTCGTCTTTCCGCATCCGGACGGGCCGAAAAGAACGGTAATGCCCTTTTTGGGAATATCGAAGGCGACGTCGAGACTGAACTCGGTCGAGCGCTTCAATTTCAGTTCAACACGACCGCTCATCGTCCGCCCCTTTCTGCGCGGCGGTTGAGCACGTTAAGCGTCAGCAGCACGATGAAGCTGAAGACGAGCATGCCGCCCGCGAGGATATGCGCCTTGTTGTATTCCATGGCTTCGACATACGTGTAAATTTCTGTCGACACCACCTGCGTTTGATCGGGAATATTGCCGCCGATCATGAGTACGACGCCGAACTCACCGATCGTGTGAGCGAAGGTCATGAGTGCGCCCGTGATGATGCCGTGCCTTGCGAGCGGCATCACCACGTGAAAGAACGCATCAACGGGACGGCACTGAAGCGTTGCCGCCACCTCCATCGGCCGCGGCCCGATAGACTCAAAGGCCGTGACGACGGGCTGCACCATGAAGGGCAGCGAATAGATCACGGAACCGATGACCAGGCCCGTGAATGTGAAGTTGAGCGTCCCCCAACCGATTGCTTCGGTGAGCTGTCCGATGGGACCGTGAGGTCCCAGGGCAACGAGGATGTAGAAACCGAGAACGGAAGGCGGCAGCACCAGAGGCAGCGTCACGATGGCGCTGACCGGAGAGCATAAAGCACTCTTTTTCTGAGAAAGCCACCAACCGAGCGGAAGGCCGAGAATGAGAAGCACCACGGTTGTAACCGCAGCAAGCCTCAGGCTCAGCCAGACCGGACCAAGATCAGCCAGGGTCAGCACGGGAACTCCTTACTTAGCCGTATCGTAGCCGTAAGCGGCACGGATGCGGGAAGCGTCTTCGCTCGTCTTCAGATAGTTGAGGAAGCGCTGAGCAGCTTCCTTGTTGGTGGAGCTCTTCAGCAGGACGGCATCCTGAAGAATGGGCTCGTAGTACTTCTGCGGAACAACCCAGCCGGAACCGGAAGTGAAGGCACCGTTCTTGAAGCACTGAGAAAGCGCCACGAAGCCAGCCTGAGCATTTTCACTCTTCACGAACTGGAAGGTCTTGCCGATATTGCCGCCGATGACGAACTTCGGTTCGAGCTGGGCGAACTTGCCGAGCGCTTCCATCGTCTGATAAGCGGCTTCACCGTAAGGCGCAAGCTTCGGGTCGGCAACAGCAAGCTTCTTGAGATCGGCAGAGTCAAGAGACTTTTCATCCTTCACCAGCTTCGGGTCGGCAGACCACAGTACGAGCTTGCCGATGGCGTACGTGAAAGTGGAGCCTTCAACACCATAGCCTTCCTTGACGGCCTTGGCGGGCGTCTTGGCGTCAGCGGCGAGAAGGATGTCGAACGGAGCGCCATTCTTGATCTGTGCGTAGAAGGCGCCCGTCGCACCGAACGAGAGCACGAGCTTGTCGCCCGTGGCCTTTTCATAAAGCGGGGCAAGTTCCTTCACAGGCGCCGTGAAGTTGGCGGCTACGGCAACGCGAACGTCTTCAGCAAGGAGAGTAGCGGACACACCTGCCATCAGCAGGGCAGCCATAATCTTTTTCATGTGAACAGTCTCCGAGTTTTTCGTCGTCAGGGCCACAGTAAAGAAAGCGGGCAATAATGTTATGCTTGCTTGAAGCGAAGGCCGCTCGCGCGTTGCGGTCACGCTATTCGAAGAAAGAATAACGAGCATCGACTTTTTTTGCAAGAAATAAGCCTCAGGAGCTTCGCCAATGGCCAAAACAATGGCAGATCCGACCATCCTTGCCACTCACATGTCGGAGCTTGCCGACAAGCGTATTGATATCCTTCGCCGCATCGCCGATGTCGGTTCCATCTCTGAAGCCGCCCGCCGGGCGGGCGTCAGCTATAAAGCAGCCTGGCAGGCTATTGAAACTCTTGGAAATATTGCCGGAGGTCCGCTTGTCGAAAAAGTTGTCGGCGGCAGCAAGGGCGGCGGTACCCGCCTTACCGCGACGGGCGAGGAAGTTCTTCACATCGCCGATGAGCTTACCCGGGCCCGAGCGGAGGTTCTAGCGCGATTCCGTTTAAAGGAAACGCCCGGCTTAGTCAACATCGGCATGAGCACGCTCCGCACCTCCATGCGAAATCAGTTTCCCGCCCGCATCGAAAAGATGAAGATCGGTTCGGCGCTCGTGCGACTCATTTTGTCAATTGACGACACGCATTTCATCCGCGCTTCCGTCACCATGGAATCTGCACAGCTTCTGGGTCTTCGGGAAGGCATGCAGGTGCTAGCCCTTACCAAGGCGACAGCCATCAGCATCTCCTCTGACAATCTGCCTGCCGGCAGTGCCTCGCGTGAAAACGAAATCGTCGGAGTTGTTCTTCGCAGCGAACGTGAAGGACGTGGGGGAGAATGTACTATTCAGCTTCCCTCTGGACTCACTGTCGTCGGCTTCGCCCGTGCCAATCACGGTCTGCATGTCGGCATGCGTGCCGTTGCAATCATTCCGCCGGAAAGCATTGTCGTAGCACTAAATTCCTGATTGAGCGACTCTGCAAAAGCGGATGTCTACTCATCCGCTCGGTTTTACTTAATTCATTTTCCCTAAGGCCGCCCCTGAGCGGCTTTTTTATCAAAAACACTTGCATTACCTTGACCGCCATCAAGCGTCAGACATGCTTCCTTACATATTCCTTAATATGATTTCAGTCTGAAGCTCTGAAACCGACACCCCGCGGAGGCAGAGTCTGTAAAAAGCACAGCTTCCGTCCTCCTGATCCTGTCATTTGTGCAGAGCGGTCGTGAAGCATCGGAAAACTAACTGTAAGGTTCCACCAAAATGGAAAAGAATAGTAAGTGGTATCTCACCGGCATCTGCCTTATCGGCGTTGTCATCGGTATCGTTTTTGTGGGCGTTCTCACCAGCACCGTTCATTGGGCCGGTTCGACCAAGTTCTGCGGCGAATTTTGCCACTCGATGGACGTCGTTTACGCTTCTTACAAGGCCGGTCAGCACTACAAGACCGGTTCCGGCGTGACGGCCGGTTGCTCCGACTGCCACAACAAGAATCACTCCAATAAGGAAATCGGCCCGTTTGATTACGTCGCCATGCTCATGGACAAGGCTCAGGCCGGCACGGTTTCGCTTCTCGGCCAGATTCAGGGCACGATGAGCACCCCGGAAAAGCAGATTGCCATGCGCAAGGAACTTGCTGAACGCGTTCATGAACACATGAAGGCCCAGAACTTCTCGACCTGCCGCGGCTGCCACGATGTGGAACGCATGCACAACCCGAAGAAGCCCTTCGTCGCCAAGCTTCATGCCGGTTTCGGTCCCAAGGCTGAAAAGCCCGCCGACTGCCTGATGTGCCACAAGAAGGCCGGTCATGACTATGACGCCGGTGACAAGGCCTTCGCCGAAGCTCAGAAGACCGCTGCCAAGTAATCCGCGTTCTCTCTGAATTCCCCGCCAAAAACCCTGTAGCATGCTCGATGCTGCGGGGTTTTTCTATGACAGCAGTCTTGATCGCTTTTGTCTACAATCGATGGACAACTTTTAGACTCCCGGTGCGGCTCTGTATTGCGCTTCGCCGGCAAGACGTACCGAAGACAACATGGCAGAAATTCATCGCAGCGACTACCGCGCGCCGTCTCACTTTATCGATACGGTTCACCTCGAGTTCGATCTTGACCTCGACAGTACCTCCGTCACCAACACCATGCGGGTGCGGCCAAATCCGGACGCATCCGTCGCCAACCGCGATCTCGTTCTCAACGGCGAGACACTGACGCTGATCAGCGTAGCCGTCGACGGCGTTCAGCTTGAAGCGAACCGCTACGCCGTTACCGATAAGCATCTGACGATTTTCGACGTCAGCCGAGACTGCGACGTTACAGTCGTCAACCGCTTCAACCCGTCGGCAAACAAGGCGCTTTCCGGCATTTATGCGTCAGGACGCAATCTGATGAGTCAGTGTGAGGCCGAAGGCTTCCGCCGCATCACATACTATCTTGACCGTCCGGACGTTCTCGCAAGATTCTTCGTCGTGATCCGTGCCTCCAAGGATCAATTCCCCGTGCTTCTTTCCAACGGCAACCGTCTGGAGGAAAAAGACCTTGGCGACGGACGCCACGAAGTCCGATGGGAAGATCCGTTTCCGAAACCCTGCTACCTGTTTGCGCTGGTTGCCGGCAATCTTGTCTGCCGCAGAGAGGAGATCGAGCTCAAGAACGGCAAACAGGCCGAGCTTGAGGTATGGGTAGAGCCTCAGGATCTCGACAAAACCGCGCATACCATGGAAAGCCTTAAAAAAGCGATTCGATGGGACGAGGAACGCTGGGGACTGGAACTGGACCTGGAAGGATTCCGCATCGTCGCGACGAACGATTTCAATTTCGGCGCCATGGAGAACAAGGGGCTCAATATCTTCAATGCCCGCTACGCGCTGGCAAACCCCTCCGTCGCCACGGACCAGGACTATGCCAATATTGAATCCGTTGTCGGTCACGAATATTTCCACAACTGGACCGGAGACAGAATCACGCTTCGCGACTGGTTCCAGCTCACTCTCAAGGAAGGGCTTACGGTTTTTCGTGATCAGGAATTTTCTGCCGACATGCTGGGAGATGCGTCGGCCCGAGCGGTTGAACGAATTCATAATGTAAAAGCACTGAGAATCGCTCAGTTCGCCGAAGACGCCGGTCCCATGGCTCATCCGATTCGACCGGAAAGCTATCAGGAGATCAACAACTTCTACACCTCTACCGTTTATGACAAGGGGGCGGAAGTCATTCGAATGCTTCAGACTCTCCTTGGTGCGGAAACCTTCAGGAAAGGGTTCGATCTTTATATCGCCCGCAACGACGGCAAAGCCGTCACCTGCGAAGCCTTCCTTGAAGCGATGGAAGAGGCTGCCGGACGTACTCTTGATCAATTCCGTCTCTGGTACAGTCAGGCGGGCACGCCCCGCGTCACGGTTTCCTCTCTGTGGGACGAGGCCTCCCGCACGCTTACCGTCACGGCAGAGCAGACAACGCCGCCGACACCGGGTCAGCCCGCCAAGGCGCCTCTCCTTATGCCCTTCCCCGTGTCTCTGATTGCCTCTGACGGGCGAGAAATTCCTGCTCTGCTGGCTGATGAACCTGAAACGGCTGCCCGCACCAACCGGATGTTCGAGCTTTCCGAAGCCGTTCAGAGCTGGACTTTCACCGGACTATCTGAGAAACCCGTTCTGAGCCTCAACCGCGGCTATGCCGCCCCGGTCATCATTGACTGTTCATACACCGATGCGGAACTCGCCCTGCTCGCTGCTCACGACAGCGATCCGTTCAGCCGTTGGGAAGCCATGCATCGGCTGATGCTCAAGGCGCTCGTTGATCAGGTTCGAGCCGACCTGCTGAAATCGCCGGCTGATGTGAGTCCCGTTCTTCTGGACGCTTTCGGCACGCTCATTGACGATCGCTCGCTCTCTCCCGCGTACCGCGCTGTCGCGATGGAACTCCCGAGCGAACGTGAAATCGGTGATGCGCTTCCGCTCATTGATCCCGCCGCAGTGCATCGCGCGCGTGAAAAGGTGCGTCATGCGCTCGGAATGCGCTGGCTGACGAAACTGGAGGCCGTCATAGCTGACTCTCTCACGCCCGGCGACTATTCTCCGGATGCTGAAAGCGCCGGCCGCCGCGCACTCAAGAACACGGCGCACTTCTACACGATCTGCACCGGCAACAAGCACGCAATGCTTGCCGTTCGAGATCAGTTCATGGTAGCGAACAATCTCACGGACCGCCTTGCCGCGCTGTCGCTAGTCTCCGGTGCAAATACACCGGTTAAAACGGATTTCCAGCTCCAGGCCCTGCAGGAATGGCTCGGCGAGCCTCTTCTGGTCAACAAGTGGCTGACCATTCAGGCGCTCTCACCGTATTTCACTGGTGAAACTCCCGTGCTTGAGCGTATTGAAGAGCTGGTCAAATGCGACTTCTTCTCGCTGTCTAATCCGAATAACGTCTACGCCCTTCTGGTTGCATTCTTCCTCAACAATCCGTCAGAATTCCACCGCAGAGACGGTGCGGGCTACGGATTCTGGGCGCAGACTCTCATCGAACTCGACAAGCTCAATCCTCAGGTTGCTTCCCGTGTGGCCCGCTGCCTTGAGAACTGGCGCCGCTATACGCCCGAGCTTGCCAATCTCATGTACCAGACGCTCCGCTTCATGCAGGCCCGCGAGGATCTGTCCGGAAACGTCCGCGAAATCATTGAAAAAGCTTTGAACAATCCCGCTTAAATAGGATCTACATCGTGTCCGCACTTTCTCTCAGTCAGTACCTTTGCCGCGAACAGCAGCTTCACGGCCTTGATCCGGTTCTCTCTCGTCTTATCGTGAGTGTTTCCGAAGCCTGCAAGACGATCAGCTTCAAAGTCAAAAGCGGTGCGCTTGCCGGCGTTCTCGGCCTTGCCGGCTCTGAAAACGTCCAGGGTGAAGATCAGAAGAAGCTTGACATCATCAGCAACGACATTTTCGTCGATGCCGTAGCCCGTTCCGGCGCTGTCTGCGGCATGGTGAGCGAAGAAATCCCCAATGTCATCTCCGTTCCGGAAGATCAGCCTGTCGGCCCTTATCTGATCTGCTTCGATCCTCTCGACGGCTCGTCCAATATCGACATCAACGTTTCTATCGGCTCCATCTTCTCCGTCCTTCCTGCAGTGCGTCCGAAGCGTGAAGCCGTCGCTTCCGACTTCCTTATGCCCGGTACCAAACAGGTGGCCGCCGGTTACTGCATGTACGGTCCTCAGACTCAGCTTGTCATTACGTTCGGCCGCGGCGTTGTCATGTTCACGCTTGACCCCTCCACCGGCACTTTCGTACTGACGGCGGAGAACGTTCGAGTTGCCCGCGAAGCCAAGGAATTTGCCATCAATTGTTCGAACATGCGTCATTGGGAAGAGCCTGTCAAGCGCTATGTGGCCGAACTCCTTGAAGGCAAGACCGGTATCCGCGGCAAAGATTTCAATATGCGCTGGGTTGCTGCGATGGTTGCGGAAGTTCATCGAATTCTCCAGCGCGGCGGTATTTTCATGTACCCACGCGACCACCGAGATCTTTCCAAGCCCGGCAAGCTCCGCCTGATGTATGAAGCCAACCCGATGGCCTGGCTTATGGAAAATGCCGGCGCTGCAGCTACGAACGGTCATCAGCGCATTCTCGAAGTGATCCCTGAAAAGATCCATCAGCGTGTTGCCGTCTTCCTCGGCGCGGCTGAAGAAGTCGAGCGCGTCACCGGCTATCACGCCGAATAACACTCGTTCATCACAAAAAAGCGGGTCCGCCATTCCGACGGGCCCGCTTTTTCTTTATCAATCGTCAGAATTATCAGAAGAGATCTTTGAAAATCTCCTTCTTTTTCTTCCCGTCACCCTCTGCTTCAGCATCTTCAGCAACCGGTGCGGGCAGAAGAGCCTGCACTCGTTTTTCAAGAGCCGTCACCTCTTCGCTGAAACGAGCCGCGGCTTCTGCCTGACGCTTTTCCTGTTCAGCACCGAAAGCCTTCAGACGCTCCTCTGCCTTGACGGATTCCTGTCTGACCGCTGCCAGCGTTTCATCCGAGCGGGCGGTCATGAGAGCCTCAAGTTTTTCAATGCGTTCGAGCAGCACGCGGTTGCTTTCTGCGAAACGGCTTTTTTCCGCATCATCAGCCACCGTACGGGCATTGCGGGCTTCCTTATAAGCCGCACGCAGTTCCATGGTGACGCTTGCCTGCTGCCAAACCATATAGACAAGCAGGATAAAAACAACAGCAGCAAAACCGCCGACCACCAGGATGCCGAGCGGAGCCTGAATTTCCGTATAAACCAGATTGACCGCGGTTTCCGTCGACAGCGCTCCCCAGTTGATGATGAGGAAGACCGCCATCAGAATCAGGATGAGAAGCAGGAAAATAGTACGAATTTTCATAACATTAGTCTCGTCTTGCCGGTGTCGAGCGACACTGTCGAGTGGATGAATATGGCCGTCGGGCCGACCCCGAGCGGATCCCGCATCATCATAACAAATGCATCTGTCTCTGTGTCACGGCACAGAATGCGTACTGCGGGATACGCGTTCCTCCGTTTCCCGCCTGATCGACAGCGCTTTGACCTGCGGGAAGCGACAAACTATACTCGATCAGCACTTTCGTTCCGCATCATTTACGGAGGCAATGTTTCATGCGAACCGATCCCCGTTTTCCCAGACTGCACATCGTTGATCACCCGCTCATTGAGCACAAGCTCTCCCTGATGCGCAACAAAAACACCGATACTCAGGATTTCCGCACCCTGCTTCATGAAATTGCCCTGCTGATGGGCTATGAAGTCACTCGCGACTTCCCGACCAAGCTCGAACATATCGAAACTCCGATCTGCGCTACCGACGTTCCGACGCTCGTCGAAAAAGATCCAGTCATCGTGCCCGTGCTGCGCGCGGGTCTCGGCATGACGGACGGGCTGCTGGCTCTGATCCCGACAGCCCGCGTCGGTCACATCGGCGTTTACCGCGACGAAAATCACAATCCCGTGGAATATCTCGTCCGCCTTCCTGAAGCTCCTGCCGGCAACTATATCGTCGTTGATCCGATGATTGCGACCGGACACTCTGCTTCTTACGCCGTCGACATTCTCAAGCGCCGCGGCGTCAGAGGAGATCAGATTCATTTCATGGCGCTTGTTGCGGCACCGGAAGGCGTGCAGGTTCTCAGCGAAGCACACCCGGACATCGACATCTTCGTTGCCGCCTTGGACGAACGCATCAACGAGAAGGCCTATATCGTCCCCGGCCTCGGCGATGCTGGTGACCGTATTTTCGGCACACTTTGATTCCCGTCTGCTCGGATCTTCATGAATGCGGCCTCACGGCCGCATTTTTTACCTTGATGAAAATTGCATTTTTTGAGCACGAAAAATAAGTGTTTACCCTAAACTACGTTCTTTTCTTATTAATGAAAGCTCATATATATGAGTATTGACACTTATTTTTACTTCCATTCATGAATCTCACCCCAAGGAAAGGGCACATTCAGTTGATAAAAATCAATCTTAGGTCACTCTTAAGAGCGCATCATACGGGCAGACATGATGACGCCGTGCCCTCGGCGCATCCGGCTTTTTCTTGCGGCGCCCCTGTCAGTCGCGCCGCTGATGAAACCTCATTTTTGAAATCCAAGGACAGTCAAATGTCGACCCCTGATTCCATCAAGTATTCCAACACCCCGACCGCCACCGAAAACGTTTGGGGCGCCGGCCTTAAGGATGCCAAGCGTCAGAGCCGCTCCACGGCTTATGCTGACGTCGCCCAGTCCGTCACTGGCGTGATCCTCGGTCTCTTCCTCTTCTGCCACATGGCCTTTACGAGCTCTGTGCAGGTCAGCAAGGACCTCTTCGCCAACCTCATCAACACCTCCGGCGGCATGTTCATCGCCGGTGAAGAAATGCTGTGGCTTCACGTTGCCTTCGTCGGCTTCATTACGCTCTGCGTTGTGATCCATGCTTTCTGCGCTCTCCGCCGCTTCCCGACGTCTTATCATCAGCTTCGTGACATCCAGGCTCACTACAAGATGCTCCGCCACGAAGACACGACGCTTTGGATGGTTCAGCTCGTTACGGCCTTCCTCCTTTTCATCTTCGTGTTCCCGCATCTCGTCTCCATGCTGACGAACCCGCACGGCTTCGACGTGAACCTTATCGGTGTTCACACGTACCACACGGGCATGCTCTGGACGTTCATCTTCCTCGTCATCACCGAACTTCACGGCATGATCGGTCTGTACCGTCTTGCCGTTAAGTGGGACATCTTCACGAAGAACCCCGAAACGGACATCATCGACCAGCGCAACGGCGACCGCGCCGGCCTCCGCAAGACGATGCTCTTCATCGCTCTTCTCATGATCATCTGCGGCACGCTCACCGCCTGGAAGAACTACTCCATCGGTGCCGAACAGGTTGAAGCCGGTCAGGAAGCCACCCGCTACGTCATCACCGAAGGCAACAACTGGTACAAGTAATCGGACGATGAGGCTCATTGCCTCACCCTCCTGATACTGAGTAAACTGTGCTCCCGTAGGAACATTCCTGCGGGAGCATTTTTTATCCATGCCGAGAACCAAACAGCCGAAACCGCTTCCTCCGTCTACTACGCCGCTTTGGTCGCGCCTGTCTCAAAAGCTGGCCAGAGCCATTGCATCGGGGGAGTATCCCGTCGGCAGTCTGCTGCCAACCGAACATCAGCTTATGGCCGAACATGCCATGAGCCGCCATACCGTTCGTGCCGCACTGGCTGAACTGGTCTCTCTGGGTCTTATTTCGCGTACGCCTCATACCGGCACCCGAGTCATTTCCAACGGCCGCACGGCACGTTTTTATATGGAAATGCCCGAGGTTGGCGATATTGACCGACTGGCCGTTGAATATCCGCGCTGCCTGACCTCTTTCACTAAACTGATTTGCGATGAAGCAGCCTCTATTGCTACAGGGTTTGCACTTCAGACGCCTTTGATCCGTCTCGAATACATTCGGCGCAAGCATGACAGCGAAAAACCGATCTCCTATACCTCAACATGGCTTCGAGACACCGGAGCTGACATTCTTTCTCTCGCATCGTCCAACAACCGCACACCGCTGATTACCGTGCTTGAGAGATACGCCGGCGTACGCTGTGTATCGATTGACCAGTCTTTTTCCGCAGTCGGCATCGATATTCGTCAGGCAGAACAGCTGGAACGCCCCTCCGGCACGCCTGCAATGCTGCTTCGGCGCGACTTCATGGACAGCCGTCAAAGCCCGATTATCGTCGCCAAAAACTACTACCCGGAAGGCTGTTTCACTTACATGATGCGCGTCTGCCGCCAACATCAGACTTCAGGACAAAGCATTTAGATAGCTTTTGCCTAAAGACAGGCGTTTTGAGTTTCTTCTGCGTCAACTAAGATAGTATTCCTACTACTTTTGCATTAGTACAATCGACTTTCGGGGGATTTAACTTAGGGGATGGTTTTTCTATCATGAATTTCTGTACCCCCCTTATTTAAAGAGTCATGCTAGAACTCCGTCTTTCCCATTTCGGCGTCGCCTATAATGGCACCCCCGCCATCATCGACCTCTCTCTGACTTTTGTGGCAGGGACTGTGACTGCCATTACCGGCATGTACGGCTCCGGCAAATCAACGCTTCTTCGTGCAATCGCCGGCCGACTTCGCCATACCGGCAATATGCAGATCACCGACGGTGACAAACCCTGCACGCTCGCCTGTATTTCCCAGTCCGTTCCTCGCACGCTCGTTTCTCCGCACATGATGCTGAGTCAGTTTCTGCATCTCGGTCTGATGCAGAACAGCTGGACGGTTCCCGCCGATGCGGCCCAGCGTCTTGGGGATGCCATGAAGCGCTGCGGTCTTGAGGGCTGCGCCGACCGACCGCTTTCCGCCCTGTCCGCAGTTCAGATGCGCATGGCCGAAGTCGCCCAGCTGCTCGTTCAGAAGCCCCGCATCATTCTCATCGACGAACCGGTTTACGGCCGCGGTACAAACGCTGAGGAATCCGTATTAGCCTGTATCTCAAAATGGGTACAGGATAACCGTTCGATTGCTATCGTAGCCTCGACCGACAAGGATGACACTGCGGGTTTCGACCGCGTTATTCACCTTGACCACGGTCGCCTTTGCGCCGCCTGACCACTGAGGCTTGCGTTAAGAAACGGCAGCTGATGCCTTTCGCATCAAACGAAAGGACATTACGCTGCCTTTCTTGTTTCTAAGGCATTGCCCCTGACAAGAAAGGGGTAGATAATTAGGGCTAGTAATAAACCCGATGAGACTCTTCGGCGCAAGGGATGCCGTTGATCGGGTTTTTCTTGTGGCCGCGCAGAGCATTTCACTTTCACGGCCATCCCCAAACAAAACCAAAAGGCAATCATCATGGCTCAGACCCCCGCATTTAAATATGCACCCATGTTCCAGACCGGTGAGGATACGACCGAGTACTACCTCCTCACGAAGGAGCATGTTTCCGTCAGCGAATTCGAAGGTCATCCCATTCTTAAGGTGGAAGCCGAAGGCCTCACCAAGCTGATCAATCGCGCCTTCAATGACGTGAACTTCATGCTCCGCCGCGAGCACAACGAACAGGTTGCCAAGATTCTGTCTGATCCGGAAGCCTCCGAAAACGACAAGTATGTCGCGCTGACCTTCCTTCGCAACGGCGAAACGGCAGCCAAGGGCATTCTCCCGTATTGCCAGGACACGGGTACGGCCATCGTTCACGGTGAAAAGGGTCAGGCCGTCTGGACCGGCTACTGCGACGAAGAAGCCATTTCCAAGGGTGTCTTCAAGACCTATACGGAAAACAGCCTGCGCTATTCCCAGAACGCCCCGCTGACGATGTATGAAGAAAAGAACACGAAGTGCAATCTTCCTGCTCAGATCGACATCGAAGCAACGGAAGGCGGCGAATACAAGTTCCTCTGCGTGGTGAAGGGCGGCGGTTCGGCCAACAAGTCCTATCTCTATCAGGAAACCAAGGCTGTTCTCAACCCCGAAAAGCTCGTCCCCTACCTCATCGACAAGATGAAGAGCCTCGGCACTGCCGCTTGCCCGCCGTATCACATCGCTTTCGTGATCGGCGGTACGTCTGCCGAACGCACGATGCTGACGGTGAAGCTTGCTTCCTGCCACTACTATGACGGTCTGCCCACCACCGGTGACGAAACCGGCCGTGCATTCCGAGATGTCGAGCTCGAACAGAAGCTTCTTGAAGAAGCCTGGAAGATCGGCCTCGGCGCTCAGTTCGGCGGCAAGTACATGGCCCACGACATCCGTGTTGTCCGTCTGCCGCGCCACGGTGCCAGCTGCCCGATCGGCATGGGTGTCAGCTGCTCGGCTGACCGCAACATCAAGGCCAAGATCAACAAAGACGGTCTCTGGATTGAAAAGCTCGACGACAATCCCGGCCGTCTGATTCCTGAAGAACTTCGCCGTCCCGGCGAAGCCGGCGGCGTCACGATCGATCTGAACCGCCCGATGAAGGAAGTGCTCGCCGACCTGACGAAGTATCCTGTTTCTACGCGTCTGCTCCTTAACGGCACGATCATCGTTGCCCGCGACATCGCTCACGCCAAGATCAAGGAACGTCTCGACCGCGGCGAAGGTCTGCCTGACTACATTCTGAATCACCCGGTTCTCTACGCCGGTCCCGCCAAGACGCCGGAAGGCTTCCCATGCGGTTCCATGGGCCCGACGACGGCCAACCGCATGGACCCGTATGTCGATCTCTTCCAGAGCCACGGCGGTTCCATGGTCATGATCGCCAAGGGCAACCGCACTCAGGTCGTGACGGACGCCTGCAAGAAGCACGGCGGCTTCTACCTCGGCACGATCGGCGGCGTGGCTGCTGTTCTTTCCAGCGACTCCATCAAGAGCATCGAATGCATCGAATATCCGGAACTCGGCATGGAAGCCGTCTACAAGATCGAAGTTGAAAACTTCCCGGCCTTCATTCTGGTCGATGACAAGGGCAACGACTTCTTCAAGCAGCTCAAGCCCTGCCAGATCGCCGTCAAGTGCACGAAGTAATTTAGCGCTGCACAGACAGTCTTCCTAACAGAGACACAGAAGCGGGCTCCGTCTAAGGACGGGGCCCGCTTTTTGTATGATTATTTTTCTTCTCAGCATAAATATGTATCTTATACAGTACGCAAATGCCGATTTCCCCGGGACAGTGTTTCTACCCCCCGAGCACATCTATAGAATTACTTCTGTAGAAGTACATAATAACCCTATTAATCTGTGATTTTCCGGCCGTTTTGGTATCTGCCCGTCCTCAGGGTGCCGTCATGATTCCGTCATTCTCTGATCAGATGGAATTTATATAGCACTGTTTTTTAAACATTTTTAATATCGTTCCGACATCAGCAGACTTAGCAGCGGCAAGCAGAAAAATCCCATTGGGGTTTCCCCCAAAAGTAACAAAGTCTTTCTGTAAAGAATCTCTGTATTACCCGTACGTTCTAGCTATAGGTCAAAAAAATCCAAAAAAATACTCCTCTTGGCGGATAAGAGAGTCCACAATAACGTTGTCCTCACAACTTCACTGCGAGAATTAACATGCTCGGTTTAGATTTTTGGCTCCAGCTAGCGGTTCTTCTGATCGCGCTGTTCTATGGCGCCCGTAAGGGCGGCATGGCCCTCGGCCTGATTTCCGGTATCGGTCTGGTCGTTCTTATCTTCGGTTTCCACCTCAAACCCGGCAAACCCCCGGTCGACGTTATTCTGACGATTCTGGCTGTGGTGTGCGCGTCCGCTACGCTTCAGGCTGCCGGCGGTCTCGACTGCCTGCTTCAGATTGCTGAAAAGCTTCTTCGCAAGCATCCGCGCTTCGTCTGCTACCTTGCTCCGTACATCTGCTGGTTCCTGACCGTTCTCTGCGGCACGGGCCATGTTGTGTACACGATGCTCCCGATTATTTACGACGTGGCTATTAAGAACGGCGTCCGTCCGGAACGCCCGATGGCTGCTTCGACCATTGCTTCTCAGATGGGCGTGATCTGCTCGCCGGCTGCTGTTGCTGCCGTGTCGATGATTGCCCTTCTCGACGGCTATCAGGTCGGCGGCCAGGCCTTCGGTTTCACGCAGCTGTTCGCCATCGTGATTCCGGCCGGTATCATCGGCGTGTTCGTTGAAGCGACCTACTCCGTCTTCCGCGGCAAGGACCTCGACAAGGACGAAGAGTTCCAGAAGCTCATCTCCGATCCCGAACAGAAGAAGTACGTCTACGGTGAAACCACGACGCTTATCGGCGTTAAGTTCCGTCCGGAACAATGGGCTTCCCTCTGGATCTTCCTCGCCACCGTGGCTGTCGTTGCTATTTTCGGCATGTTCCCTGAACTGCGTCCGATGGTCGGCAAGAAGCATCTCTCGATGACTCTCATCATCCAGATGTTCATGCTCTGCGCCGGTGCCTTCATGGTCATCTTCTGCAAGACTCGCGCAGCTTCCGTCGCCAAGACCGCCGTGTTCAATGCCGGTATGGTTGCCATCGTTGCCGTGTACGGCGTGGCCTGGATGTCTTCCACGATGTTCACCGCCCACCTCGGCGACCTCAAGACCATGCTTGCTGACCTCGTTCGCGAAATGCCCTGGACGTATGCTCTCGTGCTGCTCCTCGTCTCCAAGCTCGTGAACTCTCAGGCTGCCGCTGTTGCTACGATCGTACCGGTTGCTCTCGCCATCGGTACGCCTCCGGGCCTCGTCGTGGCCTTCTCGTCCGCCTGCTACGGCTACTACATCCTTCCGACCTATCCGTCTGACCTCGCGGCCATTCAGTTCGACCGCTCCGGCACGACGCACATCGGTCGCTTCGTGATCAACCACTCGTTCATCGTCCCGGGTCTTATCGGCGTGATCACGGCTGCCATCGTCGGTTACTTCCTCGGCATGGCTTACGGTTACATCTAATATTTATAAAGAGGACACCTGTGACCGGTGGGCCGGATAGACCGTCCGGCTCATAACGCACACAAGGGGAAACGGTTTAGGAACCGTTTCCCCTTTTTTCATCTCCTGACAGTTTGTTTCGGCGCGGTATACTCAAAAGCTTCAGACACCGGTATTTCTTTCTCTCAGATGCTCCCTCCTCACTCGTCAGCCATTTGCAGAAAAGCCGTCGGACTCCGCATTCGGGATCTGTATGTCAGCTACGGCAGCGAGACGGTCATCCGCAGCCTGTCGCTGGATATTCCGCCCGGCGCTTCGGTCGCCATTGTCGGAGAATCAGGATGCGGCAAAACCACGCTTCTTACGACGATTGCCGGCCTGCTTACTCCGCAGTCGGGATCAATCTTCTGGCATGACGAAGAAGGTGCCTCCGTCACCAAACCTCGGTCCAGCTTCGTCTGGCAGCACCTCGGTCTTCTTCCCTGGAAATCCGTCAGGGAAAATCTGATGCTGCCTTTTCGCCTGGCCAATACGCCGGCGGTCTCTGAAAATTCCGAAACACTTGTCGACGCCATGCTTGAGGAGCTCGGGCTGAGCGCTTTTCAAAACCGCTGGCCCTCCAGTCTTTCAGGAGGGCAACGTCAGCGTCTTGCACTCGGGCGCGCACTGGTTGCCGAGCCTGACGTGCTTTTCATGGACGAGCCTTTCTCTGCTCTTGATGCTCTTCGCAGGGAGCGCCTTCAGGACTTCCTCGCCGGCATGCGTGCCGAGAGGCCCGTCACCATGATTTTTGTGACTCACGACATCTCTGAAGCAGTCTTTCTCGCCTCTCATCTTGTGCTTCTCCGCGCAGATCCTGCAGGACTCATCCGATTTGAGGCCAATCCCGCCTGGTCTGCCAAAACGCAGTGCGCCGATCGAGATGACCCCGAATTTCTGGAAACCGTCCGCAGCGTTCATTCCGCGCTGAGAAATGCCGCTTCCGGCAGAGGGGGAAACTGACTGTGCTGGTTCTTCGCTATCTGTCCGCCTCGGTCGTTCTGCTCTTTCTCTGGGAAGCCGGCAGTCTGTTTCTCGGCCCCGAAATTCTGCCCTCGCCTTCCTCGGCAGGACTGAGTTTCATCCTCTCGCTCGGTTCTCCCGATTTTCTCGGACATATCGGAATCAGTCTGATGCGTCTTATCGCTGCACTGACTCTTGCTGTTGCCACCGGCTTTCCTTTGGGACTTTGGTTCGGGCACTGCAAAAAAGCTGACTGGCTGGGTGCTCCTCTGACATTCATCACGCTGCCTCTTCCGAAAATCGTTTTGCTTCCGGTCTTTTTTACGATTCTCGGTTTGGGAGATTCCTCCCGTATTCTGCTGATTGCACTGACTACGGGCTATCAGGTTCTCGTGATCGTACGAGAAAGCGCGCTTCAGATCGATCCGGCCTATGAACTGGCCCTTCGCTCGATGGGAGCCACTCGTTGGGAACGCATCCTTCACGCCTATCTTCCCGCTGCCATGCCGGCCCTTTTCACTGCGCTGAAAATCTCTTCCGGCACTGCTGTCGCCGTCCTTTTCCTGGCCGAAAGTTTCGCCACAGATGCAGGTCTCGGCTGGCTCATCATGGATGCCTGGGGAATGGGAGATATCGAACGCATGTTCGTCGGCATTCTCGGCATGAGCATCCTCGGCGTCGTACTGTACGGAGCCGTCGGCCTCGCCGAACGATGTGTCTGTGCCTGGATGCATCGCGCCTGAAACAGAAAAGCCGGATGCTCCTTTTCGAAGACATCCGGCTGCACCTATAGCGGTCCGACGCTTATTCAGCATCTCCTGGAGGCTTGCTCCCGAGTTTGAATCCGCGTTCGGAGGCCCAGACAGCGACTTCCACGCGCGAACGGAAGTTGAGTTTTTTGAGCACGTGCTTCACATGAACCTTGACAGTTCCTTCACGGATACCGAGCTGTTCGGAAATCTCGTGATTGGACAAGCCGGCGGATACACAGCAGAGAACATCCTGTTCGCGCTGAGTCAGTGCGCTTGCGCGTCGTCCGTCGTCGATGGTAAAAGCATCCCCGCGAAGACGCTCGGCCAACGCTGAAGTAATCTTCTCACTTGCAGCCATGCCTCCGGACACTGCCTTTCTCATCTGCTCAACAAACTCTGTCACGCTGATCGTGCGTAGCAGATAGCCGTTTGCATCGAGTCGGATCGCCTGCATGAGCTGTCCCGACTGATTGGCGGAGTTCATGATCATAACCACCTTGCTGTTGGGCTGGCGGTATTTGATTTCCTTGAGCAGATCCAGGGCCTGAAAACTTTCTGCCTCCAGACTGATAACAATGATGTCGGGGCTAAGCGAGGCAAGACTGAGCGCCACCTTGACGTCGCCTGTCTGGCCGAGCACCTGAAACTCCCCTGTCGAGATCAGCACATCCGACATTGCCTTGCGAAAAAGCGGATATTCGTCAATCAGAACGACTGACGGCAGCCGTTTGTCCATGATGAACTCCTCAGTCGTAGGCCTTCACTGTGTGCCAGAGCAGATCCGTGCCGATCATAAAGTCCTTCATCTGCATTTCTTCATACGGATTATGCGAACCGTTCTGATTGGCGATGAAAATCATGGCTACGGGTATGCCGCAGCCGCCGATCACAGCAGCATCGTGACCGGCGCCCGAAGGAAGGCGCATGCAGGGAATGCCGTTGGCATCCGCCGCATCGGAGAGGCGATCGGAAAGCGCAGGATCGACATGTCCGGGAGCCGTATAGAGCGGTTTATCGAACTCGAAGCGCACGCCGCGCTCGGCTTCGAGTTTTGCCGCTTCTTCAAGAAGCAGAGTATGGAAGCGTTCGCAGGTATCAGCGCTCAGACTGCGCATGTCCACAGTAAAGCTCACCTCACCCGGAATTACAGAAATTGCCGCCGTTTCACCCGTTTTGATCACGCCCACGGTAAAGACCAGATCTTCACCCTTGTCGAGCCACTCCTGCCAGCGATTTTCCATCGTGTTGAGAAGTGCAGCGGCAGCCATCACGGCGTCATGTCTGAACTCCTTGTTCACTGCGCCGGAATGAGCGGTCTGTCCTCGGCAGATCACTTTCTTATGGCGGACATTGCCGCGAATGCCAGTGACGACGCCGACCCGAATATCCTCATTGCTGGTCAGAGTCGGACCCTGCTCAATATGAAGCTCGACGAACGCCGCGATGCGGGACAGATCAACAACAGGCTTGCCCGTCGTCAGATCGTTGGGATCAAGACCGCAGGAAGAAATAGCCTGACCGAGCGTCAGATTCTGGGTCCGGTGGCTCAGCATCATGTCCGACGGCTTCAGAAGCCCCATCATGCCCAGAGAACCCACATAGGCTTTTCCGAAGAATGAGCTTTCTTCACAGCGCATCATCAGTACCGTGTAATCGCGAAGCGGCTGGAAGTTCTGGCGTCTCATCCACCAGGCAACCGTGAGCGCAGCAGTCACTCCGGCTAGACCGTCATAATTGCCGCCCTGAGGAACACTGTCCACATGGCTGCCGGCTACAAATGCAGGCAGCGAACGGTCACGGCCCGGCAGCGTCATCCACACGTTGCCGGCACGGTCGGCACTGATCTCCAGTTCAAGATCACGGCCGAGGCCCTGAAGGTAGTCAAGCACATCACTTTCAAGCGCACTGTAGCCCTGACGGGTAACGCCCAGCGTGTCGGCCGACATACGACGAACCGTTTCAAAAATCGTTTTGGCGTACTTAAGGCCATCGGCCTGCAGCCCTTTGGGTGATGTCATTTCAACCTCCCTTTGCAAATGTTTCGGACATAGAGCGATGACTGTCTGTCATAAGAGGCACTACAGCACCGGACGAGTATTGTTCATATACTACCAATGAATTAGGCCATACCACTTTCGAGAGCCTCTGAATATTTCCATCCGTTTGATACAGCCCAAGATTAAACCCTGCCTTCACGATTGCCGCTATGCCAAGTGCGACGGCTGATTGCCACATTAAAACTCATCGCTTCGGCGATGCTGCAGAATGCGTTTTTTATGACTATCTGGTCATCTTATTCCCTCTCACGAGGTACTCCTTCCGTTTTCCCTTCATGCAGCCGCCAGACCGGGAATTTCATTACTCGGCCGTCAGATCCGGACTGATCATGCGCAAGGATTAACCGCTCGGCAATCAGTCTGCTTTTCGCTTCAGATTGTTTTTGCATTAAAATATTGGGTCTTTCTCGAGTACTGCCCCCGACGGAACCTCGCCGTCGAGCAGTGCCGAACGCAAAGAATCACCGATTTCACATGCGGCGGACGTTTCATCGCGCCCGGTTTATCAGCCGTAGGCAGCATCCGATCCGTCATTTACATATACCGAAAGGACAATCATGAGCGGTCATTCCAAATGGGCCAACATCCAGCATCGCAAGGGTCGTCAGGACGCCAAGCGCTCCAATCTCTGGACGAAGCTGGTTCGTGAAATTATCGTGGCAGCCCGTATGGGCGGCGGCGACCCTGACACCAATTCCCGTCTTCGTCTTGCTCTTATCAAGGCCCGAAGCGGCAATGTGCCGAAGGATACGATTTCGAATGCCATTCTGAAGGGCACGGGCCAGCTTGAAGGCGTTTCTTACGAAGAAGTCCGCTATGAAGGCTACGGCGTCGGCGGCGCCGCCCTCATCATCGACTGCACGACTGACAACCGCGTCCGCACGGTGGCCGACGTTCGTCATGCTCTGACGAAGCATGGCGGCAACATGGGCACGGAAGGCTCCGTGGCCTTCATGTTCAAGCACACGGGTGAATTCTTCTTTGCACCCGGCGTTACGACCGAAGACGCCGTCATGGAAATTGCGCTTGAAGCCGGTGCCGACGACGTCGTCAGCGACGAAGACGGCTCCATCGAAGTGACTTGCGATCCCGCCCAGTTTGACGCCGTTCAGCAGGCTTTCGAACAGGCCGGCATTACGCCTGAAGTCGCCGAAATCACCTATAAGCCGCTGAATGAAACCAAGCTGACGGGGGCTGATGCCGAAAAGATGCAGAAGCTCATCGACGCCCTCGAAGATCTTGACGACGTTCAGCAGGTCTACACCTCCGCATCGTTTGACGACGAAGAATAAGTCCTTATCCGGCTTAGTCTCTGCTTCCATAAAAGCCCGTGTCTTCTAACGCGGGCTTTTTATCCGCTGAAAAACCCGCTGCCGAGTCGCGCCTGAGCGGGCGTAAGGTTACAATAGCGCAGCTTCATTCCTCACCCGCTCTCCCCGGTCGGGTGTTTTCTTTATGAGGGGCAGCGCTCCCTCGGCCCGCCTTTTGTCGGCCGGGCTCTTCAAACCTGAGATCTGCAAAATGAATCTTCTTGTTGTTGGCAACGGCGGTCGTGAACATGCTCTCGCCTGGCGCCTTGCTCAGAGCGACCGAGTCACCAAAGTCTTCGTTGCCCCCGGCAATGCCGGCACTGCCGCGACTCCCCGTCTGGAAAACCTTCCGATCAACGATATCGATAAGCTGATCGAATTTGTCAAGGCCAACGACGTCGCATTTACCGTAGTCGGTCCGGAAGCACCTCTCGCCGCAGGCATCGTCGATCGTTTCCGCGCCGCCGGTCTGCGCATTTTCGGACCGACTCAGGCTGCTGCCCAGCTTGAAAGTTCCAAGGACTTCGCCAAGGCCTTCATGAAGCGCCACGGCATTCCCACGGCCGATTACGAATCCTTTACAGATCCTGAGGCCGCTCATGCCTACATCCGCCGCAAAGGCGCTCCGATCGTCATCAAGGCTGACGGCCTCGCCGCCGGCAAGGGTGTCGTCGTCGCCATGACGGAGGAAGATGCCCACGCCGCCGTCGACATGATGCTCGAAGGTCATCAGTTCGGCAACGCCGGCGCCCGAGTTGTGATTGAAGACTTCCTTGACGGCGAAGAAGCCTCTTTTATTGTGATGGTCGACGGAGAACATATTCTCCCGATGGCAACCTCTCAGGACCACAAGCGTCTCCTCGACGCTGACCAGGGCCCCAATACGGGCGGCATGGGTGCTTACTCTCCCGCTCCGGTCGTCACTCCGGATATTCACGCTCAAGTAATGCGCGAAATCATCCGTCCGACGGTCCAGGGCATGGCTGCGGACGGCATCCGCTACACGGGCTTCCTCTATGCCGGCCTGATGATTTCCCGCGGCGCCGACGGCAAGACGGTTGTCCGCACGCTTGAATTCAATTGCCGCATGGGCGATCCGGAAACGCAGCCCATCATGATGCGCATCAAGAACGACTTCTCCGTCATCGTTGAAGCCGCCATTGACGGCCGTCTCGACGAAGTCGAACTCGAATGGGACCGCCGCGTTGCCCTCGGCGTCGTCTGCGCTGCCCGAGGCTATCCGGTCAAGCCTGAAAAGGGCGCCGTGATTGAAGCTCTCCCCAACAATACCGCTGAACAAATGGTCTTCCACGCCGGCACGTCGTTTGATGCAGAGGGCCGCACCGTTGTTTCCGGCGGCCGCGTTCTCTGTGTCGTCGGTCTCGGCGAATCGATCGCCGCCGCTCAGAAATGCGCTTACGCCGCAGCGAATCAGGTGAATTTCGACGGCCTTCAGAAACGTTCGGATATCGGTTACCGCGCGCTTAACCGCTGATCAGGCGCCCGATAATTCAATCTGACGAAAATGCCCTGCCTTCACCAGAAGACGGGGCATTTTCGTTTCAACTGCGCACACCCGACCGTGTATACCTGACGCTCAGCCGCTATACTGAGGCAGAACCTTATGAGAGCACGGTCTTCTCATTCCATTCACGGCACGCTTTCGGTTTTTGATGTCTGTCCCTTCCGTTGCGATTCGCTCCGCCGCCTGTCTTCTGTCGTTATTCCTGGTTCAGGCTTCTGCAGAAGAAGCTGCAGAGCCGTTTTCTTATCCCACCGGCCTTCTTGATGCACCGGCGACGCTGACAGAACCTGCCGGCGCCTATGCCCGTCTCGGCAAGCCCGTGGTCAAACTCCACACGTCCCGTCTTTCCGAAGTCGCTGATCTGACGGACGCTGTCCGTCTTCGTGAAGGACACGGCAGCTTCCGCCGCGACACGCTTTGTCTGGCGGGAACAGAGAACGGCCGCCCTCTCATGCTTTGGCTCATTGCCACTGACAGCGACCGCGTCACGGAGGCGCAGCTCCAATGGGCTCCCGAAGGCCGTCTTCCCGAATTCTGCCGCCGTCTGCCCGATGACAAACTTCCGATCAGGCTTGGTCAGATCGGGCTCGGAATGACAAAAACCGATATTGATGAACTCGTCGGTCCTGCTTCTCATGAAGATGCTGCCGGATGGCGCTACTGGTTCTGTCAGCGCTTCCTTCGCAATGACCGGGATCTTCAGGAACTAGAGCTCAACTGGCTGGCAGTACGTTTTGACCTGGCCGGCCGGGCTGTTCAGGCCTTCATATCAACGGTGGTTAACCTATGAATGACGCCCCGATTCTTCGCCGGGGCCTCGGTCTTCTCGGAGGCACCTTCGATCCGGTCCATGCCGGCCATCTGGCGCTTGCCTCGGCGGTGCTCACTGCTATCCCTCTCATCCGCGTGGAATTTTTTCCCGCAGGAGATCCCTGGCAGAAACACGGTATTTCACCCGGGCTGCATCGCTTGAACATGCTGCGCATTGCAGTAGAATACGAGCCTCGCTTTCGGGTCAGCACCGCCGAACTCTGCCGCAGCGGACCGACGTATACCATTGACACAGTCAGATCTCTTCGTCAGGAAGTCGGACCGGCAATGCCTCTCGTTCTGATTCTCGGATTCGACCAGTGGCGCAATCTGACTACCTGGCGCAGCTGGCAGACTCTGACGGATTATGTGCATATCGCCTGGTGCAGCCGCGCCGGCGCCGAACCGGCGCCGATTGATCCCGTTCAGACTGCATGGGCCGAACCCCGAACCGCAGCGCCCTGCGATCTCATTCACAGCCCCTGCGGACGGATTGCCTGCTTCGACATGCCTCCTCACCGGGCCAGCGCCACCGCAGTCAGACGCATTATGTCGGCTTATCCGTTTTCTGCAGCCATGAAGCGCCTCGACGGATGGCTTCCCATCGGCGTCGCGCAATACATCCGAATGCACAGGCTATACGGAAGCCGGCAGTGACCCACAACCTTTAACCGATTTTTCTTACAGCATGAATACCGAAGAACTTACCCAAATCGTTGTCAACGCTCTTGAAGACGTCAAGGCGAAGGACATCAAGGTTTTCAATACCGAAGGCCTGACCGACCAGTTTGAACGCGTCGTGATTGCTTCCGGCACGTCGAACCGTCAGACCCGCGCGCTCGCCTATGCCGTCTCGGCCGAAGTCAAGCATGCCGGCGGAGACGTCCTCGGCATGGAAGGTCAGGATACCGGCGAATGGGTGCTCGTTGACTGCGGCAGCGTCGTCTGCCACTGCCTCCAGCCTGCCGTTCGCGACTACTACAACCTGGAAGAAATCTGGGGCGGCAAGGAAGTCTTTATGAAGGCCAGCGAAGAATGCGCCTCCCGTCTGATGCCTCATCGTCCGGGTCATCTTCCCGAAGACCTCGAATAAGATCTGAGTTCCATGCAGACCCGCATCATTGCCGTCGGCCAGCGAATTGCTGATTGGGCGCAGACCGCTGTAGGCGACTATCTTTCCCGTTTTCCCAGGGATTTTCGTGTCGAGCTGAAGGAGATCCGCACCGAACCGCGTGCCGGCCAGACGCCCGCCAAGCTGATGGCGGCCGAAGCCGAACGAATTCTTGCGGCCGTCGAGCCCGACGATTTCGTTGTTGTTCTCGATGAACACGGAAAAGACATGACGACGATGGAACTGGCCAAGCAGTTCGCCCGCTGGCGTGCAGACGGTGAAAATCCCGTCTTCATCATCGGCGGCCCGGACGGGCTTGCTCCCGAAGTCAAAGCTGCGGCGCACATGACGCTTCGGCTTTCGGCAATGACGCTTCCGCACGCTTTTGCACGGGTGCTGCTTTCCGAGCAGATCTACCGCGCCTGGTCTATCCTTGCCAAGCATCCGTATCACAGAGCCTGATCTCCGCCATGCCCAGTCAAACGCTTTTTCTTGCCAGCAAGAGCCCGCGCCGCCGCGAACTTCTGACTCGTCTCGGCTATGAAGTCCGAGTCATTGCGAGCCATACTCATACGCTCTGCGCCTTCGACGGCGACGAAACCGTCCTGCCGGGCGAGGCGCCTGAAGATTATGTCGTTCGCACTGCGCGCAATAAATTTCTTGAAGGTCTCGCCGTCAAGGCCGCAGGCGAGTTCGCCGGCGTTCAGCTGCCGGTGGTTGCCGCCGACACCGTGGTGAGCCTCGGGAGCGAGATCCTCGGCAAACCCAGAGACTTTGCCGAAGCCTGCAGTTTTCTGGAAAAGCTTTCCGGCCGCACTCACGATGTGCGCACTGCGGTTTATGTCGGATGGACGGAGTCACGCTGCGAATACCGCGTGAGCCGCTCTACTGTGACTTTTCGTACGCTTACACGCGAGGAAATCGAACTGTACGTCCGGACCGGGGAACCGTACGACAAAGCGGGGGGCTACGGCATTCAGGGACTGGCAAGCATCTTCATTTCGGAAATCCGCGGAAGCTATACGGGCATCATGGGACTTCCTGTTTTTGAAACGGCGGAGCTGCTGAAAAACGCAGGGCTTCCTGTTCTCTGAGTCAGCCCTATTCGACCAAAAAGCCCGCAGATGCGGGCTTTTTGTCTGTTCAAAGCGGATCAGGATCAGTAGACCTTAACGAGCTCCACTTCAAAAACCAGCGTGGCATTGGGCGGAATCACGCCGGGCACGCCGTAGGGACCGTAGGCCAGATCACCGGGGATGGTGAGCCGGCGCTTTTCACCTTCACGCATGCCCACGACGCCCATTTCCCAGCCCGGGATCACCATGCCGACACCGCAGACATATTCCAGCGGTTCGCCGCGGTCAAGACTCGAGTCAAACTTGGTGCCGTCGGTCAGGCATCCCGTATAGTGCACGGCAATCGTGCTTCCTTTGACGGCCTCTCGGCCGGTGCCCTCTGCGAGCGTTTCAATCTTGAGTTCCGTAGCTTCCTGCTGCATCGGTAGTATTCCTTTCTGTTGCCTTGAACGGATAACCGTTCCGTTCATCCGCCAATATTACCTTTGCGAAGGGCGCGGAGACAATGATCCGATGCGCGGATTGTTCCGCCGCACGCCATGCACGCAATAAATTCAGCGTGTAAAATGATTCTCCGCCGGCTTCCTCAGCCGGCCCGAAATTCAAAACATTGCGCCTGCCGCTCAGAGTGTTTTTCAGCACCCGGCACGCCGGCCGATCCCGTCACAGATGACGGTCTGCATCGCGACCCTTGCGTGTAATTTCCTCAGCAGGCGAGCCCGTACTCACCGGGCGGCTAATCCAGAAAACATGCTTCCGCTCCCAGGGTGTTCGTGCGCCCGGACGGTGCCTTTTTGCTGTTCTGAATACAGCGTTTAAGGTTCTTAAACCGGCGGATAAAACAACATGACAGAACTGACAACCACTGCCTCTAATTTTGAGCGTGTCATGAAGTGGCTTCCCGAGTCTTTGCGCTCGTGGGCGGAGTCTTCCGCTTTTCTGCCGCTTGCGCTCAATGAAATTCTTAACGACCGTGACACCAAACTTTCGGGAAGTCCCGGCTCAGGCAAGATTCTGACGGCCCTGATCGGCGTGATTCAGAAGCTTACCGATCGCCGCGACGGCTCCAAGCACTGCGCCGTGATTCTGTCCTCTTCCCGAGAGTCCGAGGAATCCACGCTCGCTACGGCGGCCATGCTGGCCGAAGCCGCAGGTCTTCGAGCCGCAGGAACAGCCGGCGTCCGCGATGCGGCCGGCTTTGCAAAACTGTTTTCCGATCCCGTAGACCTGCTCATTACGTCTGCAAAAACTCTGGAAAAATTGTTCGACCGGTCCGTCCTTTCGCCTGATACCGTGCGAACACTGGTTGTTGACGAAGCCGAATGGCAGGAGGCTCTGGGAGACATGCCCCGGATAGCCTCGCTTTGCGAGCGTCTTCCCGCCGCCCGGCAGATCATCGTCATGACGCTTCCCGGAAATTCTCAGATTGAAGACTCTCTTTCCGAGATTCTTCACGCTCCGGCTTTCTGCCGGGCTCCGGACAAGATTCCGGTTTCCGGCGCTGCCGAACGTGCCGTCGTTGTTCCGGCGGAGAAAACGGAAGAATTCCTTCTTTCGGAAGCCGCCAAGACTCCGGTGCTGTTTATCGCCGGGACGCCCGCCGCAGGAACCCGTCTGATCGCCATGATGAAGAACGGCGGACTGGAACCCAAACGAGCCACACCTGCCCAAACCGAATCCGCCCGCGAAACGCTGCTGCTTCGTTTCACCGCAGGACGCGTTGAACAGCTTGTTATCCCTCATGCTCTGCTCGGAGGGTTTGAACGCGGCTCTCTGCGCCGAATCGTGCACGCTGAAATGCCGGGCAGTCCTTCCGCCTATCTGGAACATCTGGCGCTGCTGACTTCCGCAGGCGGCGAACTCGTCACGGTTGTCACGCCGGAAGCTCTGCCGCTTTTCGAGCAGCTTCTCTGCTCGGCGGAAAAGAAAGTGCCGCTTGAAAATCCGTATGACCTTCCTGACATGCGTCCGGAAGCAGGCCTCATGCAGCGCCGGGAAAAACTGACGATCCGAGCCGACTACAGCAAGGAAGCTGCCGCTCAGACAACCGAAACGCCAGACGAAGAACAGTCTGCCGATGACGGACAGCAGCGTGCTTCCAGCCGCAATAACAATCAGAAGAAATTCAGCAGCCGTAAAAACCGCGCCAAAAATCGCCGTCAGGACGACCGTGCGGAGAACGCCGATCAATCCGAAGGCGAGTCCCGGACGGACGGCAAGCCCGCTTCTCAGAAACGCCGCTTCCAGAATAAGAAGAACCGCCCTCGCAAGGACAAACCGGCCGAACAGACGAACGGAGCTGCCGAAAACACGGCTTCCGCCGGTGAGAATGCAGGCGCAGCCAAACCGAAATTCAAAAAGAGGCCGTTCAAAGATCGCCGTCAGGGTCAGCCGAAAAACAGCGCAGCCGGAGACAAGCCCGAGCAGCAGGCTGCCAGAAAACGGCCCGAACGCAAGGCCAAGAAGAACTTTGACCGTCCGCGCACGGATCGCCGTGAGGAATGGGATGAAGACAACTTCGGAAACTCCATCCACTATCAGCCGAAGCGTCAGAACCTGAGAACGCTGAGAAGCGACCAGCCCATCCACTGGGAACCCAACGATCCTTTCCATCCGTCCTCTCAGGCCCTGAGTCTTCCTCAGCTGATGCCGGATGAATTCCAGCCGCGCCCGAATCGACGAGACGTCAACGGCAATGTCCGCCGCAAGCCGTCGGTGAAGGGAGGTTTCCGCCGCAAGCGCGGACAGGGCGAAAACTGACCCGAATCGGGCCGCACGTCTGTGCGGCCCGATTCTTTAGAATGAATCCTGCCGCCGGAGATCAGATGTTCTCCGGCAGCAGCCTGACTTCTCATCTATGCCACTCACATGACTTTGCGTCCATTCTTTCGCACGGCCTTTCTTCTGATCGGCATCAGCGCACTTCTATCCGCCTGCTCATCAACTTACTACACCGGTGACACGGTCAGCGGCCCCGGCCGAAGTGAAAAAAGCGATCGATCCGGCACCTCACGAGACCCCCTCCTGGATGCTCCGAGCCGCTCTCTGATGACCTGCACCTCCGAGTCACCGGTCACCGTGCTTCGCCGTGTCAATGAAATTCCGTTCGCCTGTGCAGAACTGGGTGTTTCGGCAACGCTGAACGAACTGCGTGACGCAGGCTGGAGAATCATCAAACTCGATATCGGCGAAGACATTGAAAGCGAGAACCACGTCGGCTTTCCGGTGACCATTCAGGTTAGAAAGCTTTTCTGAATATTTCCATTCTTCGATCATGACTGAACATACCGTCTGCCTCCGACTGGAAAAGCTCCGCTCTGCCATGGCGGGCAAGAATTTAGCGGCCTGGATCGTCCGTACATCCGATCCCTATCTGTCGGAATATGTTCCCGACCACTGGACCGGCGTCAGATGGCTTTCCGGCTTTACCGGCAGCACGGCGATTCTCGCTGTGACAGCCGGCGAAGCCGCACTTTTCACCGACAGCCGATACTGGGAGCAGGCCGGCCGGGAGCTCGAAGGCTCCGGCATTGCCCTTGTTCGCCTCGGCGCCTCCGGCGAACCTGATCCTGCAGCATGGATTTCGGCTCGTCTCAAGCGCGGAGAACGAATCGGCACAGACTACGCGGCGATAAGTATCAGCAGTCAGCGTTTGCTTGAGAAAGGACTGGCTGATGCCGGGCTGATCCTTTGTCATGACGACGGTCTCCTTGACGACGTTTGGCAGGAAAGCCGGCCTCCTGTTCCTGCGTCGTCTGTTTATCACCTTGCTTCTGCCGGCCGCTCGACTGCCGACAAACTATCCGAAGTGCGGGAACGCCTGACTATCTCTGGAGCTGACGGACTCTTCATCGCACCTCTCGACGATACCGCCTGGCTCACTAACTGCCGGGGAAGCGATATTCACTGCAATCCCGTTTTTCTTTCCTACATGCTCGTCACAGGTGAGAGCGCGCTTCTCTTTTGCAATGCCGAACGCATGCACTCCGATGCAGCCGACGCACTCGCCCGAGACGGAGTAGACATCCTGCCCCCCGAACAATGCCTCTCTGTTCTCGCCGAAACCTCACGCACTCACCGTCTGCTGCTGGATCCTGACCGCACGCCGGCTCGGGTGCTGCCCCTTCTTTCCCGAGCCCCTGTTGAATCCGTTTCTCCTGTAGCTCTGATGAAGAGCCGCAAAAACCGGACCGAACTCGAAAGCATCCGCAGAGCCATGGTGAGCGACGGCATCGCTCTGTGCGAGTTCTATGCCGAACTCGAAGAACGCCTTGCGGCCGGAGAACGCATTACCGAAATCCGTGCTGCGGAACTGCTTCATGCCCATCGAGCAGCACAGCCAGATTTTCTTGACGAGAGCTTTGATACGATTGCGGCTTTCGGTCCGAATGCCGCGCTGCCGCACTATATGCCCTCTCCTTCAACCGATCGTCTTCTCTCCGACGGACTGCTGCTCATCGATTCAGGCGGCCAGTATCGAACAGGCACGACCGACATCACGCGAATGACGGCGATCGGCAGTCTCTCGGATGAAATGAAAAGAGACGTCACGCTCGTTCTCAAAGGCATGATCGCTCTGGCCAGAGCCTCCGTTCCCGCGGGTACATCAGGCGCGCAGCTCGACAGTCTTGCCAGAGCGCCGCTCTGGCGGGAGGGGCTTGATTTCGGTCACGGCACCGGTCACGGCGTCGGATTCGTCCTGAGCGTTCATGAAGGCCCCTTCTCGATTTCTCCCCGTTCTCAGAAAACAGGAGAGCTGGGACTTCAGGCCGGCCTGGTCATCTCCGATGAGCCTGGCGTCTATCGGCCCGGCAGATGGGGCGTTCGCATTGAAAACCTCATCGCGGCGCGTCCCGCTGCTTCAACAGAATTCGGCAGCTTCCTGGACTTTGAAGTCCTGACACTCTGTCCGATTGATGTTCGTACGATTCATTCCTCTATGCTGACCTCTGAGGAAACCGACTGGCTCAACAGCTATCACGACCGTATTCGGAGAATCCTTTCTCCGCACTTGTCGGCAGACGCTCAAAAATGGCTTGAACAGGCTGTTTTGCCTCTCTGAAAATTGCGTACATTTTGTTACACTGCTTTGCGGCTCTTATCAGAACATATGAAGCCGCGTGCCGAAGTTTGCGCAGATACTTACTGATATGTCAGAGACTTACGCCCGGGCATGACCGGGCGTCTTTTCATTCGTTAGCCATGCGACACATTTTTACTTCCGCCTGCACGGGTCTGATTCTTCTCTCGGTCCTTACCGCCTGCGATCAGAAGCCCGCCGCCAAAGCTCCCCGCGCACCGCTTGCCGTCAGCACCGTTACAGCAGTCATGGCGGACGAGCCTCGCTGGGTCAGCGTACTCGGTCAGACTGAAGGAGGAAAAGAAGTGGATGTTCGCCCGCAGGTGAGCGGCATCATCGAGGAAATCCTGTTTACCGAAGGAACCGCCGTCAAGGAAGGTGATCTGCTGTACCGTATAGATCAGGCTCCGTTCAAGGCGAAGCTCAACTCCGCCTCTGCCGCCCGACGGCAGGCCGAAGCTGATCTCGCACAAGCCGTACGGGAACTTGCACGTTCCGAAAAACTCTTTAAATCCGGAGCAGGAAGCCGCAAGGATTACGATGATGCGCTGAGCGCCCGCCAAGTTGCTCAGGCTGCGCTTGAAGCCAAAAAGGCAGAAGAAAAGGACGCGTCCATCAGTCTGGGCTGGACTGAAGTTCGCGCTCCTGCTTCCGGGCTCACGGGCAAAACCCAGGTCAATCCCGGCGCACTTGTCTCGCAGCAAACCAGCCTTCTGACTTCAATCACTCAGCATGACGACGTCCGCGTTGTATTTGCGCCTTCGGAACGCCTTCTCGACGGAGCGAAGATCACCCTCCAAAATCGAGTGGAACTGACCGATGACGCAGGAAAGAACTATCCCGCGAAACTTGACTTCGTCGCTCAGTCGATCAACCCGAATACCAATACTCTGCTTCTGCGCGCCAGACTTGAGGACAACGCAGGACTGATGCCGGGAACGTTTGTCCGCACGCGCCTCATGATCGGAGAAAGAAAGAACGCCGTGCGCGTGCCGCAGAAAGCCATTACTCAGGAGCCAGACGGATCGTACACCGTCTATCTCTACAAGGACGGCAAAGCCTCAGCCCGTACAGTCACCGTTGATCAGTGGGTCGGCACGGACTGGCTGGTTACCGGAGGGCTGGAAGCCGGCGACAAAATCATCACCGACCAGCTTCTTAAGCTTCGAGACGGTCTTGCCGTCAAGCCTGCCTCCGAGAAAAAACAAAAGTAAAGGTGCGCCATGCTGAGTCAGTTCTGCATCCGTCGCCCGATCTTCGCCACGGTTCTCTCCATCATTGTGCTTGCCGCCTGATGGCACTGAGAGTGCTGCCGCTTTCTCAGTATCCGAACATCTCGCCCCCAACCATCCGCGTATCGACCACATACGACGGCGCCGACTCTCAGACGCTCGCCCGTACGGCGGCGCCGCCGATCGAAGACCAGCTTTCCGGCATTGCCGGCCTTCTCTACTACACCACGAGCATCCGAAGCAGCGGCGAACTCTCCATTTCCTGCGTTTTCGAAGTCGGTACGGATCCGAACGACGCGATGCTCGAAATCAACAACCGCGTTCGAACTGCTGAGAGAAGCCTGCCTGAAAAAGTCCGCAATCAGGGCGTCACGGTGAGAAAGCGCTCGGAAGACAGCCTGCTGATGGTGGCGCTGCATTCTCCCGATCACTCAATCTCAGCAACGGACCTCGCCGACTATGCCAATCTCAACATTGTCGATGAACTCAAGCGTCTGCCCGGCGTCGGCGACGTCACGGTCTTCGGCAATGCTCAGTCAGCCATGCGCATCTGAGTCGATCCGGAAAAGATGGGACTACTCGGCGTCACCGTACAGGACGTGGAAAACGCCATTGAAGCTCAGAACGAACAGCGCGGCGCCGGCAGCGTCGGTACTGCTCCTACGCTTGACGATCAGCAGGTCTATTACACGGTGACGACTCCCGGCCGTCTTCTCACCCCTGAGCAGTTCGGCAATATCGTCATTAACTCCAAAGGCCCCAACGGTGTCGTGCACATGTCCGATATTGCCCGCACCGAAGTCGGGAAGCGCTCTGATGAATTCCGCGTGGACGTCAACGGAGAACCCGGCGTCAATATGGGCGTTTATCTGCAGACGGGCGCCAACGCCATGGAGGCTGCCACAGCCGCCAAAGAGCGTCTCGTCGAACTGGCCAAACGCTTTCCGAAGAACCGGGTCGATTACCTGATCACCGACGATACGACCGTCTTCGTGGGTGCTTCGCTCAACGAGCGTTTATCACACGCTGGCCGAAGCCGGCCTGCTCGTGCTGCTTGTGGTGTTCATCTTTCTGCAGAGCTGGCGCGCAACCCTCATTCCGATGCTTGCCGTTCCCGTCTCGCTGATCGGCACCATGGCCAGACTCTGGCTTTTCGGCTTTTCCCTGAAAACATTGAGCGCATTATGAGAACCGAGGGACTTTCGCCCTACGACGCTGCTCAGAAAGCCATGAAGGAAGTCTCCGGCGCCCTTGTTGCCATCATGCTCGTGCTTGCCGCAGTCTTCATCCCCGTCGCATTCCTCGGCGGCATCGCCGGTGAACTCTACAGGCAGTTTGCCGTGACGGTTGCCACTTCAGTCGTTCTGTCGGGTTTCGTCGCCCTGACTCTGACGCCTGCTCTCTGCGCCATTCTTCTTAAAAAGCCCGAAGAAGGCTCCGGCGGGAAGCTCAGCATCTTCCGAGTATTCAACGCCGGTCTCTCCCGATTTACACTGGTCTTTCTCCAGCTTGTGACGGCGGCTCTGCGTCATCGCATCGTGACCGCCGTCATCCTCGCGATTGTTACCTTCGGCTGCGTGGAAATGCTCGAGCGCACCCCGACCTCCTTCATTCCTAAATGAGGACCAGGGTCTCGTTCGAATGTCGATGAAGCTTCCTGAGGGCGCCGCTTTCCCCAGAACGGAGGCTGTGGCTCTGGATCTTTTGGAAAAAATCCGCAGTCTTGACGGCGTCAAGAGCGTGGTCACCATGATGGGCTTCGATACGACCAGCAATGACCGCCGCAGCAACGTTGCGACATTCATCGTTAAGCTCAAGCATTGGGATGAGCGTACAGATGATGCCGATGCGATCCGCATGCAGATTCAGAAGTTCATGAGCGCACACCCCGATGCCACCGGCGTCGCCATGCTGCCGGCTGCCATCTCCGGTCTCGGCTCCACCAACGGCTTTACCGGCTACGTGCTTGCTCACGGCAACGACAATCCTCTCGTTCTTCATGTTCCTCATCCTCGCCGCACTGTACGAACGCTGGTCCCTGCCGGTTGCCGTCGTGCTCGCCGTTCCCTATGCATTCCTCGGCGCCATGGCCGCTCTCTGGGTAAGAAATTCCCCGAACGATATTTATTTCCAAATCGGCCTGCTTGTTCTGATCGGCCTTACTGCCAAGAACGCCATTCTGATTGAGGAATTCGCAGCACAGAAGATGGAGGAAGGCATGAGCGCATTCGATGCCGCCGTCGAAGCCGCCGCACTTCGTCTGCGTCCGATCCTCATGACCTCCGCAGCCTTCGTTCTCGGCGTCGTGCCGCTTCTGCTGGCAACAGGCGCAGGTGCCTCTGCAAGGCACTCGATGGGCACGGGTGTTTTCGGAGGGATGCTGACAGCCACCTTCATTTCTACGATTTTCGTTCCGGTTTTCTTCACCTGGTTTGCCAAACGCAGCAAGAGAAACCGCTGATCCTCCTTTCTCTCCATAGCAAACGGCAGTCTTGTTTTCACAAGACTGCCGTTTTCCTTACTCCCTGCTGTTAAAGGGCTCAGCTCTTGAAGAAGCCCTTCATGCGGTCGAAGAACGACTGAGACTTGGGATTGTGCTTGTCGCCGCCGTCCTTGAGACTTGCTTCGAATTCGCGAAGCAGGTTCTTCTGCTTGGTCGAGAGATTGACCGGCGTTTCCACTTCGATATGGAGATACAGATCGCCGGGCTCCTTCGTGCGAAGGTTGCGGATACCCTTGCCGCGCAGACGGAAGGTCTTGCCTGTCTGAGTGCCTTCCGGCAGCGTGATGCGGGTTTCGCCTTCGAGCGTAGGCACGGTGATTTCTCCTCCGAGCGCCGCCGTGACAAACGAAATCGGAAGTTCCGTATGAAGATCGTCTCCGTCGCGCGAGAAGATGTCGTGCGGCTTGATGATGATTTCAACATACAGATCGCCCGGCTCGCCGCCGTTCTGCCCCGGCTCGCCCTTGCCGGCAAGACGAATGCGCTGACCCATATTGATGCCGGCGGGAATGTTGACCTCCAGCACCTTGGTCTTGCGGATCACGCCCTTGCCCTGGCAGTTCGTGCAGGGATCGGCAATCACCTGACCGGTGCCGTGGCAGTGCGGGCAAGTCTGCTGAACCTGGAAGAGGCCGTTGGACATGCGGACAACGCCCTGACCGTGACAGGTCGGGCAGACCTTCTTCGACGTACCGGGCTTGCAACCGGTGCCGTGACAGACATCGCACTCATCCCAGCCCGGCACGCGGATATCCATCTTGCGGCCCTTGGCGGCTTCCTCAAGCGTAATTTCAAGTTCAAAGCGGACATCGTTGCCGCGGAACGACTGCTCGCGTCCGCCGCGCGCCCGGCCGCCGCCGAACAGATCAGAGAAAATGTCGCCGAAGGCGCTCTGGAAGTCGGCGCCGCCCATATTGCCGAAGCCGCCGAAACCGCCGGGACCTCCGGCCGCATTGGGATCAACGCCCGCCTTGCCGTAGCGGTCGTAGGCCGCGCGCTTCTGATCGTCAGACAGCACGGCATACGCTTCACCGATTTCCTTGAACTTTTCCTCTGCAGCCTTGTCGCCCGGATTGCGGTCAGGGTGGTACTTCATTGCCATCCGGCGGTAAGCCTTCTTGATTTCTTCGGCAGAAGCACCCTTGCTCAGGCCGAGCAGCTCGTAATAATCCTGATCAGACATAACCCTAAACTCTTCGGGGAGCGAGGCTCCCAGTCATCAATTTGTAAAAACTCGAAAAGGGCCGGCGCAGCCTGAGCTTCCCGACCCTTCTCCAACCGGCTGGTTTACCGTTATCCGCCGCCGAGGAAGAACTCCCCGGCTCAGCAATGCTGTCGGCGGATTACTTCTTCACTTCCGTGAAGTCGGCGTCGACGACATCGTCGTCCTTGCCGGAGGCTTCAGCCTTGCCCTGAGCCTGCTGCTGACCGGCCTGCTGAGCTGCCTTGTTGATCTTTTCACCGATCTTCTGAGCAGCATCCATCAGGCGTTCGACAGCCTTTTCGATCGCGTCCTTGTCTTCGCCCTTGATCTTTTCTTCGACAACCTTGATGGCATCTTCGCAGGCAGCGCGGTCGGCGGAGTCGACCTTGTCGCCGAGATCCTTGAGCGTCTTCTGAACCTGACTGACGGAGGCATCCGCGTTGTTGCGGGCCTGAGCCAGTTCGGCGCGGCGCTTGTCTTCTTCCTTGTTGGCTTCGGCGTCCTGCACCATGCGTTCGATTTCGTCTTCGCTCAGACCGGAGCTCGCCTTAATCGTGATGGTGTTTTCCTTGCCGGTGGCCTTGTCCTTGGCAGCGACATGGAGAATGCCGTTGGCGTCGATGTCGAAGGTCACTTCAATCTGCGGCAGTCCGCGCGGAGACGGCGGGATGCCTTCGAGATTGAATTCGCCGAGGAGCTTGTTCGAAGCTGCCATCTGACGTTCGCCCTGATAGACCTTGATGGTCACGGCAGGCTGGTTGTCTTCGGCCGTCGAGAAGACCTGGCTGTGCTTCGTCGGGATCGTGGTGTTGCGCTTGATCATCGGCGTCATCACGCCGCCGAGCGTTTCGATGCCGAGTGTCAGCGGAGTAACGTCAAGAAGCAGAACGTCATGACGTTCGCCGGTAAGAACCGAACCCTGAATAGCAGCGCCGATGGCAACAGCTTCGTCGGGATTGACGTCCTTGCGCGGATCCTTGCCGAAGAATTCCTTCACAACGGACTGAACGCGCGGCATGCGGGACTGACCGCCGACGAGAATCACGTCGGTGATTTCGGAAGCAGACACGCCGGCGTCGCGCAGAGCCTTGCGGCAGGGTTCGATCGTGCGCTGAACGAGGTCTTCCACAAGCGCTTCGAACTTGGCACGCGTGATGCTCACGTTCAGGTGCTTCGGACCGGTCGCATCAGCCGTGATGTACGGCAGATTGATTTCCGTTTCCTGACGGCTGGAAAGCTCGATCTTCGCCTTTTCAGCGGCATCCTTCAGACGCTGAAGAGCCAGAACGTCCTTCGAGAGATCAACACCCGTATCCTTGCGGAATTCAGTGATCAGGTAATCAACGAGACGCTGGTCAAAGTCTTCGCCGCCGAGGAACGTGTCGCCGTTCGTGGAAAGCACTTCGAACTGCTTGTCGCCGTCAATATTGGCCAGGTCGATGATCGAGATGTCGAACGTACCGCCGCCGAGGTCATACACGGCGATCTTGCGGTCGGCGTTGCCGCCCTTGTCCAGACCGAAAGCGAGCGCGGCCGCGGTCGGTTCATTGATGATGCGCTTCACTTCAAGACCGGCGATGCGGCCGGCATCCTTCGTTGCCTGACGCTGGGAGTCCTTGAAGTAGGCCGGAACCGTAATCACGGCTTCCGTCACGGTTTCGCCGAGGTAGTCTTCGGCAGTCTGCTTCATCTTGCGGAGGATTTCAGCGCTGACCTGCTGAGGAGCAAGACGCTTGCCCTGAACTTCCACCCAGGCGTCGCCATTGTCGGCACGGGTGATCGTGAAGGGCATCAGGCCGATATCCTTCTGAACTTCCGCATCGTCAAAGCGGCGGCCGATAAGACGCTTCACAGCGAAGAGCGTGTTCTTCGGATTCGTCACGGCCTGACGCTTGGCGGGAGCGCCGACAAGCACTTCGCCCTTGTCCATGTAGGCAACGATGGAGGGCGTCGTACGGGCGCCTTCACTGTTTTCGATAACCTTGATGTTGTCGCCTTCCATCACGGCAACAGCGGAGTTCGTCGTGCCAAGGTCAATGCCAATGATCTTTGCCATTTCGGGATAATCCTCTAAAAAATCTGTTTGCCTCGGACGATGCCGGCCTTGACCGGCATCTCTCTGCCTCAGGCGATTCGCCCCAGGCGTCCGTCAGCATCATCCAAACTTTGCGCTCTGAGCCCCGTGCGTCGCACGGGCCTTCGAACAACCTTAATCCCTATATGGGGATGCCCCTCTTTTTTTCAAGTCCGTTTTTTCAACAGAGTCAAAAAAAATTACATCTCCCGAAGAAATTTCTTATATTTCAACGAAATTTATTGCGACTCCCTTTTTGCTTCTGAAAAAAAGTGGAACCCTTATCGGATTCCCCTTTCGTCATCGATCAGCCGGATCAGCCCTGAGCAACGCTCACCATGGCTGGGCGAAGCACTCGTTCGGCGATCATCCAGCCGCGCTGGAAGACATCAACCACCGTACCCGGCTGAGCGCCTTCAGGTGCGGGCACCATGGCAACCGCCTGCTGGGTATGAGGATCAAAGACCTCTCCCTTAGGATCGATCGGCTTCATCTGCGACACGTCAAGCGCATGGATCAGTTGGCGGTAGACGGCAAGCATGCCTTCGCGAACCGGATCGCCTTCCTGATCCTTCGTGACCTCAAGCGCCTTTTCCAGACTGTCCACGACAGGAAGCAGATTTTCGGCAAATTTCTCGATACCGAACTTTCGTGCCTTCTGAACCTCCTCGGAGGCACGGCGGCGGGTATTTTCAAGCTCCGCCATGGCACGGACGTAGAGATCGTAGTGTTCCAGCACCTTGGCTTCCGAGAGCTTGAGCGCCGTCTGCAGATCCTCAAGCGTCTGTTCGGGCGTCTTTTCTTCCTGAGCCTGTTCTTCCTTCCGGCAGGCGCATTCAGCCTCGCCTTCCTTCGCGCAGCAGCAGGGCTCGGCACCTTCAGCGCACTGAGCCTCTTCCTTCACGTCCTTGTTCTGAGTGTTTTCCGTCATAAAAGCTCCGAGAAGCCCGTTGCCGGGCAGCTAACGCACCGACGCCGTGCCGGTGCTCCCGTATTTGTATTTATATGGGGACGGTCTCTGAAAATTCAAGCGAACCGATTTCAGATCCAGCCCGAGAGCTCGCGTCTGATGATCGATTCATAGGCTTCCAGCGCTTCGTTGCTTTCATTGAGCGCCGGAATGTAATGAAATTCTCCGTGCTGACCGGGAGCACCCGCGAAAGCATGCTCATAAGCACGGCGAAGTTCGTCGTTGATTTCCTCAATGGTTTCGAGACAGTCCGCGGCAAAACCGGGACAGACGACATCGATGCGCGGCGTTCCTTCCGAAGCCAGCGCCTCAACTGCGGGTAGCGTATAGGGTTCAAGCCAAGGATCCCGTCCGAAACGAGACTGAAAGGCCAGCGTCCAGTCTTTGTCGGAAAGCTTCAGTGCATCTGCCAGAAGTTCGGCAGTTCGGCGGCATTGCGATTCGTAGACGTCGCCCAGCTCCGAGCTTTTTTTCGGAATTCCGTGAAAACTCATGACGAGCTTTCCGCCCACGCTCATCGGAGCGCCGTGTTTATCCCAATACGCTTCAATATGCGCACGAAGAGCCTCAATGTAGGAAGGCTCGTCGTGGTAGTCATGGATGAACCTCAGCGCAGGCATATCACGGCGCGACATGACCTCATGACAGACGGCGTCATAAGTCGCCGCCGTTGTCTGTGCTGCATACTGCGCGAACATCGGCATGACCAGAAGCCGGCGGACGCCCGAAGCCGTGATTGCCTCTACGGTCTCTCGGACCGACGGGTTTCCGTAGCGCATAGCCCAGTAGACCTCGATGCCGTCAAGCCGCTCCCTCAGAGCCTGTGCCGTCTTTTTCGTATGCACGATCAGAGGAGATCCCTCCTCCGTCCAAACGCCCTGGTACCGGAGGGCGGACTTGGCCGGACGCGTGCGGAGAATAATGCCGTGCAGAATCGGCCACCACTTCCAGCGCGGAAGCTCGACGATGCGTCTGTCGCCGAGAAATTCAGCCAGATAAGCGCGTACGGGCGCCTCAGCGGGTGCGTCGGGGCTGCCCGTATTAATCAGAAGAACTGCTGTTTTGCGTTGCTTATCCATGCTCGGGGAAAAAATCAGTCACTGAGAATCAGTCCGATTCTGCATAGATATTCTTAAGTCACGCTTGCCGCTTATGCCGTGCGCATGCCGGCGGAAAGGGGTCCGCGGCGGCGCCAGGCCAAAATCATGGCACCGGCAATCAGGCTCATCCAGAACTTGCCGATGACTTGTCCGACGACGAAGTCAAGAGAACCGAACGCCAGCGAAAGAAAGATCACGGAATCGACGATCGAGCCCGCCAGACCGGAAAGAATAATGGCGGCGGAAAGATGACGTTCGCGAAGCGGCGTATAAACGGCGAAGTCCGCCAACTCGGAGAAAAGAAACGCGCAGGTCGATCCGAGCACAATGGCCGGCTCGGAAAGCCACCCTGAAATAAAAGCACCCGCAGCAATGGCAGCGATAGTCCAGCCCTTGCCGATCAGACTCTGAACCGCATCGCGCAGAATCAGCGCCAGCCCGGCGAGAAGAACTGCCGAAGGCGACATGATGCCGGGCCAGACGGGAATCAGGCAGGGGCCGTCGGGAGGGCAGACCAAACCGACGTTCATGACTACCCAGTTGCCGACCGGGATCGTCAGAATAAACAGAATCAGGCTCACATAGCCGACTGCTCGGCGCTGGAGAGTTTGCATGGCGGACTCCTTGGCGCAACCGGACGGAAAGCCGGCGCAACCTAAAAGCGGTTGGTGGACGGACACCTCTGCAGACGGTATCAGCTGCCGGTGTCAAAAAAACGCATGACACGGTCGGGCAGATAACGGATATTGCCCGGCGCACTGCCCTGCGGAAAACCGATATGACCTCCCTCCTCCGGGAATTCCCCCGTCACCCAGGGACTCATTTCTGAAGCAGAAGGCAGTGCCCAGGCCGGAAGGAAGGGATCGTTTTTCGCATTGAGAAGCAGAAGCGGAACCCTGACGTCCGGAAGAACAGGCTTGCAGGAGCAACGCTGCCAGTACGCCATTGCAGAGGGAAATCCGTGCATCGGCGCCGTGTACATGGCGTCAAAATCATACATTGTTTTGCAGCGTCTGACAGCCTCTCGGTCGATCAGATTGGGAAAACGCTTGGCTTTTTCCTCAAGTTTGGGCTTGAGCGTTGCGAGAAACATATCGGCATAAAGCACATTCACGCCTTTGCTCACGCGCTCGCTTCCTGCTACCAGATCGAGCGGCGCACCGATGGAGACGGCCGCCCGCACGAATGCCGCATCCGTCCCCCGGTCTCCCAGATATTTCGCCAGCTGATTGGCGCCTAGACTGACGCCGACCGCATAAAGCGGAGCATCGGGGAAGCGGGCATGAACGGTTTTCAGCACCCACTCGCAGTCATTGCTGTCTCCTGCAAAATAAGCTCTCGGCAGGCGGTTGAGTTCGCCGCCGCAGCTTCTGAAGTGAGCCACCACTCCTCGCCAGCCGCGCTCGGCGCATTTTGCCATCAGCGCTTCAGCATAGTGACTTCGGCTCGACCCTTCGAGTCCATGGAAATGCACCAGCACGGGAGCACAGGCTCTCAGGGGTTCCGGCTCGGACCAGTCCCACAGCATGAAGTCGCCGTCGGGCATTTCAATCTTTTCCCGGCGATAGCTGATGCGAGGCCTCGGCATGAAGCGCGCCGGAAGAACCGTCTGCAGATGTCCTCCCGGACACCATGAGGGCGCAACATAATCGGACACCGAGATCGGCATAACACTCTCCGCTTCAGAACACAGATACAGCCGTCGAGTTTAATCCCCCAACGCCTCTCCCGCACGCGTTCGCCGGATCATTCGCCTCTTTGGGGTCCGTCGATGCCGAAGACGGACCGCCAGAGTGCGAGCACTGCGCGGCGTTCCTTTTCAACCATTTCGGGGGGTACTCGCACGGGCACGCCCTCTCCGCCGTTGAGACGAATTTCATGCTGAAGCGCCCTATAGCGGCGATAAGCTCTGACAGCGGGAGGCGTCAGCTCAGGATCAATCAGACCCAGCCGGGCGGCAATTTCCAGAAGCAGGATATTGCCGAAATTGTTGACGAGCTCGGGATGCGTCCCCGAGGCTGAAAGCACCAGATACTGAACAACGAACTCAACGTCGACCATCCCTCCTCGGTCGTGCTTGATATTGAAGAGCTTCGTCGGATTCGGATGCCCGTCCAGCATTTTTTTCCTCATGTCAAGGACACTCGCACGAGCCTCTTCGGCCGAACGCGGCATCATCAGAATGGCCCTTCGCTCTTCCTCAAACCGTCTTCCAAGATCGCTGTCCCCCGCGACAAAGCGCGCCCTGGTAAGCGCCTGATGCTCCCAGAACCATGCACCGTTGCCGTCGGCATTTCTCTGATATCGCCGGAACATTTCAAAAGGCGTCACCACAAGGCCGCTTTCCCCGTTCGGACGCAGTCTGAGATCGACGTCAAACAGCTTGCCTGAGGAGGTCTGCAGCGTCAGCCAGCTCATCATTCGGCGTACCAGGCGGTTGTAGACAAGGTCCGCCTCCTGATCCGGGTCGTCATAAATAAAGACCAGATCAAGGTCACTGTCGTAACCGAGCTCTTTGCCGCCGAGTTTTCCGTATCCCACGACGGCGAATTTAGGACGGTCGCAGTGCTTTCTGGCCAGGCTGTCCCAAGCCAGTTCGATCACCTCTCCGAGCACGGCATCTGCCAGAGCCGACAGATGGTCTGCCAGGCGCTCCACCGTGAAACGCCCATCCAGATCCGCAATCAGAAGCTGAAAAACAGCCGCATGGTGGGCGTCTCTCAGCGTGTTCATCTGCCGTTCCTGATCACCCTCGGCTTCGGCAAGCGCCCGGTGAAGTCTGTCGGTCCAGTCGCTCCAGTCAACAGGCGTAAAGTCGTCCATCTCTCTGATGCGTCCGTCAACCAGCTCATCAAGAATGATCGGATGCCGGACAATGTAGTCCGCACTCCATCTGCTCGCAGCAAGCACCCTTCCGACACGAGCTGCGGCCTTCGGATACTGCGAGAGCAGCGCAACATAGGTCGAGCGGCCCGCAATCGCTTCAAGCAGCTTCAGATAGCGCGAGAAAATTTCAGAGATCGGCACAACCCGTGGACCGTCAGAACGCTGCCATTCCGGACATTTCTCGGCCACCGCAGGAATCAGCTTCTGCAGACGGACTCGAGCTGCGTCTGACATGCTGCGGCTGGATCGGCCCGATGCAAGACGCATGATTCGGCTCACCAGTTCATCGACATCATCACCGTAACCGAGAGACTGAAGTTTGGCCGCGAGGGCCGCCGAAGCCGTCGAAGTTCCCGTTTCCCAACCGGCAGGCCAGTCTCCGCGGGAATCATCAGGTTCCTTGACCTGAAACACGCTGTCAAAAGACGCAGCCACGTACTCGCGGACTCTCTCCGTCTTTTCCCACAGTTCTTCGGGAGCCATCCCCAGAAGCCCGGCGACTGCGCCGAGCCCTTCGCCTTCGCGCGGAAGACGCTGCGTCTGCTCGTCATTGACGTACTGAATGGCATGCTCAACGTTTCTGAGATACACATAGTATTCGCGCAGACGCTCGGACATTTCTTCGGATATCACACTGTCTGCAGCAAGCGCCGTCAGCATCAGAAGCGTTTCCCGGCCGCGAAGAGCCGGATCCCGTCCCCCTCTAATTACCTGAAGAGTCTGCGTCAGGAACTCAATTTCGCGAATGCCGCCCCGGCCGAGCTTCACATTGATGCAGGTTCCTCCTCGGGCAAGTTCACGCCGAGCCGTTTCCGCACGGATCATTTCATGAAGCTTGGTCAGCGAGGAAATGGCGCCGAAGTCCAGATACTTTCTGAAAACAAACGGTCTGACCAGAGATTCCACATTCTTTTTCTGCTGGGCGAACACGTCGGCCGGCGCGAAAACCGCCTCATTGACAATGCGGCCCTTCAGCCATGCAAAGCGTTCCCAATCGCGCCCCTGCGTATAGAGATACTCTTCCAGCATATCGGTCGAGCAGACAATGGGACCCGAGTCTCCGTTCGGACGAAGGCGCATGTCCACGCGGAAAACGAAACCCGGTCCTTCAATATCGTTGAGCGCAGGAATGATCCTCCGGGCGAGACGCTCATAAAACTCCTGATTGGTCAGCGTGCGCCTGGCATTAGGAAACTCAGCCGTGGGACGCGTTTCTCCGACTTCGTCGTAAAGGAATATCAGATCGATGTCTGAAGATACATTGAGTTCGCGGCCGCCGAGCTTGCCCATGCCGACGACGAGCAGATCCTGGGGCAAACCGGACTGACCGAACGGGACGCCGCACCTCTGAGCAAGCTCCCGGGCATTGAGCGTAACGGTTTTAGAAATCGCCGCTTCGGCAAAGTCGCTCATCACGCGGACAACCTCGAAATAATCGATAGCGCCCGTCGCATTTCTGCCGATCAGATTAAGAATGATCCGGCGCCTCATCTCGCGCAGTTTCAGACGAAGCGCCGCCGTATCGGTTACGCCGTCAAGCTCTGCATCAATATCTTCACGCGTGAAGGATGCCTCCATCAGATGTTCATATGCGGCTTCCTTCACCGGTTCGTCCGCTCCCGGATTCATTGCGGAAAGCGATCTCTGAACAAAGGGAGAGAGGCGGATGACGTCCGCAGCGGACTGACAGCTCATGAGTTTTCTCCAAAGAGTGAGCACCTTTTCCTGAAGGCGCTCCAGTGCCATTGTATCCAAATGCCGCTGAGGCAAGCCCTGATCGCCGACTGAGAGACGTCCCGCCGGTGCTTCATTCGGACAGACTTCCGAGAGACTCGGAATATTTAAGTCGACCACGAACGTCTGTGCTGATTGTCCGAAATTCCGACTGAATAATCGGAAATGAAACACAGTATTTGCCGAGCGGTGTCTGTCGTGACTAAACTTGAGCCACACGTCCGTGCACCTTCTTCCTTCTTTCGTTTCAATGAAAAACTTTTTCCGACGCCGTTCCATTTCCTACGAAGGTCACGGCAACGGCTCCGCCGTCCGGTCTTTCCGGCTGCACTGGTTTTTCAAAACGATCCTCGTTCTCTATTTCTCGCTCTGCTTCGTTATCCTAGGCGCCCGCTGGTTTTTCACGACTCAGGTAGACAGCTTCCGCGAAGACATCGTCGCTCTCGTCTCCAAGGCTGCGGGCATCGATGTCCGGGCGTCGCATTTCTCTGCCGACTTCCGTTATCTCTGGCCGACGGTCATGCTGGAAAACGTCGAGCTGGCGCGTCCCGGGGGACCGGTTTCTCTTGTTCTGCCCAAGGTCGAAGCCCGCATATCCTGGGCATCCGTCTGGCATATGGAGCCTCGGTTTCAGCTGCTCTCCGTCAAAACGCCCAAGCTCACCATCCGACGTCTTGGCGATACGAAATTCGACATCGCCGGCGTCGTCGTCGAGCTGACGGACGAAGCACCCGAGGGACTGCCCGTCAGTGCAGATACCGCTTTTGAAAGCCGCCTGATTTCATGGTTCCTTGCTCAGCATCGGCTGGAACTTATTGACGGCACCATTACTTATATAGACGAACGCAGAAAAAACGCTCGTCCTGTCGTCATTACTCATGCCGGCGCCGTCCTATCCAAAGACCTTCTGGACTGGAAGGCCGCGGTGGAAGGCCGGACTGATCTGCTTCAGGAGAAGGATGAATATTTCTGCGTCCGAGCCAACGTCAAAAAACATCTGTTTTCCAAACCCGGCAATCCTCTCACATGGGAGGGCAGCGCCTACGCGAAGGTTTCGCACGCCGACATCGCCTCGCTTCTGCGCGGCATAGGTCTGCCTCGTCTGATGCGCTCCGGGGTCGGCGCGGCTGAAGTCTGGGCGGACTTCAAGGAAGGTCATATCACGTCGGCTACCGCGGACATCGCCCTCAAGGACCTAGATACCCTGATCTCTCGGGAACTCGAGCCCCTGCGCTTTCGCTGGCTGACGGGCCGGCTTCGCTTCAGCGAAGAGCCCGGAGACACCCACCGGCGCACGCTCGATGTCGAAAAGCTTGATTTCCTCACCTATCAGGGACTGAGGCTCGGAGAAACCGACATTAAGGCTTCGCTGTCCACGGATCCTTCAGGCGAGCCGTTTGCAGGAAGCTTCAGCGCCTCACGCATCGACATCGGATCGCTCGCCTCGCTCGTTCCCAGGCTGCCGCTTCCCGACGAGGCCCGAAACTTTGTCAGCGCGCACCGTCCTTCGGGGCTCTTGAAGGACTTCAGCGTTGCCTTCTCCGGCAATCCGAAAGCACCGGAAAACTGGCAGATCGCCGGTGAATTCAGCAAGCTCGCTTTTTTCTCCGGCAAAACGGACATTCCGGGCTTTCACAACATCTCCGGTCGTGCCGCCCCGCTGTCCAAGACCGGCGGCATTGCTGTCGATCTTGACTCCCGGGATGCCAGACTAGTTTTCCCGGGGATTTTCCGCCGCCCGACCATGCAGTTCGACCGTCTGAGAGCCGGCATCGAGATTCGCTTTACGCCCGTCCTGAGTCTCAGCTTCAAATCTGTTGAGGCAGAAAACCGTGAAGCGGCCGCCACCGGCAGCGGAACCTGGACTGCCGAAGGCGGGCCGGCGGGCACGATCAATATCGGCGGCAAAATTCAGCGTGGACGCGCTGAAGCCGTTCCTTATTACATCCCGATCGTTTGCGGAGACGGCGTGCTTGACTGGCTCGAAGCAGGCATCCTCGGAGGCACCGGCTCGCACGGCACCTGGACCGTCCGCGGTCCTCTTCACACATTCCCATGGGACGGCAAGGAAAAGGGGCAGGGACTCTTTCTCATTGAAGCCGACGTGAGGGGCGGCAGGCTCGACTTTCTTCCTTCACACAAGAAGAATCCCAACGGCACTTGGAAAACAGAAAGTCAGTGGCCGCTTCTGACCAACATCTCTGCCCATCTTCGCTTTGAAGGCAACGGCATGTGGATCACGGGCAATAGCGCGCGCTCCATGGGACTTAAAGCATCTGAAGTTGAAGTCTCCATCCCCTCCTATTCCGAACCGACGCTTTACGTGAAGGGCAAGGCTGCGGGAGATCTCTCTCAGGCGATCCGCTACCTCAATAAAGGCGTCATGCTCCGCGATCTTCTCTCGTCCGCCTTCGATCAAAGCCGCGGCAGCGGTCCTGTTGAGGTCGCCATGGATCTGAAGGTACCGCTTGATGCTCCGGAAAAGACGACCGTCGCCATTGACGCCGACTTCCATAAGGCCTCGTTCTATTACGGACTCAATCTGCCGACAGCCGAATCGCTGACCGGGCGCCTGCACATTACCGAGAAATCCGTCACGACGCCTGCTCCGATTCTCGGCGTCACGGCTTCAGGGCACCCGCTGAGCGTCGTTTCTACCACGGATAAAGGCCGAATCTGTCTTGACGTCGAGACCGCCGCCACTTCCGGCGAACTGGAAAAGCTGCTCGACCTCCCGGGCACCGTGCCTTATTCCAAACTTCTTGCCGGTTCTGCCCCTGTAAAAGCCCGAGCCGAAATCGGCCTAACGTCTTCCTACCTTGGCGTCACGGGCAGCACTACGCTGCGCGGCATCACGAGCATGCTGCCCCCGCCTTTTGCCAAGACTGCAGATGAAGTCTGGGAAACCAAATTCAGCTTCCTACCGTCCGAGCTCGGCAGAGAAATCCGTGTTCAGTCTCCGGGCAGAGCCGAGCTGGCCCTCGGCTTTGAAGAGAAGTCCGGTCATATGGTTCTGAAAAACGGTTTTATCGGCATCGGCCGTGAGCCTCTTCGTCCGATCCGCCGGGGACTCGACATCGCCGTGCGTACCGAGGAATTCAGCGTGGCAACATGGCAGTCTCTGTTCGAAGCTTCTCTTGCCGACATCAACAGCCGGCCTGCGCCCAAGGATCAGCCTTCGGCACGTGAACTCATCACCACAGTCGAAGCCAAAGTCGATTCTCTCAACTGGGCCAGCAAGGTCTTTCGCAATGTCGATGCGACGCTTCGTCGCTTCAATACTGATGACTGGCACCTGAGAGTAGCGGGAGACCAGGCTGCCGGGCAGATCGAATACCGGCGCGGAAAAACCTCAGACTCTCTCAGCGTGAAGCTCAACCGGCTGCATCTTCCTGCAGAGTCGGAAGAGAGTTTTTCCAACACCTTCCGCAGTCATCCAACCGAGCCGGCAGATCTGCCGGACGTTTCGCTCGTCATTGACGATCTGCAGGTCGGCAACAAGCAGATCGGCAAGGTTGAATTGAAGGCCGCCAATCAAATCGGCACGGTCCGGCACATCTGGAACATCTCGGATCTGGTGATTCGCAACGCCGGAGGTACGCTGACAGGCAGAGGACGCTGGAACCGCGACCCCGGTCAGAGAGGCGATACCGAACTGTCGCTCTCTGCTCGCGTGACTGATGCCGGCAAGCTCCTATCGAGCCTCAGCGTCCAGGATGCGCTACGGGGCGCTCCGGGAAAAATGGATGCCGTCATCAGCTGGCAGGGGGCTCCATATTCTCCCGATTTTGCCTCTCTTAACGGTAGCATCACCGGAGAAACCGGTGCGGGCCAGCTGCTTCAGATCGAACCAGGGGCAGGACGCCTTCTCAGCCTGCTCTCAATGCAGCACCTCCTCAAACGTCTGACTCTGGACTTCCGAGATGTTCTGAGCCGGGGATTTGCTTTTGACTCCATGTCGATGTCAGGAACGATCCGCAACGGCGTCTATACCACGCCCAAGTCCTCAATCCTCGGCTCCGCTGCGACTGTTGTCATGGGCGGCGACATAGATCTGGTGAACGAAAAGCTGGATCTGAAAGCCGTGATTCTTCCTTCAATCAACGCGGGCGGGCCTTCTCTTGCGCTGGCCCTGGTCAATCCGGCTGTCGGCATCGGCACATTCGTCACGCAATGGCTTTTCAAGGATCAGCTTTCCCAAATGTTCCGGATGGAATATGCCGTCACCGGAAGCTTTGACGATCCCGTTGTCACAAAAATCGAACGCCTCCGCACCGATTCAGAGCTGGGAACCCTCTCCGAATAAGCATTCGGACTTTGAGCAAGGACCTCGCGCTACAATGTCCCGCATCATTTCTTTTTATCCTGAGACGCCATGCGCATTTCCGCCTGCCAGATGATTTCGGGACAGGATCCCGAGCAGAACGTTCTTGACGCCGTCAACCTCATTTCCGCCTCCGCCGAATCCGGTGCTGAACTCGTCGTGCTGCCTGAGCACTTTGCTCTCCTCGGAACCGACGAAGCCAATCTGCAGGCGGCAGAAACTTACGAAGACGGTCCTATTCAGGAAACCGTACGCGTTGCCGCCATGCGCCAGCGGGTATGGGTCGTCGCCGGTTCCGTCCCTCTGAAAGCCGAGGACGGAAAGCACTACATCAATGCCTGCATCGTCTACGACCCGGACGGCAACGTCGCCGCCCGTTACGACCGCATCCATCTCTTCCGCTACTGCAACGGCAGCGAATGTTACGACGAGCGTTACTTCGTCGAACCGGGACGCTCTCCGGTGAGCTTCAAGATGACGACGATGGACGGCATTGACCTGCGAGTCGGTCTTTCGCTCGGCTACGATCTGCGCTTTCCGGAACTCTTCCGCTCTCTCAGTCAGCCCGACCTTATCGTGCTTCCAGCAACGTTTACGGAAACGACGGGGCGTGCTCACTGGGCAACCCTCCTCGCAGCAAGAGCTATTGAAAATCAGTGCTTCATGATTGCCGCGGCACAGGGCGGCGTTCACGAATGCGGCCGCCGGACCTGGGGTCACTCCCGCCTGATCGATCCGTGGGGAAATACGCTGAGCGAACTTGCCGGCGGTCAGGGTATTGTCATCGGCAACATCGATCCGGTCCAGATCCGTTCGGTCCGGGATATGCTGCCGGCGCTCTCATCCCGAGTGATCTACTGACGGGTTTCTCATGACTCGCCCTCATCCGTCGCTTGAGCGGCTTTCCGCCGCTCAGGCGCTTTTTTATCCCGATACCGGTCTGGATGACGCCTTTCTGCTGAAACTTGTCGGAGAGATGTCGCCGGCAGGCACTGACTGGGCGGACGTTTATCTTCAGCAGACGGTCTCCCGCTCCTGGATCCTCGACGAAGGCGCCGTCAAAACCGGCAGCTACAGCATCGATCGAGGTGCGGGTCTGAGAACAGTCTGCGGAGAAACCTCCACGCTTGCCTATACGGATGTCCTGACGCAGAAATCGCTTCGGGATGCCGCCGTCACCGCAGCGGGCAGCCTCTGCGGAAACCGGATCATCCCGCTGCTGAAGCAAAAAAACTTTGCGCCTGTCTGCGGCATGGAAAATGCCGCGTCAAATGAATATACGCCCCAGGCGCTCGATCTGATCCGGCGCACTGACGCCATGGCCCGACAGGCAGACAGACGCGTCACTGATGTGGTTGTCACTCTCCAGTGTGAAAAAGACGCGTTCCTCGTCGCTCGCCTTGACGGGCTTATCACCGGAGACGTCAGGCCGATGGTCTATCTCTCCATCAGTCTCATCGTGACTGAAAACGGACGCCGGGAACGCGCAAGCGCAGGCGGCGGAAGCCGATCAGGCCTCGGATTTTTTACCGATGAACTGGTAACCCGCTGGGTCAGAAGCGCAGTTGACGAAGCCCTTCACAATCTCAGCGCCAAACCTGCGCCCGCCGGCATCATGCCGGTCGTACTCGGTCCCGGATGGCCGGGGATTCTGCTTCACGAAGCGGTCGGACACGGACTGGAAGGCGATTTCATCCGCAAAGGCACGTCCGCCTTCACCGATTTGATAGGAAAGCGCGTCGCTTCACCCGGCGTCACCGTCATCGACGACGGCACGCTTGCCGGTCAGCGAGGCTCGGTTTCCATTGATGACGAAGGCACGCCGTCTTCGCGCACGGTTTTGATCGAAGACGGCATTCTCACCGGCTTTATGCACGATCTGACCAGTGCCCGCGTGCTCGGCGCATCCCCGACAGGCAACGGACGCCGCGAAAGTTTCGCGACACTTCCTCTGCCTCGCATGACAAACACCTTCATGCAGGCTGGCAGCGCCGCACCGGAAGACATTATCCGCTCGGTAAAAAAAGGCATCTTCGCATCCAACTTCAGCGGAGGCCAGGTCGACATCACCAGCGGTAAGTTTGTCTTTGCCATGAGCCGGGCATGGATGATAGAAAACGGCAAACTCACTTATCCCGTCAAAGGCGCCATGCTGTCGGGTTCTGGCCCCGAAGCACTGAAACACATCCCGCTGATCGGCAATGATCCGGCGCTTGATGAAGGAACCGGACAGTGCGGCAAAGACGGCCAGCAGATACCGGTCGGCGTCGGTATGCCGACTGTGCGCATTGATGCACTGACAGTCGGCGGGACCGAACTGACAGGCGGCGTCTGAGTGCCGTAGGCCTCAGACTATAATTGATTGAATTAAAGTCCTAAGAACAGGAATTAACCGTGTTCAAATCATTCAAGCTGATGACGCCCATCGTGTGGTTCACGAGGCTTCTTGTCGGCGCCTACCCGCACTGGCAGGGATGTGCGCCGTCGTCCAAACAGCGCATTTACTTTGCCAACCACACCAGCCATCTCGATACGATTGTGATCTGGGCTTCGCTTCCGCCTCAGCTCCGGCCTTTTGTGCGACCCGTCGCCGCTAAGGACTATTGGGAAAAGGGTCTGCTGAGACGCCGCATCGCGCTTGAAGAACTTAACGTCGTTCTCGTAGACAGACGACGCACCGAACATGCCAACCCGATTGATCCGCTTCGCAAAGCGCTTCAGGAAGGCTCCTCCCTAATCATCTTCCCCGAAGGTACCCGCCGACCTCAGCCGCTCCCGAGCGAATTCAAATCAGGCATCTGGCGCCTGATGCGCGAATTTCCTCAGGTTGAGCTGATTCCCGTTTACATCGAGAACCTGCATCGGGCCATGCCCAAGGGTGTTCTGCTCCCGGTGCCGACCGTCTGCTCGATTCGCTTCGGCGCACCTCTCGAACACACGCCCGAAGATCTGAAGGAAGACTTCCTCGAGCGCGCCCGCAACGCCGTCATTAAGCTCGCACAACCATGAGACTCGGATTCACTATTCAGGAGGCCTACCTCATCCTGCTCGCAGGCCTCTCGCTGCTCGCTCTCATCGGCACGGTTTACGCCGGACTGGCCCTGAGTCGCAATACAACGCCTGAAAAACAGGCCCGGCTGATGGCCGTGAACGCCAGAGTTCGCATGGCGTGGTGGCTGATCGCCGTCTTCACCATGGCCTTTGCTCTCGGTCAGACGACGCTCCTCATCTTCTTTGCGCTCATCAGCTTTTTCCTGCTGCGCGAATTCATCGCCATCACGCCGACGAAGCCCACCGACCACTATGCGCTCGTCGTGGCCTTCTATATCGCGATTCCCGTCCAGTATCTGCTGATCGGCCTCGACCTGATGAGCTTCATGACGCTCTTCATTCCGACGTACCTCTTCCTGGCTCTGCCCATCATCATGGCACTCAGCAAGGATTCCGAGAGTTATCTCGAACGCGTCGCGAAAGTACAGTGGGGCATCATGCTCTGCGTTTTCTGCGTCAGCCATGCTCCCGCTATCGCTACGCTGGACCTGACGCGCTACAACTCGTCAGGCCCCCTGATGCTGCTCTTTTATCTGCTCGTTGTCTTTGTAAGCGACCTCACTGCAAGTATCGCCAGCTCGTTCTGCGGCGGCCGTCCGATGCCGTATAACGTCAACCGTACCGTGCTCGGCACGCTGATCGGCTGCTTCGGGGGCGTGCTCGCCGGCGCGGCTATGTTCTGGATTACGCCGTTCCGTGCCTGGCAGGCTCCTCTGATGGCCATCGCCATTGTGATTTCCGGCGTGATGGGAGACCTGGTGATCAATGCCCTGCGCCGCAGCATGGGAGCTGAACGTCTTGCGGGTGAAGGAGACATCTACATGACCCGCGGCACTCTGGCGCGTCTTGCCCCCCTGACCTTCTCCGCGCCGGTGTTCTATCACCTGACGATCACATTCTTCATCCTTTACAAGGACGCATTCTGATCAGATTGGTCTAATTACAGAAAACCCTCGGCTTCAACTGAAACCGAGGGTTTTCTTATATCTTTCGAGCCAGCATGCCGGTTATTAACGGCGGCGCTGGGGAGCCGCGCCCATCGGAGGACGGCCTTCAATATGGCGGAAGGTAATGCGGCCCTTGGTCAGATCGTACGGCGAAAGCTCGAGAGAAACCTTGTCACCCGCGAGAATGCGGATGTGATGCTTGCGCATCTTGCCGTTGGTATAGGCCACGAGTTCGTGACCGTTGTCGAGTTTAACGCGGTAGCGAGCATCGGGGAGCACTTCAAGCACCTGACCCGACATCTCAATGAGATCTTCCTTTGCCATAGTCTTCCGAAAAAGAAAGCCGCATCCCGCCGTAAAAAAACTGGATCCGCATGGAGCGGACGATGCCGGAGGCGGCTCTGAATGAATAAAAATAAAAGACGGCGCCTGCCGCCTTAACAATTGCGTGATTGTAGCACCGATTTTCAGTGCGAAATCCGATTTTTACGCGCAAAATTGTCCCTCCGGACAGGTTGTTAAGGATTGCGCAACCGAGACTCGGCTAGAATTACCTTACTGTGCGGCGGCGCAACCGGAGGTTCGCCCGCATCAACCCCTTTTCCGTCCTATTTTTCAGGTTCGCGATGCTGCGCGAACCGTTCTGGAGAAAACAATATGAAGAAGGTGCTTGTCGTTTACGATAGCCGCTCCGGCCATACGGCCCGCATTGCCCGCCGCATTTGGGAAACCGTCATCGCCGAAGGCAATCAGGCCGACATGATGCACGTGCTCGAAGCTGACCGTGAAGGCGTCGACTGGGCTCAGTACGATCTCGTCATTGCAGGCGCGCCGGTTCTGTACGGCAAGTTCCGTCACGACTTCCTTTCCTTCGTGAACAAATGGAAGTCTGTTCTTGACGCCAAGCCCAACAGCTTCTTCTGCGTGACGGTTATCGCCCGCAACCCGGCCAAAGCCACTCCCGAAGGCAATGTTTACTGCCGCAAGTTCCTGGAACGCAATCCCTGGCATCCGAAGGACGTCAAGTGCTTCGCCGGCAAGGTCGACTATCCGAACTGGAGCTGGATTGATGCCAAGCTTATTCAGATGATCATGAAGATGACGAAGGGCCCGACGGAAATGACCGCCGTGATCGATTACACGGACTGGGATGCCGTTGAAGAATATGCCCGTCACTGCCTGACTCTGGAAGCCTGATCCTCAGTGATTGCTTCGTTCAAAGCCCTCCTTTCGGAGGGCTTTGGCTTTTTCAAACCTGCTCGCTGAACCGATGTAAGGAAAAGTCGCATTTTCAGACTCGTTTTTCAAGAGCTCTGACAGATAAACTTATATGTTATGTTCGGACGGCACCATGCCGTCCAGTTTTCATCCCCCGACACAGCTGCCGACAGGAAGACCCTTATTTTCGCGCCATGACTGAGAAATTCCCCTGGTTTGCCTCCTATCCTTCCGACGTACCCCACGAAATCAATCCCGACTGCTATGACAGCATCCCCGCCGTCCTTGATTCTGTGGCGGCCGAATTTCCCGACCGTGTTGCATATTCCAACATGGGCGTCGGTCTGACCTACCGCCGCACGGTGGAGCTTTCCAAGGACTTTGCCGCATATCTTCAGGGGCTTGAAGGGCTCAAACCCGGGGATCGGGTAGCGATTATGATGCCCAATCTGCTGCAGTACGTTGTGGCAGTTTTTGCCTGCCTGCGAGCCGGCTTCATCGTCGTCAACATCAATCCGCTTTACACCTCGCGAGAAGTCCGCTCGACGCTGAGCGACTCCGGCGCCAAAGCCATCGTCATTATCGAAAACTTCGCCAAGACGCTGCAGAACGCCGTCAGCGGCACTGAATGCCGCCATATCGTTGTTACTGGCGTCGGCGATCTTTTCCCGTTCGTCAAGCGTACGCTGGTCAATTTCGTTGTTCGCAAAGTCAAAAAGATGGTGCCTGCCTATTCCCTCCCCGGCGCCGTCAGCTTCAACGACGCACTTTCCCGAGGCCGCACCCGCGGCATGACGCCGCATACCATCCGCAATAGTGATACTGCGTTCCTTCAGTACACCGGCGGAACAACCGGCGTTTCCAAGGGCGCCATCCTTACGCACCGCAATCTGATTGCCAACATGCTGCAGGTGGGCGCTTGGATTTCGAGCACATTCAAACGCGGAGAGGAAGTTGCCATGACTGCCCTCCCGCTCTATCACATCTTTTCGCTGACCGCGACGATGGTCTTCACATCCTTCGGCGCCACGATGGTTCTCATCACGAACCCGCGTGACATCGAAGGTCTTGCCAAGGAATGCATCAAGTGGGACTTCTCGATCATCATCGGCGTCAATACCCTTTTCGCCGCGATGCTCAATAACAAGACGTTCTGCTCGCATAAATTCAGCCGCCTCAAGATGACCGCCGGCGGCGGTTCTCAGGTTCAGCGCACGGTGGCTGAAAAATGGAAGGCTCAGACGGGCAGCAACATTCTCGAAGCCTACGGCCTTACCGAATGTTCGCCCGGTGTCTGCGGCAATATTCCCAATGCTCCCTGGGACGGATCGGTCGGCGTGCCGATTCCTTCTACGGAAGTCACCATCCGCGGCGAAGGTTTCCGCGATCTCGGCGTCTGCCCTGACGGCGCTCCGATCGAAGACTACACAGGCGAAATCTGTGTCCGCGGACCTCAGGTTATGTCCGGCTACTGGAAGAAGCCCGAAGAAACCGCCGCAATTCTCCGCGACGGTTGGCTGCGCACGGGTGACGTCGGTCACATGGACGCCCGCGGCGTGATCACGATCACCGACCGCAAAAAGGACATGATCCTTGTCTCCGGCTTCAATGTCTACCCGAACGAAGTTGAAAACGTCATTGCTTCCATGCCGGGCGTGCTTGAAGTGGGCGTTGTCGGCGTTCCGAGCGCCAAATCGGGCGAAACCGTCAAGGCCGTCATCGTCAAGAAGGATCCGACGCTGACCGCCGACGACGTCAAGAAGTACTGCCGTACTCAGCTGACCGGCTACAAGATGCCGCGTGAAATCATCTTCGTTGACGCGCTTCCGAAGACTGCCGTAGGCAAAATCCTTCGTCGAGAACTCAAGGACATCAAATAAACATCTTCGCCATTCATGACAAAGGCCGCCTTACGGCGGCCTTTGCCTTTGTTGCAGAGTTACATTGTCATGTGGAAATCTTCACTCGTACAGTAACTGAGACGGTATTCCACCGGTACGCCGCCGTACGTATAGCCGATGCGAGTCAGCTCCAGATACGGAGCTCCGACCCGGAAATTGCCGAGCGAAGCAAGTTTTTCAGAGAAACACTTGGCCTTGACCGTATCTCTGGCATCCACAATCGCCACGCCCAGTTCCGTTTCATAGTAGGAGTAGAGGCTTCCCGTATGGTGCGAGAGATTCTCCCGCGACATTTTTTCAAAGCGCCTCCAGTCAAGCCACAGCTCCGAAATGCCGACATCCCGCCCCTCCCAGGAGAAGACGCGAAGCGCATGAATCAGCTTCTGATCGTAGGCCAGATTCAGAATGCGGGCTGGACCCTCCGCCGCCGTTACAGGAACAAGCTCGTAACTCACGAGACGCATATCGAAAGGCACAATATCGTTCGTTTTGTCGAAAAAGAACCGGTGATACTGATTGGTATACCCGCTCGCTTTATAGCTCTGAACGAACGTTCCTCGCCCCTGAATCCTATATAGAATTCCGTCTTCGACCAGCGACTCCACAGCCCTACGGACAGTACCCGGAGAAATAGAGAGCAGAACACTCAGATCTTTCTCGCTCGGCAGCATGTCGCCTGCGGACCAGACGCCCTTGCCTAGCTGCTCGATGAGGTACCGTCTTGCCTGTTCCCATAAAGGAAGTCTGGTAAAGCTTCGTCCGCTCTGATAAAGCGGCCCTAAGGGGTCGTCAAACATAAATAGATCAGCCCTCCGGATCGGCTTTGAGCACGATTATTTCGCCGCTCGTCTCAACAGTTTCTCCTCCCCGCAGCTTGCGGGTCTTTCTCAGTTCAACTGTACCGTCCACCCGGACCTGACCGTCCGCAATCATTGCTTTGGCCTGCGCGCCGGACTCTGCTATGCCGACGGCCTTAAGCAGGGCGTCGAGGGTAATCAGCTCGCCCTTGATCTGAAAATCACGCTTCATATTGAAAAAGTCCTAACCTAGGTCAAACCCTAATCCTGCGAATTCGTCCGGAGAGTGTCAAAATCAGAGGTTTCTGTTTTTTATAGGCCGAATTCTTCGGATATCGGCTTTTCATTGTACGGCAGGTTGCCAATGCTTTCAGCCATCACGTTAATTCTGGTCTTTCAGGTCGCCGGAGAAATCATCAGCCGAGCGACGGGAATCCCTGTCCCCGGTCCTGTTCTCGGGATGGTTCTCATGCTGTTTGCCTTCTTCTTCAAAGACAACCTGGTGGACCGCATCCGCCCGACCGCCGGCGTCCTGCTGACCAATCTTTCACTGCTGTTCGTTCCCGCGGGCGTGGGACTAATGCGCCACGGAGAACGCTTTCTGAATGAAGGACTCGGCATCGCCGCCGTGATCATTCTTTCCACTGTCATCGGCATGATTGTCACCGCCTACACCATCATTGGCGTTGAAAAGCTCATGCATATCCGGGAGGACGAAGAATGCTGACCGTCATCAGCTCCGTTTACTCGCACCTCGAAAATAATCCGGCTCTCTGGCTGGCGCTTACTCTTATCTACTACGTAGCCGGACAGCATATTTTTCGTCTCTCAAAAGGCAACCCGCTTCTGAGTCCCATCATCATTGCCGTTGTCTGTCTGATTGCCACGCTCCTGGTCTTCGGCATTCCATATGAACGCTACTTTGAGGGAGCCGGCCTGATTCACTTTCTGCTCGGTCCAGCGACGGTTGTGCTTGCAGTCCCGCTTTATGAACAGCGATCCAAACTGGCTCAGCTCTGGCTTCCTCTCTCAGTCGGTCTGATTGTCGGATGCATTTCGACCATTATTTCCGTCGTAGTGCTGGGATGGGCTTTCGGACTGAGCTCCGAAACACTGATTTCAATGATTCCGAAATCCGTCACGACACCGATCGCCATGGGCGTTTCAGAAGCCATGGGCGGCATGCCTGATCTGACCGCATGCTTCGTCGTCATAACCGGCATTCTCGGCTCAATCATCGGCCGTCCGCTTTTCAATCTGCTTCGCATTCATTCCGATCCCGTGCGAGGCGTTTCTCTCGGTCTGAATGCTCACGGCATGGGAACCAGCGCCGCCTTTCTCATTTCAAATCGTGCCGGTGCTTTCTCGGGTCTTGCCATGGGTCTCGCCGGCATTCTGACCGCCTTTCTGGCCCCTCTTCTCGGAGGTCCTCTGATGCGTCTTTTCGGACTCTGATTCTGCACCGACAAAAAAATCCCGCAATCTTTGCAGAATGCGGGATTTTTCAGCAGACGGAGAGCGTCAGGTCATGATCAGGCAGACAGCCGTAACAATAATGACGCCAAGCACATTGAGCCAGAAACCTGCCTTCACCATGTCTCCGATCTTGAGACGGCCGGTTCCGAACACGATAGCATTGGGGGGCGTGGCCACCGGCATCATGAAGGCACACGATGCAGCAATCGCCGTAGCGAGAAGCAGACCGTTGGCATTCATATTGAGGGTCTCTGCCGCAGCCGCGATAAGAGGCATCATCGTCGCAGCAAGGGCCGTATTCGAGGTCACTTCCGTGGCGAATGTCACGAGAGCCGCAACACCGGCCATCATGGAAGCCTCGCCGAAACCGGCAAGGGATGCCGCCTGAGCGCCCACCAGTGCAGCCGCTCCGGTCTTCTGAATCGCAGCAGCCATCGTGAGACCGCCGCCGAAAAGCAGAAGCACGTCCCAGGAAATCACGTCCTTGGCGGACGACCAGTCAAGCGCATGAATACCGCGCTTCGGGTCTACCGGAATAATGAAGAGAAGAAGGCCTGCACCCATGGCGATGACCGTGTCGGAAAGCGCCTTGAAGGGCTTCGCACCTCCGATATCGATGCCTCGGATGAGCGGACCGAAAATCCAAAGCGCGGCAGCAAGCATGAAGACAATCAGCACGATCACCTCGCCTCGGCTCATCGGTCCGAGTTTGCGAAGTTCATTGCGCACCCATTCTTTGCCGCCCGGGATACCGCTGATCTTGCAGGGGAACAGAACCTTGGTGAGAAGCAGATAGCTGACGGGCAGCATGATGACCGTCACAGGAAGACCGACCATCATCCATTCGGTAAAGCTTACGGTCGTGCCGTAGGTCTGTTCGACAAAACGTGCATAGATGCCGTTGGGGGGAGAACCGATCAGCGTAGCCATGCCGCCGATAGAAGCTGAGTAGGCAATGGAAAGCAGCACGCAGATGCCGAAATTCTTCTCAGCCTCGCCCATAACCTCAGATTCCTGAGTGGACCGAACGACGCCGAGCACAGCAATCGCAATAGGAACCATCATGGCTGCCGTAGCCGTATTCGACACCCAGGCAGACAAAATTGCCGTAGCGGACATCAGGCCCAGCACCATCTGATTGGGCTTCGTGCCGAAGAAACGAAGCGTCAGAAGCGCTATACGGCGGTCAAGATGCCAGCGATGGATGCCGGCAGCGATCAGGAAGCCGCCAAGGAAGAGGAAGATCGTGCCGGAAGCGTAATTGGACATGGCGTCCTTTGCCGACGTGATCTGCAGAAGCGGATAAGCCACCAGCGGAATCATGGCCGTTGCCGCAATCGGAAGCGCTTCGGTGAACCACCAAACCGCCATCCAGACCGTCACGCCCAAACAGGCTCGACCTGCGTAGGAGAACGGAACCACACTTCCCGATGCATTGGTGTACTGCTCGGGAAGCAGAAAAAAAGCCAGCAGTCCGAGAATGGGACCGGCAATTAGCGCCATCAGCTTGCCGCGATTGGACATGGCGCCGATTTCAATACTGGACTCGGTCATGGAACCTCCGTCGTTAGCTCTCCTGTCCGCACTTTTATTGATTGAGACTCGAAAATCGTAAGCGCGAACATTACCGATTGATAATAATCAAGCGAAAATGTAATTTCAACGATTCTTCCGTGCGGGATAATTCTCCTTTTCGGCGTTTTTCTTTCGTATAACGGAATATATTTCCGTATAGTGGAACATCCAGGGTAACCCTTATCTCTCAAGTCCGCCGCAGACTATGCGGGCTTTGTCTTTTTATCCCGTTCATGAAGAAAAACTATTTCCCAAAAAATCACGCTTCCCGAAGGCCCAAAGCTTCCGTACAGGTAGCTGCAGTCGCATAGGCGCTTCGTCCTGCCGACTGCCCGAGAGGAAGCATCATCAGATCTTCTCGTCCCAGTTCTTCTGCACGCTGATGAAGCGGCATCATCAGAGCCTGCTGGCCCGGATAGCCTGCCGTCATGTTTTCCCAATCCGCCAGAGCATCCGCAAGCCCGTTTCCGAGAATTCGGCACAGACGTCCAGTATAGATTCTAGAAAGGACCGTATCTGCAGCCGTTGCATAGCGCGAAGCCCGCTTCAGCACTTCCGGAGCGCCCGATTCCCGAACGCCGAGAAGCGCCGTTCCGACCATAACGCCTGACGCGCCCATCGCGGCGAGGCCCGCCGTCTGAGCCGGCACGGCAATGCCGCCGGCAGCGATCACCGGCAGACCTGTCGCCGCAGCCGCAGCTGGCAGCAGCGCGGATAATCCAACCAACGCCTTGTCCGAATCCTCAAACGAGAGCCGCGGACCTCCCGCCTCTGCTCCCTGAACTACAACGGCGTCTACGCCTGCAGCTCGAAGAACCTTGGCCTCCCGAAGTGTTGTTGCACAGCCGATGTTCAGAATGCCGGCATCTTCAAGCCTTTCGGCTTCGGGTTCCCTGAAGCCGCCGAAAGAAGAAATGACCGCACGTGCGCCGCAAGACATCGCCGCATCGAACTGTGAGGCGAAATCCGGAACCTTGGACAATGTCAGGTCGTAATGTTCAGCCAGTTTCCCGTCACTGCCGTCAGGAAGACCCAGCTCTGCCAGAAGCAGCGAAATGGCATCGGCAAAACGCGTGAAATCCTCGGGGACGGGCTTATGAAGGGACGGAACCGTCAGATTGACGGCAAAAGGCTTCTTCGTAAGACTTTTCACACGATCAGCAAACGCATGAATCTCTTCGGGCGTCAGCGGAGCCGCCGGTATGACGCCGAGTCCGCCGGCTTCTGAAACTGCAGCCACCAGCTCGGGAGTTGCCGCTCCCGGCATAGGAGCATTCAGAAAAGCTGTTCGGATACCCGCAAGACGGGCAAATGAGATGCGCGAATCCTTCGACTGGGACATAATTGCGTCGTTCTCCCCATTCAACACTATGCAAAGACTGATTTCGGGATTGTACCGTCCGTTCTCGGAAGCGTACGCCCGCCGTCGGCATCCTCGGCAACCATGTCAAAACAAACCGTCGTCATCGGACTTTCGGGCGGCGTTGACTCCTCTGTCAGCGCCTGGCTTCTCAAGCAGCAGGGCTACAACGTCATCGGCCTTTTCATGAAGAACTGGGAGGATGACGATGACAGCGAATACTGCTCGTCCCGCCAGGACTTTATCGATGCGAGCAGCGTAGCCGACGTCATCGGCATCGATATTGAAGCCGTCAACTTTGCCAAAGAGTACAAGGAACGCGTCTTTGCCGATTTTCTTCGTGAATACAGTGCCGGACGCACGCCCAATCCCGATGTGCTCTGCAATGCGGAAATCAAGTTCCGTGCATTCCTTGACCATGCCATGGCAATGGGGGCCGACCTGATTGCTACCGGCCACTATGCACGGGTGAGACATACCGACAACGGTGTCGAGCTTCTGCGCGGCGTTGACCCGGGTAAAGATCAGAGCTACTTCCTGCATCGTCTCACTCAGGAACAGATTTCCAGAGTCATTTTCCCAGTCGGAGACATCTGCAAAACGGAAGTCCGCCGCATTGCCGAAGATCTCAAGCTTCCCAACGCAAAGAAGAAAGACTCCACGGGCATCTGTTTTATCGGCGAACGCCCCTTCAGAGAATTTCTCAACCGCTATCTGCCGACTCAACCCGGTCCGATCCGCATTCCGGACGGCAGTGTGGTCGGAGAGCACATGGGGCTTTCGTTTTATACGCTCGGCCAGCGCAAGGGTATCGGTGTGGGCGGTCGCCATGATTCGACGGGCGCACCGTGGTTTGTCGCCAGAAAAGACCTTGCATCCAATACGCTCTGGATTTGTCAGGGTCACGATCATCCCTGGCTGCTCTCCCACGAACTCAAAGCCGTTCACCCGAGCTGGGTGGCCGGCCATTCGCCGGAAAACACCGAAGGGCTGACCGTCAAGACCCGCTATCGCCAGCCTGACGATCCCTGCAGGCTTGAGTATGTTTCAGAGAAAAGCTTCACGCTCGGCTTCGACAAGCCGCAGTGGGCAGCGACTCCCGGTCAAAGTGCCGTCCTGTATCGGGGAGATGTCTGCCTCGGCGGCGGCTTCATAGATGCTGTCAAACACTGAGCCGTCCCCGCTCCAATAAAAAAGCGCAATCTCGAAAGACTGCGCTTTTTTTATATTTTCAATGTCTCGGTCACTCGTATGCGGATGACTGCTTTCGAGCCGATGCCTTCGCCTTGGCCCGCCCCCAATAGTGTCCGATCACAATCACCAGCGCTGCCCCGATCACAGCAGCCGGGTAATGCAGCGTGAATGCAAGCTCAGGCCAACGGCTCGTCACAAAGGCGTCGGAAACAACCATTCCGCCGGCAATCCATCCGAGCAGTCCGGCGCCGAAGTAGATGATGATCGGGAAACGATCAATCAGTTTCAGAATAACCTGGGAGCCGCAGACAATAAACGGTACAGAAACAAGAAGACCGAAGATGACAAGAAGCGTCTGATGAGCCTCGTGTGCCTGCTGAGCCGCACCGGCAATGGCAATGACATTGTCAAAGCTCATCACGAAGTCAGCCACAATAATCGTCTTGATTGCGCCGATCAGCTTGCTGCTGCCCTCCACGCTTTCATGCCCGCCGTCATCGGGCAGAAGAAGTTTTGCGCCGATCCAAAGCAAAAGCGCGCCTCCCACCACCTTCAGCATCGGCAGATCAAGCAGCATCACGGCAAAAGTAATCAGCACCACTCGTAGCGCAATAGCACCGATCGTGCCCCAGAGAATGCCCTTGTCCCTCTGCGATGCGGGCAGATTTCGGCATGCCATGGCAATGACGACGGCATTGTCGCCGCCGAGCAGGATGTCGATCATGATGATCTGGCCAACCGCCGCCCAATGCAGGTTGACTAACAGATCTAAGAGATATTCCAAAATAGCCTCCCCGGAAAAATCTCGGAAATGAAATGCATCGCAGATTCTAGCAAAACACTGTGTCCCATCTGCGGCTAAAGCCTTGTCCGCCACACGGTGATGCTGAACGGAGGATCAGAATGCTTCTTCGTCTTCCGGTTCGTACACCTCACCTCGAAGAACCTTATTGACCGATCCCATAGAAAAACCTCTGTAGAGAAGATACCGGACTTGCTTGTCCCGCTCGCGTCTGTCGGCAGGGAGTTCGGCAAACCGTCTTTTCCACACTCTGAGGGCACGAATTTCCTCCGGCTCTTCAATCTGCTCCATTGCTCGATCTATGTTTTCCCTCGAAACGCCGCTCATGGATAATTCACGTCGAATCCGAGCATTGCCCAGTGAATGAGAACGAACTCTGGCCCGGTTTTCCGCAAATCGCTCGTCGGAGAGATAGCCTGCATTTTCAAGTCTTTCCAGTACCGCATCAGCCTCTTCCGGCGTTTCTCCGTCTCTGAGACCGCGCCGCAGCTTTCGACTGAGATCCTTTCTCGAGTAATCTCTTCTCGCCAAGGCTCCCGCAGCCCGCATGAAAAGGCTCGGACCGTCTCCGGCTCTGCGTTCCTTTTTACGGTCCTCGACACGTCTGATCAGTTCATCGGGGTCATTGCAGAAGTCCTCGTCACTCGAAAACTGATGTCTCTGACGCCGAAAAGACCGACGGGGTCTTTCACGCGTGATGAGGCTTCTCTCCTCATCGGGAAAGAGACTGCCTTCATTCTGAATATCGGATGTCCTCTGCTCATGCGGACTTATATCTGCATGAAAAGACAATTGCTGTTCTGCAGCAGCATCCTCCGCAGGCGGCAGCTGCGAGGGAATCTCAGATGGAGATGCCTTCTCCGTTTCCAGACCGCTTTCTCCCCAAACGAACAGCGCGCCTCCGCCCACCTCATCTTCGTAACGTCCCATGTCGTCCTCAGACAGAAATTATTCTGTCTTCAGTCTACCGAACCCGGAGGCAAGCGCATGCCCGCTCTCCCGCACTCATGAGACTTCCTTCTCAGAAGACAAGAGCAATACTATTTTGCAATTACAATATATTTGCTCATACTATTTATCTATCGGATAGCAGAGATCGACGCGCATTCCAGTTCATCATTGATATACAACAATTTTAAACATAGGTTGCCATCCTTGATCATGCTATCTCCCTGCAATTTCCTCTCGATATGTTGAGTATTAGTACGTATAAATATACCAAAAGCTGAGAAAACATCATTCGTTTCTGCCGATTTCCAGAGGATGACGACCCAGATTATTTCGAACTGCTCTTGACAAACCGCTTCAGGACGTGCAGAATTCGTTTCCTCAGTTAGATGTTCGTGGCGATATGCAGCGAACCTCGCAACGGTGGGTCGTTAGCTCAGTTGGTAGAGCAGCGGACTTTTAATCCGTTGGTCGTGGGTTCGAGTCCCGCACGACCCACCAAACACTTCTGACTGTGGGAACGTAGCTCAGTTGGTAGAGCAGCGGACTCTTAATCCGTCGGTCCAGGGTTCGAATCCCTGCGTTCCCACCAATACAGATCCCGCCGATTGCATCGGTGGGATTTTTTTTGGTCTTTTGGCGGTAATACCTCAAGCACCGCTTTATATTCGGCTGTCTGCAGCAGTCTTTCCAGCCGAGTCCTAGTAAACTTCTACGACCGATATTCGGCAGCGGCCTGCCGCTCTTTCCATTCGCACAATTCCTGCAATGATCAAGCTTGAACACATCACCCAGACCTACAAAACTCCCGAAGGTCGGGAATTCAAGGCACTCACCGACGTGTCCCTGGAGATTAAGAAGGGAGAAATTTTCGGCATCATCGGCCGCTCCGGCGCCGGCAAGAGCACGCTGGTGCGCTGCATCAATCTGCTCAACCGCCCGACCGAAGGCCGCGTGATCGTCGACGGCAAGGTTCTTACCGAACTGAACGAAGACGATCTGAGAGAAAGCCGCCGTTCGATCGGCATGATTTTCCAGCACTTCAATCTGCTGAGCTCGCGCACTGTCTATCAGAACGTCGCCCTGCCCCTTGAGCTCGTCGGCACACCCAAAGACGTGATCCGCCAGAAGGTCGAACCGCTGCTTGAACTTGTCGGCCTCACGGAACATGCCCAAAAGTATCCTGCCCAGCTTTCCGGCGGACAGAAGCAGCGCGTCGGCATTGCCCGTGCACTGACCAACGACCCCAAGGTTCTGCTGTCCGACGAAGCCACGTCTGCTCTTGATCCGGAAACCACGACGGCCACGCTCGCTCTGCTCAAGCGAATCAATCAGCAGCTTGGTCTGACCGTGGTGATGATCACCCACGAAATGCAGGTGGTCAAGCAGATCTGCGACCGCGTCGTCGTGATGAACTACGGCGAAATCGTTGAGTCGGGCGACGTCGCGGACATCTTCATGGCGCCTCAGCATGAAACCACTAAAGCGCTTATCGGCAACGTGATGGCCCGCGACATGCCGGCTTCGATTCTGGACCGCGTTCGTCAGGCCCGGGCCTCGCACTCCCAGCGCGACTACGTGCATCTGCTTCGACTGGCCTTTGCCGGCAGCGACGTCACCCGTCCTGTCATTTCCGAATGCTCGCGCCGTTTCAACATTGACTTCAACATTCTGCGCGGCACCGTGGACGATGTTCAGGGCCGTACGCTCGGCTCTCTGACAGTTCTTGTCGAAGCCGACCGAAATCTTTACCAGCAAGCCGTAGACTTCATGCTCGATCACGGCGTTGTCGTCGAGGAGATCACCGATGTCAAGTAACCTCATCATGATGATCTGGGACTCGTTTATCGAAACCCTGATTATGGTCATTATTTCCGGCGGCATCGGTTCCGCCATCGGCGTCCCGCTCGGCATTCTGCTTTTCGTGACGGACAAAAAGTCCTTCATTCCGATGCCGGCTTTCAATGCCGTGCTGAGCACGGTGATCAATGCAGTCCGATCCGTGCCCTTCATCATTCTGCTTGTGGCGATCATTCCGTTCACCCGCCTGATCGTCGGCTCTTCGATCGGCACAGCAGCTGCTGTTGTTCCGCTGACGCTCTCCGTTGCCCCCTTTATTTCCCGTATCGTGGAAACGAGTCTTCGAGAAGTTGACAAGGGGCTGGTTGAAGCCGCTCAGTCCATGGGTGCCACCAACTATCAGATTGTCGCCAAGGTTCTCATCCCCGAAGCCATGCCCGGCATCGTTTCGGGCCTCACCATCGCCATCATCAGCCTTATCGGTGCCTCGGCCATGGCCGGTGCCATCGGAGGCGGCGGCCTGGGCGACCTCGGCATCCGTTACGGCTACCAGCGCTTCATGCCTGAAGTGATGTGGACCGTCGTTATCGTTCTGATCTTCCTTGTGCAGAGCATTCAGTTCTCGGGCGACCGCATCGTCCGCAAGATCTCCCACAAGTAATTCCGCCGGACTTATTGCCGGCGGAATCCCTACCGGCGCGCCGCATTCAGCGGGGCGCCGTTTTTTCGATGAGGCAATTGTCTTATCCGAGCCGTCAGGCATCAATCCTTACTTAGCCTGAATTTTGCGTGAGTTGTCTCGGAAGCAAGGAGAAATGGAGGAGAAGAGCCCGATTAAGTGTCGGAAATAAAAAGAAAAATGGCTTGGTATCTGGTAGAATTAGTAGTGCAAAAACAACTCTCCAGGCCAAGCCA
>JAGBFJ010000055.1 GCA_017936545.1 Sutterella sp.
ACGCCGCGTCGTTTTCATGCGACCGTTGAGTGGGAGGAAATCTACTGATCGGCAAAAGCCATCCTGAATCCGAGCAGGATGAAGACTGCGCCGCTCAGCCGGCCGGCCATTTGCCCGAAGGCGGGATACTTTTGCATATAGCTTCCCAAAGAGCCGGCGCACCATGCGAAGCAAAGATACCAGAGGAGTCCGACGCCGGCATACGAGAGGCCCAGAAATACGAAAGGCACTGCCCTGCCTTGAGCACCGCCGCTGATGAACTGAGGAAAAAAGGCCAGAACGAAAAGGGCGACCTTCGGATTCAGCACGTTGGCGATCAGACCGGAACGAAAGCTCGTCCAGGCACTTTCTTCATGCGCGGTGCCGAGCGCTGCGAAGGACTGTGCATCGGAGAAGACGGCGCTGAGGCCGAGCCAGACAAGATAAAGTGCACCGGCCCATTTGAGGGCCAGAAATGCTTCCGAGGAGGCCGCGAGCAGTGCCGACAGTCCCAGCGCACCGACGAACGTGTGCACGAGAACGCCGCAGTTGATGCCGGCAGCGGTGATGAGAGCCGCCCGCCGGCCGGCGCCGAGCGCCTTGCCGAGCACGAATGCCGTATCGAGTCCGGGTGTCACGGCGAACAGAAACGCCGCAGCCAGAAAAGCTCCATAATTGACGATGCCGTCCGGCATATGCTCTTTTCCAAAAAAGAATGCAGATCATCGGGCCTTCGGGAGCGACTGAAGGCGGGCCTGCAGTGATACAAAATTGAAAAACATTATGGTCGATCCCAATCCCGTCCGTGAAGCTGTCATCGAAAAAATCCGTGACATGGGCATTCCTTTCGAACGTCACGATCATGCGCCCGTCATGACGATTGCGGCTTCAGCCGAACTGGAAGACTACTGCGAAGCCTGCTCGGTCAAGACGCTTTTTCTGCGGGAAAAGAACAGATACTTCCTGCTGATGCTGCCGGGTGCCAAACGGTTTCAGTCGAAGGCGCTTGCTGCGGCAGCGGGCATGAAGCACGTATCCTTCGGAAGTCCGGAAAAACTCTCCGAGTACCTCGGCACCTATCCGGGAGCCGTGAGCTGTCTGGCGCTTCTCAACGACACTGAACATCATGTGGAGCTCTTCATCGACGCCGAGGTGCTTGACATGGAGAAAATCGACTGTCATCCGACGACAAACGACTGCAGCCTGCGTATTGCGGTGAAAGACATCCTGACGGTATTTCTTCCGGCGGTCGGTCACGAACCTCATCCCGTGGAACTAGGCCGCAGAGATCCGACATCCGTCTAAGTACCTAGATTCGTTAGATTTTTGCCACGTTTAGTCAATATGTGACGTTTTTAACGGACCAATGTCATCAAAACGTCATGTTTTAGGCATATCCTTTGAGCTACGCATGCGATATCCGTCCTCAGGCGGATACAACCAACAAGAAACTACGGAGAAAGAATGGCTAAGTCCAAAAAGAACAAGCAGTCCAAGAGCGAACTTGCAGACGTCTCGCCGGTTCCCGGCGTTCAGACCGGTCTGATCTCCCTTGCCAACGGTGAAGCCGCGGCTCATGTCGTCGTGATCGAAACACTGAGCAAGGACGAGGCCGACGCACTTCGCGCCTATGCCGACGGCGACGAACGCAAGGTCGTCGAAAAGATTGAAGCTGCCGCCCGCAAGGCCGTGCGCAAGCTCATCAAGAAGGCTCAGAAGAAGTAAATGACTGCAGCGCCGTCACGGACCTGACGGACGCAGGATCATGCCCGACCGGCGGTCGACCATCCGCCGGTTTTCTTTTGCCCGGATTCTGCAGACGGAAAAAAGGGGAGACCCCCGATATCGGAAATCTCCCCTTGTCCTGTCATTCAGGCAGATGATCAGCCCTTCTGCTTCTTGCCGACGCGGTCGAGGTCGCGCTTGAAGGCTTCGCTCATGGCACCCGCGAAGATCGGGGAAGCCGTGTGCTGGAAGAGCATGCCGCCGCGGCCGACGATCAGCGGGTCGATGGGCCCGATGTTCGAGAGGTCGCGACCGTCATAGTCGACGGACTGGAGCAGCACGCGGATCGCGTTCAGGCGGCCGCGGCGCTTGTCTTCATTGCGGATGACCGTCCACGGCGTATCCGTCGTGTCGGTGGCGTGGAACATGCGTTCGACGGCGAGGGAGTAGTCGTCCCACTTTTCCATCGAGGCGATGTCCACCGGAGACAGCTTCCAGCGCTTGAGCGGGTTGACGCGGCGTTCCTTGAAGCGCTTGCGCTGTTCTTCCTGGGAAATGTTCAGCCAGAACTTGATGAGGATGATGCCGCCGCGCTGCAGCGAGCGTTCAAATTCGGACACTTCGAGGAGGAAGTTCTCGGACTGTTCCTTCGTGCAGAAGCCCATGACGGGTTCGACGACGGCACGGTTGTACCAGGAACGGTCGAAGAAGCAGATTTCGCCCGGGTTCGGAAGACGGGCGGCATAGCGCTGGAAGTACCACTGGCCGGCTTCGGCTTCAGTGGGCTTCGAAAGAGCGACGATGCGTGCGCCGCGGGGATTCAGGTTTTCCGTGAAGCGGCGGATCGTGCCGCCCTTGCCGGCGGCGTCGCGGCCTTCGAAGATCACGACGATCTTGCGGCCCGTGCGCTTGACCCATTCCTGAAGCTTGAGAAGTTCGACCTGAAGGTCATAGAGTTCCTTCTCATAGAGGCCGAGCGGATAGCGGTTCTTGTACGGATAGCCGCCGGAAGTGAAGTCGGCGGCCAGTTCGTTGATGTTGCCGCGCTTCTTGGGGAAAAGACCAGCCTGATTTGCTTCCTTGGCGAGAAGAGCCTTGAAGAGGGTGTCGCGCTGGGCTTCCGGAAGCGTGGCGAGCACGTCTTCCGCAGCTTCTTCGGGGGTCTCGCGGTGAGCTTCGCGAAGCTTGTCGCGAAGATAGGTAATAGCCTGACGGGTCGTGTCAAACACATGCTGATGGTCTTCGACAGACTCAACGGCGGCATGGCTCACCGTAGCGTTGTCCTGAGTCGGCGGCAGGTCAGCCGAGTCCTGCTCGCAGTCGTTAGTATGCTTTTTGCTCATTTTTATAGGTCCCTGAGGGTGGTCAACCGCCGTCGGGCGGTAACGAATCCTTTGATTGTAGCCGCACAGCATTGAATTTCAATGCCCTGCGGGTAATACCTGTGCTGAGAGAGCGACAGGTTTGGGAAGGGCAGGCATTGTACGCGAGAACGGTACATCCCTGTCAAGTCGAAATGAGATATTAATTATGGCGACTTAATTCTAGTTTAAAGGGTATCTCTGCCATTAGGGAGAGGCCGAAGCTCGGCAAATAGGAAAAGTGCGATGCCGGACCAGATAAAGATCAAAGGAAGCAGTTCCCGTCCGCCGAAAGGTTCGCCGAACCAGAAAATTCCGAGAAGCAGCGTCATGACGGGCGCGATGTACTGACAGAATCCGAGCACGTTCATCGGCAGCTTCATGGCGGCAAGCGTAAAACAGATAAGAGGAATGGAAGTCATGATGCCGGTGCCGGCCAGAGCAAGCGTCAGACCGATGCCGCCGGTGCCGAAATGACCGAGACCGCCGGCATGTAGCCAGCCAATATAGGCCAGTGCGGCAGGAAGCATCAGGGCCGCTTCAAGAATGATGCTGACCCATGCCTCCAGCATCAGCTTCTTTTTCAGTGCGCCGTAAATCCCCCAGGTAAGGGAGACGCCGAGAGAAATCCAGGGAAAATGCCCGAATCCGACGATCATGATGCCGACGCCGACGGCAGCCAGCGCGATGGCGCCCTTTTTAAGCAGGGAAAGACGTTCTCCGAAAAAAATCACGCCGAGGGAAACAGAGATGAGCGGCGTAAGAAACGTGCCGATGCCGAGTTCGACGACATGATCCGTCAGAACGGCGATCACGTTGATCCACCAGTTGAGCGCGGCAAAAAACGCCGCCGACAGCATGATCATCAGCCGTCTCCGGTCTGCCCAGAGCAGTCGCGCCGTTTCGAGAACTTCGTTCAGTTTTCCCCGCAAAGCCATTGCCAGAAGAAGGAACACCAGCGACCACAATACACGGTGTGCGATGACTTCCCAGGAATCCGCTTCCGCAAGCAGACTCCAGTAGACAGACATGAAACCCCAGAAGAGGTAGGAAACAATGGCGGCCAGAAGTCCGGAACGCCGCTCGGAAAGTGTGAAGGCGGACATAGACAGGGATAGGACAAAACTGTCCATCACTTTAGCACCGCCGGCGTGTTCCGGCTTCATAGGCAGAATGCCCGACTCGTTTTCCGCTCAGGCTGAAGCACTTAGGAGAGTCCCCCGAGCTGATGATTCTCCTGGAGCAAAACACCGTGATTTGCTGAAAATAGACCGTCAACAGCTGTGGAAAGAGCGCAAGATGAACTCATGACAATCAAGACGGCATGCATTTCCTGGCATTCCGCTTCAACAAAGCGCCTCCCTCGGGCGACTCAATTTACGGAGACTTCATCATGACGATTCCCGCCAGCTTTGAGTACGTCGAACTGCCTGTCGCGCCGCAGGCATATCCACTTCCGGCGCCGAACAATCATTGTGCCAATCGCCGGGCAAGGATCGTGGAAACCGGCGACGCCTTTCTGATCGACATGCCGCTTGAAGCCGGCGAATGCGAGCAGGTCCGCGTCGAACTTCGCGGCGGTTTTCTTCACATCAGCCTGCCGCAGGACGAACAGTCGTTCTTCGTTGGCGCGGGTCTGCTGGCTGAAGAAGTGGCCGCCTTTCTGAAGCAGTCGGCGCTTGTTCTCTTCGTGCCGAAGCACGGCGTTCCGGGTGCGGTGACGAGCTATGCCGCACAGCCCGTCGCACTGGCCGGTCTGCGCTGAGTTCTTCTTATCATTTCGCCGCCGGGTTGCATTCGGACCGACGGGTATAAAAAAACGGCCGTTTCGGCAGTCCCTTATCCGAAACGAATGTTAGAATCCGTCCTTTTTCCGGACCCGGACTCTCCGCTCCGACAACAGAAAGGATCCTTCCATGAGCGCTCTGCCTCCCTGCCCGAAATGCAATTCCGAATATACTTATGAAGACGGCGGTCAGTTCGTCTGCCCTGAATGCGCCCACGAATGGTCGTCTGCCGAACCGGCACAGGAAGAAGAAAAGCTGATCGTCAAGGATGCCAACGGCACGATCCTAGCCGACGGAGACACGGTCACGATCATCAAGAGCCTGAAGGTGAAGGGCGCTTCGTCCATGCTGAAAATCGGCACGAAGGTCAAGAACATCCGCCTCTGCGAAGGGGACCACAACATCGACTGCCGCATCGAAGGCTTCGGCGCGATGCAGCTGAAATCCGAATTTGTGAAAAAGCTCTGAGTCGGTTTCTGATTCCGACTTTTCAGACGAAAAGGGCATCGGCCGCGCCGGTGCCTTTTTTATTCAAAAAATTCCGGCCGCATTCATAAGAACACAGCCGGAAATTCAGTCGTATCGCTGTGTCATTGACGAAAGCGCAATGCGCAGCGTCAGGACTGCGCGAATATCAGCCGAGCTTTGCCCGATCAGTCTTCAACGGCGATCATGACGTTCGAAGCCTTGATAACGGCGTAGGCCTTGCCGCCGACTCCGAGACCGAGGTGCTTGGAGGAAGTCGTCGTGATCGAGGACACGATCTTTTCGCCGGCCGGGGTTTCAATCGTCACTTCGGTGGAAACCGGGCCTTCGTGAATGGCGATGTTCATGCCTTAGATGCAGTTGCGGGCGGAAATCTTCATTTTGATAATTTTTCCAAAAAATGTTCGGACGAAATTGTCCTGACTGCATCATATAGTTTGTGCAGCCGGCGTCGGGCAACTAATAGATGGTTTAATCCATGTCAATCGTTATTCATATTAGCCATATCGATGACTCATATGGGAAGATAATGTCTCTTTTGCAGAACGCAATTTCTGGAAATGACTGTCGAAGAGCGCTTTTCAAAGAACGGGCATGATATGCCAAAAATGTTTAACGGGAAGGACCAATGTAGCCGGAACAGAGGCCTGAGGGATCGTGTCAGGCCCTGGGCTTCAGAATCCGCACGGCGAGAGGAAGCAGAAACAGAAAGAGAAGGGGAAGCACCGCGCCTCCGATGACGGCCGTCGTATTGAGAAAATCCTCTTCGGCGATAATGCTCGACATACCGAATAAGGACTTGAGACTGCCGGTCAGACGCTCGGAAAAGAACTGATCTCCCGCCCGAACAGCCACAAGAAGGACGGCGGTCAGCAGAACGTTCAGAAGCGAAGCCGCGCCGGCTCGGGCAGCAGAACCGAGACGCCCGATGGTCCAAGCGAAGCAGCCGGCGAAGAAGAGAATGGCGACGGGATAGGCAGCGTTCTGACTGCACCAGCCGGTATAAAAAAGAATCCGAGCCCAGCCCAAAGAGGTAAGAATCGAGCAGAAAGCCAGTGCCGCGAGGGCGAGAACAATCAGAATAAAGCGGCCGAGTCGCATTTGCGGGAATCCCAAAAGAAGAGCCGGCGGCCTGTTCCGCCGTTCCGCAGGCATCGTGATGCATTTTAGCGAATGCCGGTCGAAGACTTGTTTCTAAGTGTCTCGAAGGGTATGAAAAAGCCTGCATGAAGCGCCGATTTTCGTTAAAGTTAAAGGATAACCATTAAGGGAAAGCGCAGAATATGAAGCCGGAGCAACAGACTCTTATCGAGCAGATCGACAGACTCGTCATGACAAGACGTCTCTCCGAGGCGGCGAAACTCATTGAGTCCGTCCCCGAAGATGAACGCGGCTATGATCTGAAATGTGAAGAAGCCCGGTTGCTGTGCTCGCAGTCGGGGGCCGCCGACAAGAAAAAACTTGAAGAAGCGCTCCGCATGCTGAACGAACTCCGGGATGAGGGTCGGGCTGATCCGCGCTGGCATTACCGCCGTGGCTGGGTGCTTTATCATCTTCGCCGCTGGGAAGAAGCAGAAGAAAGTTTCCGATTCTGCGAGGCCGTCCTCAGCAACCAGCCGACAGACCGGCCCGAGGATTCCATGCTGGACTCGGCCCGGCTTTATCGTGCCCAGTCCGGTATGCAGATCATTCTGAGACAGGACGACAACGACCGCAGAATCGTGGCGTTTGCCGAAAATCTGGATCCGGACATCCGCCGCCGGAGCTGGTTCCTAACCGACAATTACGTCCGTGCCCTGATCAATACCGCGGAATATCCTGACCGCGACGGCATGCTGAAAACCGCACTGGACGAGCTCAATGCTGTGGCGGAGATCCCGGAAGTTCGCCGTTCGCCGGTCTATCTTCTGAGAAAAGCGCTGGCGCTGTTCTGGTCGGACAAGGAGCGTCAGGCGGCAGTCTGCACGCTGAAGGGAATCCGGCTCTGCGACGCCCGCACCGATCCGAGCCCTCAGATCCGGCGTCTGAGGCTTTCGCTCGTCTGCAATATGGACAGTTACATGGTCCGCCTCTCCAAACGGCCCTGGTCCCGCGTGATACCCGACAAACTGACGCCCGACATGGACGAAATGCGCATCATTTCTATTGTCAAAACCCTGTCGGACAAATTCGAATGGAAGGAGATTCTGAACATCAGCCGCGACATGCCGCCTGAAAAACTGCCGTTTTTTGCTGCAGTTGAAATCGTTCGCGCGGCATTCAACATCTCGGTTATCGAGGAAGACGTCACTTACGTTCAGCGTGCTTTTGAAATCCTCGACCGCGCAGCCGAGAAAGACAGCAACCCGATCTGGCTCAATCTCAAGAGCATCGGGCTGATTCGGCTGAAGGAGTTCGGCGATGCGCTCGTGCTGGCGGACAAAGCCCGGCAGATTCTGGTCGACGCCGGACTCTTCAATGACGTTGCGCGTGATGCGGTGGAAAACGGCCTTTCCGCCAGGTCCGCACTTTGCGATCAGTCTCTAGACGCAGAAACGCTGCTGACCTACATTCAGGCTATTCCGCCTCAGCTGAGATCCGTCTTCGTCAAACGCGAAGAAGCCCGCACCCTTCTCAATACTGCCAGACTCCCGGATACGGACGGCCGCATTCCGAAGGCGGATGCCGTTCTGGAGAGCATACCCGCCTCGGAACGCAATACTTCCTGGTGGCTCACCAAGGGCCGCATTTATTTTTGCTCGGCCCGTTACAAAGAAGCTGTGGACAGTTTCCGAGAAGCCCAGCGACTGGCAGCGAAAGAGGGACTGGAAGGCTTCGTCGTCGACAGCATCAAACGCTACATTCATGATGCCCGGGAAGGCGCAAAAGTTTTCGAGCGCACTCACCTCATGACCGATACGGAATTTTCCGAATATTGTGCCGACATCGAAAAACATCTCGGTCCGGTCACTCAGGTCATCGAGGGTTGGTATCCGATGCGGCTTCTTGTCGTATCGAGCAAGCGCCATGTCAGGGAACAGTATCTGGTGACTGCCGGACTCTGCTATGTTCCTAAAAAAGCAGACCCGGCTAATCCCGGCGGCCGGCCGTGCGAACTGATCATGACGATCGACGAGTCGCGCCGCATGACGGATTATCCCAAGGATCCGACCGTCTCCTGGCCGGCAACCCTGATCGGACGGATTGCCAAAACCATGCAGAGCAGGGCGGATACCTCGATTCGTTCAGGAAGTACGTTTGCCATTCCGGGTCGCAAGATCACGGAAGGGACGGATTTTTCCGCACTTTTGCTTAAGGAATTCTGCGAGAAGCATGAGCTACCCGACGATTTCCCCGCCTATTTCCTTGAGCTCATTCCCCTCTATGAAGAAGAGTTCGAGTATGCCGCGCTGTTTTCCGCGGGCAAACTCTGCGAACGTCTGGCCGGATCGAGCTGGAGACCGATCAAGGACGGACGCCTGAACGTCTGCGAAGGCCGAAGCTGGAAACTTCTGATTCCGCGCGACCATATCCGGCCGGTCTATCCCGCCGGCATCAGCCGGCTCGCCGTCGTCAGCATGAAAATCCTCCAGGAGGGTGCGGAGACCGGCTACTTCTATCGAGAAAAGCCTGATGCTAAAAATCAGGACTGGGACAGCGGCTGGTTCTTCTTTGCTGGAACGGAATCACCTGAGTATCTGGCCGATCCGGACAATTTCCCGTTGATCGACCTCAATACCGTCTGCAACTATCTTCCCGACGTGCAGCCTTATCTCGATGCCGACTTCGGAACGCGCTACGTCCGCGGACATAACGGACTCTTCAGGAGCGTTGAATCGCCGGAAAAAGACCTGGTGCCGACAGACGACAAACGCCTTCTTTCCTGATACTGCAACGGAAAGTAAGCATCCGGACCTCACTTTGAGCGCCGTCAGAAGTTATGCTTTTGACGGCGCTTTAATATGCATCAGAAATACTGAATTTGAAACCCCCTGAAATAGAGCGGTTTTCAGCGGGTACCCCCCTTATTTCACAGGGGCGTTTGCACCTGCAATGCGTACTTCTACCAATGTCTCAAAGACGACTGAGCCCCGCGCGTTGGTGAAATGACAGATATAAAGATGACAAATCAAATGTTTCAATATACTAAATGCACGAAAGATATATCGCGCAAATGCATTGCAAATAATATCAGCCATATCCGTTAATGTTTGCGATTATACCTATAAGTGTGGTTTATTCAAATGCTCTCATAGGGACTGTATTTCAGACGATCTCAAGAACTCATAAATTTTTATGATAAGTGATCGATTGTAACGCGCATGCAAATAAACGCTATACACCTTTATTAAAGCGATATATACTGTAATGGCCAACCTAGGGAGGGATCATGGCATACAAAGTCAACGCAATTGAAGGAGTCGGCGAAGAATACGCTGCCAAACTCAATGAGCTGGGCATCAAATACGCCGCAGACCTTCTTAAGGCCAGTCGTACACCGGCCCAGCGAAAATTGCTCGCGGAAAAGACAGGCATCGAGCCGAAACTGATCCTCAAGTGGGCCAACCATACGGATCTTTTCCGCATTCACGGAATCGGACCGCAGTACGCTGAATTTTTTGAAATCGCAGGAGTAGACACGGTCAAGGAACTGTCTCACCGTGTGCCGGAAAACCTGCTCGCCAAGCTTGAGGCCGTCAATGCCGAAAAGCAGCTGACGAAGCGCGTTCCAGCTCTAAAGGAACTCCGCCGTTATGTCGCGGAAGCGAAAAAACTGAAACCGATTCTTGAATACTGAACTGCATCCGCTGTCGTCACCGACAGCAATGACAAACGAGCCCGCCGTCAGGCGGGCTTTGTTTTGTCTGTCTTCGGCGGGCTGCCTGCTCATCCTGACCGGATTGCAGCTGGGTACATGGAAAGCCGGAAAGTGAAGAGCATTCACCCAGTGATCGGCCAGGAAACAGCGCGGAGACTTCAATCGCTTCTTTTCCCTTGTCGGACAAGGAATTCAACGCAATACACTTCTGGATGAAATTTAAGGATGTCTTTCCGTTTCGCATGAGTATTCCTCAATGATGCATATTTCGTTTCATCTTAATATGTATCAACAATGCATTTTTAAAGATCGAGCTCAGAGTGTAAGAAGGCAATGAAGGGAGACGAGCTCCGCACTTGAAATGCAACCGTATAAACGCAACTAAACGGGAAGCTTCAATAGATAAAAATAATGTCGTAGAAGGTTCATTCTCGTGCGGTATACTGTAGGTGTGATTTTCAGGAAAAACGATGAGTTCACGCATTCCGTCCGCAGTCAGTCCTCTTCCGTTCGGCATGCCGGTTATTGCACCGGCAGCCAGAAGCGAAGAACCCGTCAATGCTGCACTGGCTTATCTTGCAACTCTTCATTCGAAGAACTCTCGCAAGAGCATGGCGTCAAAACTGAATATGTTTGCGCGCTGGGCCGGGTATGCTGATCTTCGTGACTGCCGATGGGGAGAAATGCGGACCGAACATGTGCTGGCTTTTATCGCCAAACAGGAAAAAGACGGCATCTCGGCGTCAACGTCCAATTGTTATCTCGCCGCTCTGAAGGGGGTGGCGAAAACCGCCTGGCTTGCACGCTCGATGGACCACGAGAACTATCTGAGAATCGGTTCGCTCAAACAGCGCCGATGCTACCGTCTCCCCGCCGGACGTTCGCTGTCGTTTGACGAATCACACCGACTCATTGCCGGGTGTGATATGGAAACCGCCATCGGCGCCAGAGACCGAGCTGTGATTTCACTGATGCTCGGCTGCGGACTTCGTCGCGGTGAAGTTCCCTCACTTCGCATCGAGAAATACGACCGCATGAACCGTTCGCTGACGCTGATCGGCAAAGGCGATAAAGAACGAAAAGTCTTTCTGCCGGGGCCGGTCGCTCAGGCCGTGGATCTTTGGATCGACCGCTGGCGCGGCAGGGAAGGGGGTTATCTCTTCGGACGGATCTACAAAAACGGCCGGGTTTCACTCACGGAACCGCTGGATCCGAGCTCTGTCGGACGCATCACCCGGGCAAGAATGGAATCAGCCAATCATGAAAAGGCGACAGCGCATGATCTGCGACGCACTTTTGCAACGCGGCTCCTCGCCAACAACGTCGACATCGTCACGGTCAAAAATATGATGGGACATGCGAACATCGCCACGACCGCCATGTATGACCGCCGGGGCGACGATGCCATGAGACGCGCCGCAGAGATGGCTGTGCTGTAAGGAACCGCGGCACCTGCAGCTATGGGTCGATCACGCATTGCAATAAGATAGATTAGATTCCGTTATGGCATCAGGGGAATAATCCATTGGAATTTCAAG
>JAGBFJ010000007.1 GCA_017936545.1 Sutterella sp.
CAGGCCGGTTTCGGCAACTGCTGAAAACACCTCACTGCATGGCGCAGCAAGGCGAAGCGAACATTCTCGCGGGCACACAGGGTCGGACCTCTCCTACCTGTGCATCTGACAGTCTACGCACAGAAATGCAATTGAAATCAAGAGACTGTTGCTAGCTCCCGGTTTCGATCCCATGAATATTCTTACGGGCAAGAAAAACCTTGGGGAGCCGCGAAGCGGCGTGGGGCCAGCCCCACGGCGTAAGCCGTATTAGCAACTATTTCCAGATTGTTAAAGAGCTACCGTGACGGCATGTGAACGCTGTTGCACGGGATCTGGGGGTCATTATCGTTGTACAGTAAAGCAAAAAATAGTAAAATATGATAATATTTATATATTATGAATACCTATAAGATCGGTCAATTTGCCAAACTGGTTCGCAGGACGCCCGCCACTATCCGCAGATGGGAGGCGGAAGGCAAAATTGCAAGCAAGCGGCTGCCTTCAGGTCATCGTTACTATGACGACGCTGACCTGCAGGCGGTTCTTGGCGTCAAACCGGAGCGCAAGCTAACCGTCGTTTATTGCCGAGTGAGCAGCCGCGGGCAGAAAGCCGATCTTCAGCGCCAGCTTGAAGCCATGGAAATGTGGGCGCTGTGCAGCGGCACTGCAGTTGACGAATGGATAACCGAGATCGGCGGCGGAATGAATTTCAAACGGCCGCAGTTTCTTAAGCTTCTTGATCGCATCAGCACCGGAGAAGTCGGCAGACTGATCGTTGCTCACAAGGACAGACTTGTTCGATTCGGTTTTGATCTGATCAGACATCTCTGTGAATCCCGGGGATGCGAATTGATCGTTGTTAACCAAATGAGTCTGTCTCCGGAAAAAGAGATGGTCGAAGATATGCTTGCCATTGTTCACACGTTCAGCTGCAGACTGTACGGAATGCGCAAGTACGAAAAAGGTCTCCGAGAAGAATTTCCCGGAGCCAAACCCAGCAGCGACCCCTTGGATTAACCGGTGTTTGCCATGCCTGAGCCGCAATCTTTGAAAGTCACTCGGATGATCTGGGCAGACGCTTCGGATCAGGATCTTCAGATCCTGAGGACTCAGGCTGGCCGCATGGCTTGGATCCGCAGAGACGTATGGCATCGATTCGGCGGCAAGGCTCCGTTTGTAAAGAGTCTGGGAACAATGCGCGAGGAAACGACGGTTCTGTACGCATCGAAGTTTCCCGACCTTGACGGAACGGTCAGAAACGAATCCGTCAAGGATATTTTGAATGACATCTTCACCTATAAGGCGGCTGCGGAAGTCATTGTCAAACGCAAGATATCCAAGCGTCTTGACTATGAAAAAATCCCGGCAGGGAAGCGAAAGGACGAATTCAACCGCAGATTCGGGCTTGTCAAAAACGGTAACTATGAACAAACTCCTTATCTGCACCGATACGTCAGAGACGCCTTCAGGCACGGAGTTGGACACGCCGACAATCAGTTTGTTGTCCGTTCCGACAAGCACAAGGAATCTGTTGTCAACGGAAAGCTTGTCGTCAGCGTTCGCATCTGCAGGCAATGGATCGATCTGACGACAAATACAACCGGCAAGAACGTCAAGCTGGCTGGGAGCAACCTTCGTCTGATTCTTGAACACGGGATGATCCGTATCTGCTACGGCTTTGACAAGCCGAAGGGACGCCCCTGCGGCAAAGGCGAGGCGGCGGTCGACAAAGGCTATACGGAAGCGGTGGTCGACAGCAACGGCAGGCATTACGGAGAAGGTTTCGGAACCGTCATGACGGAGTATTCGGACAGAGTGACAGAACTCGTTCGAAACCGCAACAAACTAAGTGCCATTGCTGACAAAGCTGAAGCCAAAGGTGACTTGGAAAAGGCGAAGCGAATCCGAGAAAACAATCTCGGCTCCGTCAAATTCGATCGGCTGTGCGACAGTTTTCGCCACCGTATTTCCGATATTGCCTACAAGACAGCGCACCTGCTTGCGGACAATTACGGTCACATGATTTCCGAAGACCTGACTTGGGCCATGGCGCCCAACAGAGGGAGAGAAAAAGGCAAAAGATATAATCGCTTAATGAACAGCTGGGCGAAGGGCATCCTCGCTGATGCCCTGAATAGTGTCTTTCTGCAAAGAGGCGTCGAACACGACATCGTGAACGCTGCCTTTACATCGCAAATCGACCATCGGACCGGACTGCTGCAAGGCACAAGGAACGGTGATCGTTTTACCGGCATTGACGGGGTTGTAATGCAGGCAGACGAGAATGCTGCAAAGAGCGTCCTCGCAAGATTTTATGACACCGAAATCACGCGGTATATGTCCAAGGATGAGGTGAAACAGATTCTCCTGCAGAGGGCTTCCGGTGCTACTGAGCATCAAAAGGCTCTAGTTGGCCGAAGCTCCGCTTCGGACTCAACAGAGTGCGGATAAGTCAATGAAACCCCAAAGTGAGTAACTTTGAATAGGTTTTATTGAACAGGCAGGCCGGCAATTTAAGGGCGAGATTTGGCGGCCAGATACTGATAGCCGTCATTTGTCGTTTTGACTTCAAAGAAGTCCTGGTAATTGGGGAAGTTCTTCTTGAAGATCTCGATATTTTCGGCACGTTTGGCGACGGTGACGTCACTGTACTTCGATTGAGGCGGCATCAGCAGCAGATCATCTGAAGGCGTTTTATCGGTGTGCTTGTTTTCCCCGTTGATATAAGTCATAAAACCGATATAAACGTTGCGAATAGCATTCGTATTGTCTTCCCGTACGACGGAAACGATAGGCACCCCGGTGTGATTCCACTCTTTGATATTGGCATTGAAGACATACTTGCCATTTGCATCGTTCTCGTAATTTTCCAGATAGATCGTGTACTGCATGCCGTTGTCATTTTTAATCTGTCCGCCAGTTCTTCCACCCAAGAAGTCATGGAAAAGCCGTTTTCCAGCATCAGAAAAAACATAACCGTTTTCTTCGTTCTCACAAATCGGCAGCACGAAGGAAAAATTCGGCACCGACTTCCACGCATTGTCCGAACCTGCGCGCCGGTAATCGATCGGCATCGCAGCGGCGACCACCGATGAAGCGCGAAACTCAAAGTCCCCGAATCTGCCGGTTTCTCCTGCCGGGGTATCGGAAAGTCTGATCACATCGGCAGCTGCGGTCTTTGCTTTCGTGCAGGACATGCCTTCCAGAACCTTCTGTCCGAAAACGGCTTCCGAACGCACCTGCAGCTCCGCCGCCGATGCGAGCACCGCTTCCTTTTCCGCCTCTTCCGACAGATCGAAGAACTTGGAAACAGCGACGGAGGCAAGAATGCCGAGAACAATCAGAACCATCGTGATTTCGATCAGCGTAAAGCCCTCTTCCCTGCCGGCAGACATCGTTCCCTCCTGTGTGTTCTAGCTAAAAAACAAATTGCGCAGATTGTTCATTATATTCCTATCCGCCGGGCACAAGCTTTGCGATCGTACCGAACCAGGAAAATTCTGTCGCCGACAGGCAACTTAACTAGAGACGCAGGACTGCCCGCTGTTCTCTAAGTTAGAGATCCCCAAAAGTTCTCCCGGCGGGCAGTGTCCGTTATTGGATACAGGATTAATCTTGACGCTCGGGCTCCGCGCTTTATGATGATGAAAGGCGCTCCGGCATGATCACGCTTTCCGTGTCTTCTGAATGTTTCACGGATCCCGACTCGGCTGAATACGCCGAACCTTTCCGAACACCGGTGCATGCCGGCGTCACCGCCTGAGTTCCGCTGCGCCCTGGCGAATGACTGACGCACGCAGCAGCCTTTACTCCGCTCTCAACAATTTGCGAGGATTAGTTTATGGATCCCGTTCTCAACACCCTGAACGCTCTTCAGCAGACGAACGGCATCGGTTCGAATCAAAACACCTCAGGGACTGATTCTATGACGCGGCTTGCGGCGCTCCTTCAGGCTCAGCAAGTCCGTACGGATCTCAAGGATTCGCTGAAGGCAGCCTTCGACTTTCAGGCCGAGCTCGCAGCCACACAGCTGATGATCGATAAGCTTGAGTCAATGCGCGACGAAGCTGCATTGCGCGGCACGGTCAAGGCGTTGCCCGAACTCATCGACTTCTTCCAGTCCCGCGGTCTCGAGTTCTCCGTCAATGAAGACGCCCTGACGGTGAACGGCATCGATCGCAGTCTTTCAGTCATCAGTCAGTACGCCGACAGTCTTCTTCGTCAATTCGACGAACAGCATGCGCACATAGAAGGCAGACTCGCTGAAATGGAAGCCTGCCTGAAGATGGAGCGCTGAATCAGAAAAGTCCCCGCAGGAACGCCGGCCTGAAGGCGGCCGGCTTTTCTTTCTCCGTCGGTATGCCTCAGCCCCGGCTTCGCGTGAGCGCCTTGCCGCACTTCCAGGCGCCGGAAACAAGACGTCCGAGAAACACGAGACCTCGGAAACAGAGCTCGAGCGCCATGGCGATCCAGACACCGGTAATGCCGTACTGCGGGGCAAGCCAGGCCGCCAGCGTCAGGCGGACCGCCCACATCGAGATCAGATTCATGAGACACGGCACGCGGGTGTCGCCTGCACCGACGAATACGCCGTGACAGACGATGGCGGCGGCAAAAAGCGGCTCGGCGAAGGCCTCAATGCGAAGAATGCCGCTCCCGAGACCGATCACCTCGGGAGAGGCAGTCAGCGTTCTCATGAGTTCCGGCGCAAAGACATACATCACCGCGCCCATCACCGTCATCACCGCGGTCCCCAGACCGACGGCAAGATAGGCGAGCTGTCCTGCCAGGTCTTTTCGTCCGGCCCCGAGACTCTGCCCAGTAATCGTCGTAGCCGCTTCCGAGATGCCGTAACCCGGCATGTAGCAGAGACTTTCCGCCGTCACGGCAAGCGAATGCGCCGCAATGGCAAAAGTCCCCAGCGGGGACACAATTGTCATCAGAACGATCTGTCCGGCCGTCATGCAGAAGCGTTCGAGTCCGATCGGGATGCCGATGCCGAGCGCCCGGCGAACCGAAACGCGATCAGGCAGGAACCGTCCCCTTTCACGGATGATTGCGAGCATCGGAGAGCGGACCGCCAGGCACCAGAGCAGCATGAGGGAGGTGATGCCGCCGGCGAGAAACGTCGCCCAGGCCGCCCCTGCGACGCCGAGACCGAATCCCGGCAGCGTGACTGCCGTGCCGAAAACTGCGTAAGTACGGGTCGGGAATATGAAGAGGAAATTGAAAACGACGTCGAGAACGCACATCACGACGTTGAGCACGGAAGGCGTCCGAATGTCGCCTGAAGCCCGCAGCATGCCTCCGGAAACAAACGAAACGACCATCAGAGGCATGCCGTAGGAAAAGATGCGGAAGTACGCGGCAGCGTCCTCGATGATGTCGGGCGATCCGCCGAGCCACACGGGAAGGTGCCGGTGAAGCAGCACCCCGGCCGTCATCATGATCAGGCCGGTCGAGACGGCGACGAAAAGCCCCTGCCGCACGAGTTCCCGTGCACCAGAAAAGTCCTCCGCGCCGATGCGGTGCGCCGCCTGCACCGTAAAGCCCATGCAGGCGGAGGCGCAGATGCCGGCAAAGAGCCAGAAGGTCGACATCATGAGACCGATCGCCGCCGATTCGCGGGCGCCGAGATGGCCGACCATCGATGCATCGATGTAGTGCATGGCGATGGTCGATATCTGCGCAACAACGGCAGGCACGGAAAGACGCAGCACGAGCGCAACGCGGTCTCGGGCGTCGAGCGGCTCGCCGGCTCTCAGCGCGGCAAGAAGTTCGCCGGAAGTTCTGCTACTGCGCATCTCGGATTCAGTCTGTGTACAAAGACCGTTCTATTGTACGCCCCGAAACAAAGCATCCCGCCAGCATGCCGCCCGCTGCGGAAGCCGTCGTTCAGGCATTCGCTCAGCGCTTGAGCCGGCAGCGTTCCGGCGCGGCAGGCGGCACGCCGTAAAGGCGGTTCGATCCGGTCGTCGTCATGCAGGGATTGTCGAAGTCGGCGGGATCCAGCCGGACACGCCCGATGAAACGGTTTCTCTCATAAGCATCGTAATCGGGATCCGTCTCGATGAAGCTGGCCTCATGCACGTCACCCAGCGAATGAATGAAGCGCCCGTTCCCTAGCGAAATGCCGACATGACTCACGCGGGAGGCGAAATCCTCCCCTTTTGAACGCCCGAAGAAAAGAAGGTCTCCAGCTTCAGCGCGCTTCCAGGCATCCGGCCCTTCGTCGCGCACGCCGATGCCGGCCATCTGGTCGCTGTCTCTCGGCAGAATGATGTCGCATAGACGAAATACGACCGATACGAAGCCCGAACAATCCGCGCCGGCTGTCGTCGTGCCGCCCCAGAGGTAGCTTCTCCCGATCAGTGACCGTGCGGTCGCAGTCACTGCCTCGAAAAAAGCTTCTTTGTCCTTTCCTCGCAGTACGGCGTTCTCGTGACGAAATCGGTTGAGATCCATGACGTCCGTCTCTCGAATTCGCACTTTTCGGCCGTCAGGCAATGCCGCCGCAACCCGGCCGTCCCTGCGCTCCGCGGACAAGGCGACAGCCCCCGCTGGCAGCACGCCCGCAGGCCGTCCTGCGTCGTCCGTCATCGGTGTTTCGGGCACCGTGACGATGATCTTCGGCTCCGTGCTGAAGCGAAACAGGGCTTCTTCGGTGAGCAGGCTCACCTGATTGCCGCGTACCCAGGCAATGTATCCTTCGGGCAGACGCACACGCCTCCACCCGTTCACGGTCTCAAGAAGCTGAAGCGGCGTGCCCATGACGGCCTGCGTCGTCTGAGGGGCAGAAAAAGCCGGCTTCGTCTTGAATTCCGCAATCGGCACCCGAACGAGCGCCCACGGCGTCTTCCCCGCTTCGTCATCCGGCAGCAGGCGGACGCGCGCCGGAGCCTCGACCGCCAGACGAGCCGCATGAGCATCGGTCGTAATCAGAATCCGTTCGGCCGTTCCGCCGTCGGACGGTGTTTCCTCACGGATTTCGCAGACTTCCGTGCGCTTATCCGGAACAGCCTCCCGGCAGATGCCGAGCAGAACCTCGTCCTTTCCGGATGAGTTTCCGCCCTGAAGAGCGCAGCCAGCCAAAGTCACTGCTGAAGCCGTCAGTACGGCAACGCTTACCGCCTTCCGACGAATTAAAGACGCCGAAAATTTCATCTGTCCTCCGCAAAATAGGACGCCGCTCCCCCCAAGCTCCGCTCCGGGCAGCAGCGTCATTGATGCGGCGCAGAAGTGCACCGCTCATAAGCATTTTTCTGCCGATCAGCAGAAGAAACGCAGGAAGTCGCGGCTGAAGAAGCCGTTCATCGTGTAGGCCAAAACGTCATCGGGTGCACTCGGGTTGCGGCGCTGATCGATCATTTCCGACATAACCTTCGGATTGCTCCAGTCGGTGACGACTCTCCCGGCGCGTGCAAGTTCCCGGGCGTGGTACTGAGCGTCGAGAAGCCGGGAGAGCGACGCCTGAACTGCTTCCTGATTCAGACAGCCCGCAAGGGAATCCCTGTAGGTCTGCGGATCGATATTCATCAGGCGATCGTAGGTGTCCCTGTCGATATGCGTCGGCACCGACATCTGATTAAGTCCGAAAGTGCTACGAAACAGTTTGAGATCCTTTCGATTATTTTTGAAATCTCGGATACGGAGGATTTGCAGTTTTTTGTCCTTCACCATTTCATAGGCATCGATCCCGAGGCGGTGCGAGCCGAACGAGGCATCGTTGTCGATGCCCGTGACGCGGACGCGGCCGTCGGCGGGGTTTATGTCGACAAGATAATTGTCTCCGTGACGGTCGACCTGACCGGCGAGCACGTCCGCCCATTCCAGACGGCAGAGCTCCCGCATCAGATTGGCGCGGACGGTCGAAAGGGTGCCGGCCTTGCCGGCGGCCTGCAGCGTATCGACGAACTCTCCGGAATGAATGAAGTCCCGGGCTGTCCTGCCGGGCGCGCGTTCCATGAAGAGCCCGATCTGCCCCCGGTGCGTGCCGATCGTCGAGCGCGCCACTGTCCCTCCGCAGCCGATGGCATCTGCGACGCGGGTCGCGGCAACGTTCACCTGCATGACCCTGACGGCGGGATCGTATCCGACTTTATGAGCTTTGAGCCCGGAAAGACCATGCCGGGCGCCGATTTCAGGCTTGAAGACGAATTCCCGCTCTTCTCCGGTATCGGTCCTGTATGTGCAGAGCGATACAGCGTTGGCTGCTCCCTGACCAAGAATACGGTCCTTCACCAGACTGGCGTCGCCGACGCTCAGTTCAAGCTGATCGGCAGGAATGCCGCGCTGCGCGGCGCCGATAAGCGTCGCCCCATCGACATGATGATCGAAGGCGGCCGCCAGATAATCAGCTCGAAGTGCCGCCGCGTTTGCCTGCTCATTGGCGAGCATGCCCGCAATCTCTGCAACTTCCGCTTGGACGACGTCGCTCCTCGCCGAAGCGAAGGATCCGCTGAGTATGCCTGCCTGGCTAATCCCAGGATGTCCCTCCTTCGCCATGGCCTTCAGCCTGACGGCCATCTCCTCGGCCTGCTGAATAGAAACGATGAAGCCCAATTGGTCTTTGAGTGCCTCTCTAAGGGAATTCTTTCCCAAATTCGGTTTCGTTGCAACCGCATGGAGGAGCCGCATCACACGCACGCCCTGCTGAATAGGTCCGCCGAACTGACCGGTCGCATGTTTGAGATCCGCTTCGAATCTGTCCTTGGTCAGCCCTCCCCTGCCGAGCGTCTCCAGAATCCCGCGTCGGCTCTGAGAATATTCGCTGACAGCAGCCGGCAGATGTCGGGTGTACGGGTGCAGCGCTTCAAAGGGCGCCCCCGTAAAGGCGGCGAATGCATCGCCATTGATCTCGGGAAGAAGCGCCGTGACGGCATTCTCCACCGTCGTCGCGTTTTCGGCAATCGCATTGAAACGATTTTCGATAAACCCGAGCACGGTACCGAGCTGCTCCTGAAGGCCGCGGTCGCGCTGAACAGCCATCTCATCGCCGAGACCGCCCGGCATGTCGCCGATAAGGCTGATATTTTCTCGGAGCGCGGAGATCCGGTCTCTGAGCTCACCCGCCTGCTCGCGGAATTCCGTAGCCGTCATGAGGTTGCGCCTCGCTTCGAGCGCATCAAGCTGGTGCGAGATTTCCGCAAGGGAATCGTGCAGCGGCCGGCTGAAATGTGCGCCGTGCATCTGCGTGCCGATGCCGAGAATCTGACCGGCAGCGGCAGCCTCCGGATCGACGTGGATGCGTCCCTCCGCCAATGCTGCAGCAACGGCTGCGCCCTCGCCTTCCGCCGGCGCCTGCTCCATGCCGGCGATCTGCATCACGGCGGCCAGATTAAGCGCTTCGGCGGCACGGTTGCTGGCACTCTGAATAAGGATCCGAATGTTGTCTCCGTCAGTCCCTGTTTTCTCAGAATAGCGCTGAAGCGCCGCGGCAAAGTTCTGCTGCGCAGACGTGAATTTCTGAAGTGCTGCGAATGCCTCATCCGGGATCGGGTGCTTTGCATATTCCGCTGCGGAAATCTTTCCGAACGCAGCCGCCGCTTCATCGCACGCCTTGGCAGCTTCGGTCACCTTCGTATGCATGCAGTGCCCTGTGCGGAAAAGTCCGGGGCGGATCAAGACTTTCTTCACCGTTTCAAACAGACTGCCGTTGAGATTAGGCATTCTGGCCCCGGCACGCGCCAGAAGACTGTCGATGCGTCTGCCTGCCGCTTCCGCCTGATCGGCGACGGGCTGTTCGGCGGGCGGCAGCACCGGCTCATGAACCGGATCTGCTTCGGGATCTGGAACGGCGGCTTCTCGTGCAGGCGCCGTCTCGGCCAGCACGCGTGCTGCCTCCGCTTCGCGGATGTCGGCCAATTCGGCAGGTGCCGTTGCGGGACGATCGTCGAGGTACGACAAAAGACTGCCTGTCGAAATTGTGCTGATATCTGTACCCATGAATCATCCCTCCTATACAGCAAGCCATGCGCCGGCGGCAGCCGGATCCGCCGAAGCCGCTTCATTTTCAAGCGCAGTCAGAAGACCGTCAAGGTCATCTCCCGAGAGCGCAGAGCGCGATGTCGAAAGCGACCACTCTATGCCGTTCGACCCGATCAGCACGGCGAGTTTTCCTTCCGCAGGCCGTGCGGCCTGACAAGCTTCGAAGATTCGGAAAGCGGCTGCCAGTTCGCGCCTCTCCGCCTCAGGATCGCCGTAGGCAGCACCCCAGGGAAGCGACACGGCGAATTCAAGGGTCTTGACGGCAAGCGCCCAGATCACATATGGCGTTCCGAACGGATGTCCTGCAAGACCGTAGCCCGCAAAACCGCGGTCTTTGAATAAACGGGCCTTGAACAGAGCGGCGGCATCGCTGAGAAAGCGAAGCGGCTCGGGCTCAGGGCCGGCATCCGTCGCAAACCACCTTGCCGACATCGCATCAAAGGAATCCAGGAGCTCAAGCGGCACCGGCGGCACCGGCAGTCCCGTTTCTTCGAGGAATGCCTGAAGGCCTTCGGGCAGCTGAAGTGTTTCTGGTGAATATTCGGACATCAGGAATCTCCGCAGTTTGTCGTCGTCCGATCCGGGCGGACCGGCATGCTTAAGCCAATATATCGCAAGGCGGCATTTCAAAACGTAACAGTTCGCTTATAGCCGACTCAGCGCGGCCGGCTGTCGCTTTCACATGACTTGTCAGTCGAGCTGCGGCAAATGAAGCACCGATTCGGCAAAGAGGACCGCTTCCCCGGCAATGAACAGTCTGCCGCCCTCAAGTCGGCAGAAAAGTTCACCGGTGCGCTTCGATGCCTGAAGAGCCCGAAGGCGATGTCTGCCGGTCGCTTCGGCCCAGTACGGAATGACGCGACAGTGGCCTGATCCGCACACAGGGGCCTGATAGACTGCAAGCTTTGGCCCGAAGCTGCGGGTCACGCAGTCGTAATCGCTGCCTGCCGCCGTGATGTGCAGGAGCCGACCGTCGAGTCCGAGAAGCGCTTCAGCGGGAGGAGCGGCCCAGCGCACGTCCTCTTCAGCCGGCAGCACGCAGACATGGTCTCTGGCCATGAAGGCTCGAAGCGGCCTCACGCCGATCGCCGCCGTCATGGCATCCGTGACGGGCACTTCCCGAAGACGTTAGGCAGATTCATTTCATAGCGCCGTCTTTCAACCTGAACTTCCCGCCGATTTGACACTCAACGGCTATGCAGCTTGAAGAAACGTCATAAGTTCGTGGTAGGTTTTTCCCTCTTGGGCAATGCTCGGACCACGTCCTAAGCCAATACCATTTCTCTTTCCTGCTGCAGTTTCTCGAGATCCCGGCACAGATTCTCGTAGCGTGTTTTGGCTGCGCTAATCTTATCTTTCAGTGCGCTGATCTCAGCCTCAATAGAGCTCATCGACTTCCGTCTGGGCATCGTCTTCCTCTCCTTGTTCGTTTACGATTTCCTTTTTGGACTCGGTAAGTATCCGAGCAATCTCCATGGCGCGGCTGACAGTATCGTCTGAAACCGGTGAGGAATTCACCCGGCATAGCCGCTGGATAAGAGGCCGTCTCTGCCGGTGTCAGCGCGAGATCCGCTCGGCATTCGTGCCAAATATGGGGCCTTTTGTCTCTCCCGAAATAGGTACTCTCGAGAATATACACAGAAATATTCGCCGTGTAGACTTACAATCCTCGCGAAAGCCGCATATATTGTAGCTTTCGCATATACAGCCGTATTCGCAGCTGCTTCTCGCGGACTGTCCGCAAACCTCTCTCTCCCACGTATTTTCAACCGCCATGACCGATGCCGCTACAGCTCATCAGCATCTCTGCGACTATATCGACGATCTGCTGGCTCATCCCGGAACCGCCAATCTGAATGTCGAAGAGCTGCCGGCCTCTTTTCAGCAGACAGGAGAGAAGCTGCGCACCATCGGGGAGCATATTCAGGAAGTCATGCGCTTTTCGGATCTGATGGCGCAGGGCTGCGTCCGACCCGATGCCGTACTCTCTTCCGACAACATGATCGGTCTTCCCGCCCTCGAGATTCAGGCCGCGCTTTCCCGTCTCATCAGCAGTGCCGGCCGGCTTGCCGACGGCCACCTTGAAGAGCGCATCAGCGATCTGAACGAACTCGGAGACGCCTTCAACGCGATGGCGCAGCGTCTGCAGAAACAGCATGATGCCTACCAGAGGGCGCTTCTGACGGACTCGCTGACGGGCCTCGGCAACCGTCTGGCCTTCTCCCGCTGCACCCGGGATATCGAATCAAGCGGCAGGCGCGCTTCTTTTGCCGTGATCGACCTCGACAATCTGAAGCATCTCAACGACCGTTTCGGGCATGCGGAAGGAGACCGCTACATCATCACCGCCGCCAAGAGTCTCGTGTCGGCTTTCCCCCAGTACGCTTCGCTCTACCGTATCGGAGGCGACGAGATGGCGGTGATCAGCGAAACGCTCTCGGCCGACGAGCTCGACGTCAGACTGAGCCGTATCCGCGTTGAATTCGAAAACTGCATTCAGCAGGAGGATGACTGCCGCTACTCATTCAGCTACGGCGTGTCCGCCTACAGTCCGAAGCTCGAGAAACGGATCTCCGTTGCGATCGACAAGGCCGACCAGCTGATGTATGCCGACAAGCTCCGCAAGGATGCCTTGAGACTCCCGCGCGAGGCCACCGTCGTCTGCATCAGCGACGAGGATCAGGACGAATTTCTTCATGATCCCCTCTTCGACGTCTTCGGCAATCTTGAAGACTCGCACTACTTCTATATGTGCAATCTCAAGACGAATATCTCCCGCTGGTCCAAAAAGGCCGTGGCGGACTTCGACCTGCCGAGCGAATACATGTTCGACGCCGGGAACATCTGGCTCTACCGCATTCATCCCGACGACCGCGAGATGTACACCAAGGACATCGCCGAGGTGTTCAGCGGTATCAAGGGCTATCACAAGCTCACCTACCGCGCCCGCCGGCCGCCGCGACGGCGTCTATGTCTGGTGTTCCTGCCACGGCTATATCCAGAAAGGCACCGACGGCCGTCCCGACATGTTCGTGGGGCTCATCCGCAACCACGGCGCTGAAGCCGACAGTCTGGCCCAAGCCCTGAAGCACAGGGATCAGTAACATTCTTTCCCGCACTGCGGCTCGGACCCTTCCGGGCCGTTTTTTTGGTCCGACGTCCGGCAAAGACCGTCTTTCGCCAAACGGCGCGACTGAGTCTTCCCCTTTGGGCTAGGATACGTCTGACACCATCCCTCTCAGCTCACTCATGGCCCTGACGACAAAAGATGCTGCGCGCCTGCTTGAAACCCGTTTCGGCATTGCGCCCGACTGCCCGTTCCGAGAGACGGATGCCATGGTTTTCCGTCACCCGTCTTCCCGTCGCTGGTTTGCGCTCCTCGCGGACGTCGGCCGTGAAGCCGTCGGGCTTCCCGGAGACGGCACGGTGAGCCTCGCCAACCTGAAGGCCGATCCCGACACCGTTCGAAGGCTGACGGAAGAACGCGGCTTTCTGCCCGCTTGGCACATGAACAAAACGCACTGGATCACCGTCGTTCTGCGCGGTCCGATCGACGAAGATCGTTTTCTCCGTCTGGCCGAGCGCAGTTTCGAGCTGACGCGGTAATGATTTCCCCGCCGTTTTCAAGGAAGACCTTATGACCGACATTTTCGATTCCGACCTCGCTAAGCAGTTCGATCGGCTTCAGACGATTCCCGCCGTCCGGACGGCACTTGCCCAGGTCAAGGACCGTCTGCCAGACTTCATCGAGATTCAGAAGGAACTCGCGCTCATTGAAGCGCCGTCGCGCTATGAAGAAAAGAAGGCCCGCCGCTATGCCGAACTTCTGACGGAATACGGTCTCGAAGACGTGACCGTCGACGAGCACTTCAACGTCTGCGGCCGCATCCGCGGAACCAGGAGCACCGGCAAAGCCGTGCTGCTCGAAGGCCATCTCGACACGGTGTTCTCCTTCGGCGACGTCAGGGGCGTGCGCGTCGACGAAGAAGGCCGTATTCACTGTCCAGGCATCTGCGACGACACCCGGGCGCTTGCCGCCAATCTAAGCGTGCTCGCTGCTCTGAAGGCGGCCGGCATTCGTCCCGTGCACGACATCATCATCGCCGGGACTGTCTGCGAAGAAGGCCTCGGCGGCATGGACGGCATGCGCTGGCTTCTGGAATCGCTGACGGCCGGGACGGACATTCTCGCCTCGGTCTCGATCGACGGACCTTCTCAGGGCGACTTCTACGCCAACGCCACGGGCATGGTCGACTGGGAAGTTGAAATGCGCGGTCCGGGCGGTCATGCCTGGCTGAAGCACGGCACGCCGAGCGCCGTTCAGGCCGCCTGCCGGGCGGCGGCGCTCGCAGCCGACATCGAGCTCCCTGAGAATCCGCTGACTACCTTCACGGTCAGCCTCATCGAAGGCGGTCAGGCGATTCACGGCATCGCAGAACGGGCGGTCTTTTCAGTCAATGCCCGTTCCAACAGTCAGGAAGCGCTGGAAAAGCTCAGCGAACAGTTCCTGGAGGCCTGCCGTGAAGGCGCCCGTCTGGAAAACGCCCGATGGGGAAAAGACGGCGTCGTCACGATGACGGCCCGGAAGATTCTCGACATTCCGGCCGGCTCCCAGCCCGACGACGCCCGCATCATTCAGGCGGCCAAGCTCGCGACGAAGGCGCTCGGCATCGAGCCCAACTTCAGGCGGGGCGGCTGCACGAACGCCAACATGGCGATCGCCCGCCGGATTCCGGCCGTCACGCTCGGGCGCGGCGGCACGGAATCGGGCACGCACACGCTCGCCGAATGGTTCGACCCGGCCGGCGTCTGGGTCTGCGAACAGAAGTCGATCCTTCTGCTTCTCGCACTAGCCGGCATTGAAGGCGAGCTCGTACCGCTCGGCGAAACACTATAAGTAAGTTCCGAGGTGAGTCGTCCGGCTGGTGCACGGCACATTTAATTTATGAGCACAGTCAAAAAGGTCCGTCTTCCCGAGGAAGCGGACCTTTTGCTTTCATCACTTCAGCGTTTACTGCTGAACGATTTTCTCGCCCTTGAAGACGACGCGCTCGAAGTCTTCCGGAAGCATTGGCTTGTAGAAGACGAAGCCCTGAACAATGTCGCACCCCGTCTTTCGAAGCGCCTCGAGCTGCTCGGGACGTTCGATGCCTTCGGCAACCGAACGGCAGCCGAGAGCCTTGGCGAGACCCGCCATCGACTTCACGATGATGTGGCTCTTTTCGGTCTTTTCCTTGCTGCCGAAGAAGCTGTTGTCCAGCTTCACGGTGTCGACCGGAAGCTCGCTCAGCGAACCGAGCGAGGAGAAGCCCTTGCCGAAATCGTCGAGCGAGAAGGTAAAGCCGATTTCCTTCAGTTTTTCCATGAAGGCGCGGCCCTTGTCGTAGTCGCCGAGGAAGGCCGTCTCCGTGAGCTCAAGCTCGATATTGGCCGGATTTACGCCGAATTCGGCGCAGACGCGCTGATAATCCTCAAGCAGGCCTTCCACCTGGATCGTCACGCCGGAAAGATTCACCGAAATCGGCACGATGCGTCCGTATTTCGCCTTCCATTCGGACAGCAGACGGCAGACTTCGCGGAACACGAAGCGGTCGATGCGGTCGACCAGACGATAGCGCTCGAGCAGCGGAATGAATTCGCCGGGAAGCACTTCGCCCGATTCAGGCTTATTCCATCGCACGAGCGCCTCCGCGCTCGTAATGGCGCCGTCCTCGAGCCGAACGCTCGGCTGCAGGCGGATGAAGAACTCCTCGGCAGCGATGGCATCGACCAGACAGCGGATGCGAACCTTTTCATCGCGGCGGTCTTCGTAGTCTTCCGTCTTGTAAAAGACGCCCTCGCCCACGACGATGCTCTTGGGCGCGTTCTTGCGGGCGAGATTGGCGTATTCGATCATCTGCTCCACGGCGGTGCCGTCGGGCACAGGCATGAAGACCCCGAAACGAAGTTCGGGATAGCTCTGCAGAAGATACTCGTCCCGAACAGCCTGCTCAAGCGAGGTGCGGATGCGGTTGAGCCTTTCGAGCACGATCTCGCGGCTCGGGCACACGATCAGGGCAAAGAAGATGTCGGCCGTGTCGCGCACGGCGATTTCACCCGGCTGAAGCTCATTGCTGACGCACTGAAAGATCAGCTGCAGCAGGCGGTCGCCCGCCTGATGACCGTACTTCAGATTGATCACCTTGAAGTCGCTTACGTCAAGCGACACCACGGTCTGCCCGTCGGGCTCGAATGCAATGCGGCGGTCCGCTTCGCTCACGAACCAGTCGCGGCTGAAGCTTTGAGTGAGCGGGTCGACGGTGTTGACGGGAGAATACATAGCAGATGTCTGTCCGGTAGGGGAGCTCCGGCAAGCCGCCCCGTTGTTGGTCCGACTGCCTCGGGGACGCTGAGAAAGAACGCCGCACCTTTCTGGGGCGCTGCGTCTTTTCCGCCGGAAGGGCTCAGTCGGAAAGGAAAAAGTCCGACCGATTATATAGCCGATCCGGTGCGCGCCTGAGGCAACGGGACGATTATGCCCGCTTTGAGGCTGGGTGAACAGCCGTTATTAACCCGTACAGGCGCAGACATCCGTTGCGTTTGAGCTACGTCCGGAGAATGCTTCTCGCTCGAAATCCGCCGCCGACATGGGGCGGTAGAACACGAAACCCTGCACCATGTCGCAGCAGGTGCGCTTCAGATAGTCGAGCTGCTCGATGTCCTCGATCCCTTCAGCGACGGTCTTGAGGCCGAGTCTGTTCGCCAGACAGGTCATTGCGCTCACGATCATGCGGGAGCGCTCCTCGTCGAAGGAGCCCACGAAGAAGCTCCGGTCGAGCTTCACCGTATCCACGGGAAGACGCTGCAGACAGCCGAGCGATGAATAACCGAATCCGAAGTCGTCAAGCGAACAGCTGAAGCCTTCGGCATTGAGACTGCGCACGAAATCGCAGATCTTTTCGAAGCTTCCCGCAAACGACGTTTCGGTGATTTCGATCTCGATCAGACGCCGCGGCACGCCGAGCTCGTCGCAGATCGTCTTGAAGTGCGGCAGCAGATTCGGAATGTCGAGCGTTTCGCGCGACAGATTGACGGAGATCGGAAAGAGCTCGCGGCCCTCGCGCTGCCATTTGGCAAGGAGCCTGCAGACTTCTTCGAAGACGAAGATGTCGATGCGGTGAACGAGCCGGCAGCGCTCGAGAAGAGGAATGAAAAGACCCGGAGCGAGAATGCCTCTTTCCGGATGATTCCAGCGGACCAGGGCTTCCGCGCCGGCAATCCGTCCTGTCTTCAGATTGACCTTGGGCTGCAGAAACACCACGAACTGGCGCTTTTCCATCGCTTCAACGAGCTCTGCGGCGCGCTGTTTTTCCTCCACCTTGTGCTGCGCCCTCTCGGGACAGTAGAAGCATTTGTCGGTGACCCGAAGATTGCGCAGCGAATGCTTTCTCGCCATGTTGGCGTATTCGATCATCTTCTCGACGGGCGTCCCGTCGTTTTCCGGAAGATAAACGCCGAAACGCAGCTCGAGATAAGGCGTATGGGCGCTTCCCGTCAGCATTTCCGCATCGAAGGCGCTGCGCACTGCCGTCAGACGTTCGAGAATGGTTGCTCGGTCCTGCGTGGCGAGAACGGCATAGAAGATGTCGGCCGTATCGCGAATCAGAAATTCGCCCGGCTCCAGAAAGGATTCGACCGTTTCGTAGATGTGGCGGAGCATCCGGTCGCCGGTTCTGCGGCCGAAGACCAGATTGACGACCTTGAAGTCGCTGACGTCGAGGGAAACCAGCGCCGCGCCTTTCGGCCGGGATGATATGAAGGCAGCCGCCTCAGCAACAAACCACTCCCGGTCATGGCTGTAGCACGCCGTCGCTTTAGAACTGCCTTCCGAATTCATTTCTCTGTCCCGAACGATCAACAGCCGGCCGATGTCGCAAGGCTGTCGCGCGCAGCCGCCGTTCGCCTTCTCTGCCGGCAAAGCCGTTGTACCGCCGTCTTCAAAGCAGCATCCAGGCTCCGTTAGCTATTTTACATCGGGCCGATGGATTCTTTCTATACCTCAGGAGAGACATGACCGGCGGTGATTTCGGAAATGAGTCAGTAATTCATCGAATATCCGAAAACGTTTCAGCGGGAACGGCTTTCAGCATCGAGATCGAGCCAGAACTGCTCGGAAGTGGCGAACATGCGGGCGAGCTTTGCAGCCTCCCCTTCTTCAAGTCCGCGGCGGCCGCGAAGAAGCGCTTCGACACTCTCAATGCTCGTTTCAAGCGCCGATGCAATCGTGCCGACGCTGACGTCGGAATGCATCATGAAATCGCGGCGGATGGTTTCGCCGACCGTAGGTGTGTCGTTTTTCACCTCTGGGTTCCTCGGGACGCAAATTGAATGGAAATTAGGATGATACTCGCTTTTTCGCTGTCGGAGAGTCGTTATCGGTCGGTTTTTCTCCAATGCCGTCCGGATAACGATTTGTCGTCCCTAGGCGATAAAATACGGTCGCAGCGCGATTCCCGGACCCTTTTCCGCCGGGCATGAAAAACCCGGCAGTCCTCTTCAGAATGCCGGGTTTCATCATCGATTCGGAACGGAGCGCCCGAAAGAACACCCCGAAACGGACGAATTACTTGGCGAGCGTGCGCCAGACGCAGCGGCTCATCAGTTCGAGCGCGTTGGCGAGGGTCTGTTCGTCGAAGTCGAAGTGGCTGTTGTGGTGGCCGGCGCGAAGCGACGTGCCGACCTGGACGTACGTGCCTTTGCCGCCCGCGGCCTGAACCGTAGACATGAAGTGCGAGTAGTCTTCGGATGCGCCGAAGTTCTGCTCTTCGACGACCTTGTCGAAGCAGCCCATTTCACGGGCTTCTTCAGCAACGACCTTCGCAACTTCAAGGTCGGATTCGCCGCTCTTCGTGCCGCCCTTGATGTCGATCGAGCAACCGCAGCCCCACATGTCGCCGGCAGCCTTGGCGATGCGCTTCACTTCTCCGAACATGTAGGCGTCGAGGTCCGACGTGATGCCGCGGGTTTCGAGAACCAGAACGGCCTTCGGCGGAATGACGTTGCGGCCTTCGCCGCCGATGAGCTTGCCGACCGTGATGCGGGTGTCGCCCTTGCCGGAGCGCGGAATGGCGTGCATGTTGAGAAGAGCCGTCGCGGCCGAGAGAAGCGCGTTCTTGCCTTCTTCCGGAGCGTTGCCGGCGTGGGCGGGAACGCCCGTGAAGGTCACGTCGGCCTTCGTCGTGGCGAGGAAGTTCTTCGTGCCGCAGATCACGGTGCCCATGCGGTTGGCCTGGAAGCCGAGGTGCATGCCGAAGATTTCATTGACGCCTTCGACGGCGCCGGCCTTTTCCATCGGCATGGCGCCGCGGACGCCTTCTTCGGCCGGCTGGAAGATGAAGCGGATCTTGCCCTTGAGCTGACCGCGCAGCGAAGCGATGACTTCGGCGAGCGCGAGACCGATGGCGGTGTGGCCGTCATGGCCGCAGGCATGCATGCAGCCGGCATTGACGGAGGCGAAGCCTTCGACGTTCGGACGATGGTCAGCGTCGGCGCATTCCGTCACGTCGTTGCAGTCCATGTCGAAGCGGACGGCGAGGAAGGGACCTTCCCCGCCGAGGTCCATGTCGGCCCAGAAGCCGGTGAGACCGCCTTCCATCTGAGCGACGAGTTCGGGATCGGCGCCCTGGGCAACAGCGCGTTCCATGTGGCGCTTGAGCACTTCGGGAGCAGGCACGCCCATCATTGCTTCCTTGCAGACGGCATCCTTGCCCATGGTCACCGTATAGCCGAGTTCACGCATCTTCTTGATGGCGAGCGACGCGGTGCGGAATTCCGTCCAGCCCGATTCAGGATGCTTGTGCAGGTCGCGGCGCACAACGGCGAGCTGCGGAATCAGTTCCTCAATCTTGGCCTTCAGTTCATTGTTCATCATGGTTTTTTAGCTCCGAAATTAAATCGGGCGAATGACTTCGCCGCAAATGGTCCTGTTGCGGGCTTTTCCGCCTGAAAAGCGGAAACGATCCGATCCTTTTATTTTAGCGCCCTCGGGGGAAGTGCCTAGAGGGGGTTTGTGCGCGGTCTTCTATAAGACTGCCGACACGTTCGGCGGCGAATTGACGGAGAGGCGTCACTCGCCCTTCTGATTGCGCTTCGTGACGTCGAGGCCCTTCTTTTCATAGTAGCGGCGCTTGTCGCGGTACATTTCTCGCTCGGCTGCTCGCATGGCGTCCGCCGCATCCTCCCTCGAAAACGCGGTGCTCACGCCCGCCGAGATGAAGATGCCGCGCTCAGCCAGAATGGCCTGAACGGGCGCGGACCGCCTCGTCGGCTTCATCGGCGACGAGCGCCAAGAATTCGTCGCCGAAAGTTTCGCGAAGCGCGTCGGCGATGGCTCTGATCTGGCGGTCGCCCGCTTCATGACCTTCGCGGTTGTTGATTTCATGCAGATGGTTGCCGTCGATGTACACGACCGAGTAGGATGAGCTGAAGTTCTCCTGAAGACTGCGGAAACTCCTTTCGAAGGACGCGCGGTTGTAGAGACCCGTCAGTCCGTCGCGCTCGGCGAGGCGCCCCATTTCCTTCATGAAGCGGATGTTCTGAACGAGGAGCGTAAAGGAGAGCTTCACGCTTTCGAGCAGCATGGCCGCGAGCTTGGTGCGCCGCGGATTGAGCACGCTTACGGTCCCGACGATCCGTCCGGCGTCTCCCCGGATCGGCACGGTGATCAGCTTCTGAATGCCGGCGTCGTATAGCGTCCGCTCGGCCTCTTCGCCCGTTTCCTCGTGCGTCACCTTGAACATCCAGATCGCGTAGAAAAAGAGCCCGATGATCGCCGAGGCGATGTAAATGAAGATGACCCGGCGGAACTGCGCGGTGCCCTCGCTGGCGACGTGCTTGGACACCATCACCGCAAGACGCCAGCTGTTGATGTGCACGGGCGTGTAGGCGCAGAGCAGAACGTCCTCCGTCCCGGGCGTCCGAAGCGAGGTCACGCTGGTCCTGCCGCCGAGGAAGGCTTCCTGCAGATGATCCCTGGTTTTGCGCTCGGGATTGAGCTTTTCAAAGGGGGGCGCGGCGGCCGACAAGACCGAAGGTGGTGTCGAGAAGCACGTCGGCCGTCTCGGCATCGACCAGCACGGTCGTCATGCTGCGGAGCACGGAGCCGGGCTGCCAGTATCTGGGAAGATCCTCGAGCCTCACGACGCCGAAAAGGAGCGCCGTCACTCGGCCGTCATGAATCACCGGCACGGCGGAGATCACCGCATGGCCTCCGGTTTCGATATCGGGCACGATGCCCGAAACGAATTCGCCCCTCAGGGATTCGCGGCTGAAGCGGAAGGTTTCGCCGCTCGGCACGCGGGAGCCGTCGGCAAAAAGGATGTGGTCGGACGGCAGAAGCAGACGCATGGCCGCAAACATGCCGGTGCGGCCGTAATAACTCAGAAGCCTGAGCCCGGCCGGACCGTCCGGCTTGTCAAGGTCGCCGAACATGCGGGCGATCAGGCGAAGTTGCTCGGTGTCCTATCCCACCATGCCGGCCATTTCGGAGCTCATTTTCTGCGCCGTTTCCTCGTGCACGTGAAGACTCCTCTTCTTTTCGTACTGCGACGTCATATTGATGAGAATCAATATTGCCCGCCGATGGCGGTTGCTGCTGAAGACGTCGCTGATGACCGACATGGGTGCGGCAAGCCTCCTCAGTTCGGGAGAGAATCACCTACCGGTTTGAGCCGTCGTTATTTCCGATTGTCCCATGTCCTCGGTCCGATCGGCCACGGGATAAAACGCATGAACCGCCGTTCGGAGGGCATTTTTGCCGAACGCCGCCGAATCAGATTTTGCCGAAAACGCCTGCGGGAAGCTCGCCGAGCGGCATCGGCCGGGCCAGATGATAGCCTTGAAGCCAGTCCGCGCCGAGCGCCTTCATGCGGTGCGCTTCCTCTTCTGACTCGATGCACTCGATGCAGACCAGAGCGCCCGTCGCATGAAAGGCGGAGAGCAGATGCGTGAAGAAGGTGTTGGTTTCGGATCGGGAGAGCAGCAGGCGCGACACCGATCCGCCGATCTTCACCACGTCGTAGCGGTCGCTCAGAAGCTTGTCGAGCGAATTGAAGCCCGTGCCGAAGTCGTCGAGCGCCGTGCGCATGCCCATGGACCGCAGCTCGGCGAAAAGCCGGCGCTGTTCGTCCGGATTGGGAATCGGACGCGATTCGGTGAGCTCGATCATGAAGGCGGAAAGCGGAACGCCCTCCTCGGCTGCGGTGATCTTCATCCAGTCGGCGAACTGCGTATCCGCCGTCTGCATCGGGCTGTAGTTGAAGGAGAGAAACGCCTTCGGATCCTGTCCGACGATACGGGCAGCGATGCCGCAGGCCGGCTCGAAGAACTGACGGCCGAGCGCCACGGCGAGTTCGCTCGACTCAAAGAGCGGCACCATGACGGCCGGCGGAACGGATACCCGTCCCTTCTTCAGGCGAAGGAGTGCTTCCGCACCGATCATCGTGCGCCCGGGCTGAGCAAAGATCGGCTGCACATTGATCGTAAAGGCGCCCTCCGGCCTTTCGACCGATGACAGCAAAAGCAGCTCCTCCGCGAGGGTCAGACCCTGAGCCGAACGCCGGGTGCCGCCGGCTTTCTGGGATAGAGAAGCCGTGACCTCCGCAGGACTGATCGCCGGTCCCAGATAGGACGCCTGCGGCTCGGGCGCGCCGGCACCCTTCGCCGTGAAGATCAGCGAGCCGCCGAGTGCGCCGATAATGAGAGAGCTCCCGTGCACGGCTTCTTCGTCGCCCGGCACAAACCAGACGTCGTCGCCCTGGTGCACCCGAAGAATTTCGAAGATGCGCGAAAGCGCCTCAACATGACTGAAGTATTCGCTGCAGCTGCGTAGCAGATACTGTGCGCCGAGACAGACGGCACGGCCCACCAGACGTCCGGCGCAGCGTACGAGAAGGATGCGCCACCAGCGAAGAGATCCGTCCGGAGCGGGCAGCCGGAAATAAGCCTTCCTTTCCTCGCCGTCGCCTAGCTCCTCATACAGGGCTTCAAAGAGAGCCCGATCCTTGGCCGAAGGCATGCTGCCGCCGAGAAAGGCGCGAAGATCTGAAGCATCCCCGCACAGACCGAACCTGCGTGCCGTTTCCGGAGCCACCCGGACGCGGTCGTCCGCATAAAAGCCGTGGATCAGAAACTCGCTCTCGGTGTCGGCCTGCGGACAGGGAAAATCGGAAGCGCAGCAGCAGGAAGCGTGTTCGCAGAAGGACATAAGCGACTGTTAGAAAAACTGCCGGATTGAAAAGTCTGCCGACATCGCGAAACGGAATTCAGAAATCCGCCGGACGTTTTTTAATTGTATCGCTGTCCGAACGGTTTCCGCGCGAAGCCTAATCGAGTGATGCCTATATCCGACGGGTGAGTCATCAGTAGACGTCGATGCGCATGTCGACGGCGGCCAGACGGCGCCAGTCCTTGCGTTCGCGATCGAGCGGCCACCAGTTGAAGAGCAGTTCTTCCACCGGCTTCCAGAGCGCCACCCAGCCGATGACGAGGAGTCCCTCGCGAAAAGAACTCATGAGCGAATGGCTTTCTTCGGGCGCCAGATACGTTCGCACCAGTGTGCAGACAAGCATGAAGACGAGCCCGTAGGCCAGCATCAGCCTTGCATCCCGAAAATGCTCGCGAAGCCGATCGGCGATCCGGCTGCCGCGCTCGCGGAAATAGTTGCGCAGCGCCCTGTCGATGTCCTCGCCGAGTCAGGCCTCGATCGCGGCGATCGAATCGGCGGGCGCCTTGATCACGATGCGGAAGGCCGTCGCGCGGCGCCGATACTTGGCGACCGTGTCGGTGAAAAAGTCGAGGACGTCGACGTCGAGCGCCGCGTAGGAGGCAGGGACCGGCACGTCGGTATCAAAGAGCTGCTTCGGATCGGTGACGACGAGCACCATCGTGCAGACGCCGTCTTCAAATTCAACGCGGGATCGTTCGGGAAGGAGCTGCGGAGCGTCGGACGTGATTCGGGCCCCCTTCAGGGAGACTGAACGGCTGAAATGCAGATTAACCAATGATAATCGGCAGCCGAACAGACGGGCTCCGCCGAGTTACTGCGCCAGAAGGTGAGGGGCGAATTCCTGAACGAGACCGTAGACGACGGCGGTCAGACCGGAGAGCGGCACCAGCACGTAGAGAAGGAACTTTTCCAGCAGACGCGCGCTGCGGATCTTCTCTCGAAAAAGAATCAGAAAGGCGCCGAGCGCCGCAATGACGACGATGCCGCGGCGGAAATTATCGAGGGCCTCTTCATTCGTAAAACCGATCCATGACGAGACGACGACCGCAAATGCGAGCGAGACGATCAGCGCTCCTGCGATCCAAAGCACTTTGCCGAATTCCTGCTTCACCGATAACACTCCGAAATAAAACCGCCGGCAATGCCGGCCGAGACGGCTCATTCTAGCAACCTCGCCTGACGCCGGCCAAGCAAAGGTCCGATTCCGGAACAGCGCCTGCATCGTGCCGCCGCCGTTCCCGCCGCGGTTCAGTGCCGATCTCAAAAAGGGAGAACCGAAGATGACCGTTATCGGAACATGCACGCCCAATACCCTTCAGCCCGTCGAACAGTGCCGGCCGATGAGCCAGACGGTCTTCACGGCTGCTTTGCCGCAGATACTCGGTCTGTCCGAAACCGAGAGCTGCCGCGAACGCCTGACCTTGCTGACAGCAAAGATCGGCGATCTTCGCGAACAGCTTTCTTCAGCGATTCATCTCAAAGACATGATGTCCCGGGAGCTGGCATTCGCCGATGATCTCATTCCGGACAATCTGAATCAGCGTCTCGCAGACTGAGACCCCGCGCACTGAAAGCGCGCCTGCAGCGCCTGTCCTTCAGAAAACCGGGAGAACGCCCCCTCATCGTCAGGCGGCCTTCCGGCCCGCGCCGTTCTCAGCGCTTTGCCGCTGCCGGCGCAAACACGGCGCGATTCTTGCCGGTTCGCTTCGCCGCATAGAGTGCGCCGTCAGCCGCTTCGACGAGCGCATCGAAGCACTGCGGCGGCTCGTCGGGCCCGATGAGGGTCATGCCGACCGAGACCGTCAGAGGCACCTCGGCAGAATTTCCGGGAGAGACCTCCGCCGTCTCGCGTGAAATCGAACGCACGGCTTCCAAGATGTGTTCGCCTGCGGTAAAAAGACTTTCATAGCCGCAGCTTGCAAGAAGAACGCAGAACTCCTCGCCGCCGTAGCGGTATACGGTGTCGCGCGGGGAAACGCTTCTGCGCAGCACAGGTCCCAGTGCCGCAAGAATCCGGTCGCCGAAAGGATGGCCCATCGAATCATTGATCGCCTTGAAGTCGTCGATGTCGATCATCAGCATGCCGGTGCCAGCCGGGAGTTCAGGAAAGCGGGCCTTCGTGTCTTCGAAGGCCCGGCGGTTCGCCACGCCGGTCAGCGTATCGGTGCTCGCACGGGTTTCAAGCTTGCTGTACTTCTTCTCGATCAGCATCGCCTTTTCCTTCTCCGCCCTGCTCAGCAGACAAAAGTCGGTAAGCCAGGCAATGAGCGCATTGATTTCCGTAATGAGACTAGGACGGGCCGGCGGGGGCATCACGCCGTCGGTTTCGAACCGGTTCACGTCGTGCACGGTCTTTCGAATCGGGACGATGATCGTGCGCACCGCGCAGATGATGAAGATCAGCATGATGACGACGGTCGCCACGGGCAGAACGACGAGCGGGCGGTACTGATGCGCGAGATCGGTCAGGCCCTCGACCTCCTTCAGGAGCTGCGAATTCTCGATCTGAATGTAGCAGGCCGTCAGATCAGCAAGCGACTGCTGCATGCCCTTCACGTCCTCGCGGAAGTCGGCCGACACGCGGCTGAACTCCGCATTGTTGAGCGTCAGCGAATGAATCGACTGAACGGCCTCATAGCAGAGATCCTTGGTGTGCCCGTCGACGGCGAGCCGGCAGGCCTGCCCCCAGTGACGCTTGATCTCTTCGATGCGTTCGTGCATTTCCGGTCCGGCCGCATTGAAGAGATCGAACCGTCCGAAATGCTCGAGCTCGGCTTCGCTGAAGACATAGCCCGTGTGATTGGCGATCATGTGCAGCTTTGAAAAGAACACATGCCAGTCGTCGTAAAGCCGGCTCACCGTCTCGTCGAGCCGGATGCGGATCGGGCGGTTCGCGATGATGCGCTGCTGCAGATCGTTCGCGCGGTCACGAATGCCCGGACGCTTGTCGAGAAGCGATTCGGACAGCACCGCCCAGGCGTCGATGTAAGCTTCGCGGGCCGTGTTCGGATTCTCGGTGACGCCGAGCGTATGAATGCTGTAGCGCAGGTTGCCGATGTTGACCGCGGCCCGCTGCTCGCTTAGGAGCTTCTCCATCGTGGCGGCCCTCAGATTCTCCGCCTGTCTGTCGAGCGACAGACTGATCTTGGCGAACATCAGACCGCCCGCCGCCATCAGAAGCAGAACTGGAACAAAGAGCATCAGGCCGAATGATCGCAGCGTGAGGCGGCCGCGGTAGGTATTAAGAAATTCCACGGCGGCCCTCAGAAGCTGATGTGGGAGAAGTAGCGAAGACTCAGAAGCTGGATTTCCCCCTCCGTCTTCATGGTGCGAAGCGCCTCATTGATGCGGCGGATGAGCCGTCTCTCCGCTTCGGGCGCGGCAATGCGGGCTTCGTTGGTCGCCTGAGGATCATCCTCGGCGTTTCCGGCAATGAAAAGCCCGCGGCCCTCGGGACTTTTCAGGAAGGCATAGCCCGGCAGACCGTCGCTGAGAATGACGTTCACCTCGCCCGAACGGATCGCCGCCTTGACGTCGGCCCACCGGTCGAAGGCCAGGATGCGCGCTCCCCGGGGAAGATAGTTCTGAAGCAGATACTCGTACTGAATCGTGTTGCGCTGCACGCCGATGCAAAGACCGTCGGCCTTCTCGAAAGTGTAGGAGCCGACGCCGGGCGTGCGCGAAATGAAAAAGCTCCTTGAACGGTAATAGACTTCGGAGAAGGCAATATACCGTTCCCGTTCAGGAGTTGTTCTAAGACCGGCGACCGCAAAGCCGTACTCGTGCCGGGCCAGGCCGTCAAGAATTTCAGACAGCTGCCTTTCGACGATCCGGCATTCGGCGTTGAGCCGTCTGCAGAGACTCTCGGCCATGTCGACGTCGAACCCCGTCAGATCACCCTTTTCGTTGCGGAAGCTGAAAGGGTAGTAGTCGGATTCGACGGCGACGAGATACTGCTCCCGGGCCGAAGCGTGAGCGGAACAGAAAATTGCGGCGCAGAGCGCCAGAGCGGTGAAGAGGTGTCTCAGCATCATGCGGGCTTCCTGTGCCGGAGGAGCTTTGCAGCAACCTCGACGGGAAGCGGCTTGGCGAAATGGTAACCCTGATAGCAATCCGCGCCGAGAGGACGCACAGCCTCTAGCGTCGCGGCATCCTCGATGCCTTCGATGCAGATGCGGTCGGTGATCAGACGGACGGCGCCAATCAGACGCGCGAAGAATTCCGCGCCGTGCGGCATGCCGAGAAGCGTCAGCGTGAACGAGCGGCTGAACTTCACCTCGTCGAAATGGTGACGGACGGCGGTCTCAAGACCGTTGTAGCCGTTGCCGCAGTCGTCGAGCGAGGCGCGCGCTCCGAGACGCCGGCATCCCTCGGTGAAGATGTCCAGCGCTTCGGCGCTCGGCATGGCCGCCGTTTCCGTGAGTTCGAGCGTCAGCGTGCCGAGCGGCAGATAGCGCCGCCAGACCGTTTCCAGAAAGTCGAAGAAGCTCGGATCGAGCATCTGCCGAGGACTCACGTTGACGCTGACGTGAAAGCCATCGCCGACGGGAAGATGCGCGGCCGACAGTTCGGCGGCCTTTTCAACGGTCCATCGGCCTAGCGGCGCAGCAAGCGCCGACTGCTCGAGAAACGGTATGAAGCGGCCGGGACCCGGACCGTCGCCCGACTTCATTCGGATCAGGAATTCACCGCCCTCGAAGTCGAGCGTATCTGCACGGGTCTTGAGCTGCAGATAGAGATTGAACCCTGAAAAATCGTTGAGACAGGCCTGAGCGATGGCGAGCGCCTCGCTCACGCACAGAAGACGGCCGGCGGCGCAGGCGGCCGTCTTGCGAGAGGCTGCGGCCGCCAGATCGGAGAGCGCGTCGAAGCGGCGCTTTCTGGACACAACGGGATCGTCGCTTCCCGGCACGATGTCCGTGCGGAAACGCACGGCGTCAGCCATGCCGAGCCCTTTGAGAACGCGGCTGATTTCAGCCGAGACGCATTCGCGCAGGGCTGTAACGTCGAGATGTCCGAACACCGGCGAAACCATCGCTGCGGCGATACCGTTGGAAAAATGCTGTGTCCTGTCAAAGAGCGTGCTCGATTCCGAAAGCCGCTTTGCGAGGAGCCCGGCAAAGTCGGCCGCGCGGTCGCTGCCGACGGCTTCGGGCGTGATGACCGCAAAGGGCGAAAGCGGCGGCGCATCCTCGAGCATGTCGACGATGCCAGCGGTGAGCGAGCCGTTCTCCGAAAAAAGCAGCATTTCCTTCACGATGCGGCGCTGATCGAAGATCTCGAAGCTGCCGCAGATATAGGGATCCGCCGATTGATCCTTCAGAACGCGCGCAACGCGCTGACAGAGCCAGACGCGCCCGGAAGGCACGTTCACGCGGAAATAGATCGTCCCCTTTTCCTTCCCTTTTCGAAGCGCCTCGTATTCCTCGATGTAGCACTCCCGGTCGTGCTCGTTGGAAATGCGGTTCACCATGGCGGTGAAGATGTTGTCGAGTTCGGAATCGGAAAAGCCGAGCAGCGCGCGAAGCTCGTCCGTCACGCGAAGAACGCCGTCGGCGAGATTGCCGAAAAAGTAATACGGCGCGGCGCTTTCGGGCACCGAATCCTGAATATAGGCTCTCAGCACGCCGTCACCGGACTGACGGACAACCTGCTCGACGTTTTCCTTGCGGTCGTCGTTCGCAAAGTTATTGAGGAACTTGTTGATTCTGATCATCGCTCTAAGGCTGGTCAGAGGCAGGAAACGTCCGTCGGATCTGAGACGGCGGCTCCTGCGGGGTCATGGCGGGGTCCCGCTATTTTATTGAGTATTGTGACGTGCGAAAAGTAGCGTAGTAGAAGTCCGAATGGGACAAATACCGAGCGAACGCTTTCAGGAGCCCTGCGGCACAGCTTTCCCTGCTGACATCGGCTTAAACAGCGCATGCGAAACGGCGGCGCTGCCGTGCGCCGCCGTTCCTGACAGTCACCTTTCCCAGATTTTAAGTCGCTTACGCTGCTTTCGGGGGATTAGCAGGCGTGTTGTTGAACCTGACGCGGTAAACGACGCCGCCTCGGGCGCAAACCGTGGCTCTCAGAGTGACGTCTTCGCAATCGACTGTCCTGCTTTCTTTTGCATTAAGCAAACCGAGCGAAAAGAAAATAAATTTGATCATGCAGGCGATGAAGGATTCAGAAAGCGGTATTTTGGGGGAATCAGTTTTCATGACTTACGTCTTTGTTACAAAATAAGTTACTTATTCGCAGATTGTTTATCCGTTTTTTCAAAACGGATCGCAAGCATATCGACAAATGTCGAAGAATGCAAGTCCTTTTGAACCATAGTTCAATCAGCAATGACCGATTCCCGATACCTCGGGTGATTCTATTTCGCTATCAAGCGATAACTATAGGCAAACCGGTCTCTCAGGCCTGGATCGAGGAATACCACGACGGACATGATTGGCGTTTCCGACGAAAACGCCCGTTATTCTAGCGTTTGTAACTGATTTAAACATCAGCCTGAGTCCACCCCTTCGTTCCTGCTCTGCTCATTCTCACTTACCTGCGCAATAGACGCATTAATGTTTTTCAATAGGGCTGTTGACAGTGCCTGCCGGATTTTCGGTTCCTGCAGCGCAAAAAAACGGCCGCCCTGCATCGGACAGCCGTTTCAATTGTTGCCGTAATGTAACAGCGTCAGCGCATCAGCGCGTCGGCTTTGGCGCACAGCGACTCGATCCAGTCATAGCGGACGAGCGCGTGGGACCAGGCGGCGGGAATACCGGTCTCGCCGTTGAGACCGTAATAAATGCCGGCCAGACCGCCGGTGACGCTGCCGGTCGTGTCAGTATCTCCGCCGAGATTGACGGCGGCAAGAACCGCATCGGCGTAGGAATCCGTGTGAATGAGACACCAGAGAGAAGCCGTCAGCGTATCGAGAACATAACCCGAACTCTTGATGTCGGCGCGCTCGGTAACCCCGAGACTGAGCAACCGGCCGGCGATGCAGTCCGCGATGCCGTCAGGAAGCGGCGTCAGTGCTCTGGCCACCGACTCCTCGGGCGTACGGCCATCGAGCAGACCGTCGACGATGCGGACGTAGAGACGGCAGCAGTTGCGGCTGATGGCGTGGGAATGGGTGAGGCAGCCGGCACGGTCGGCGATCGCATCGCGGTTCGGATCGTTCAGAAGCGCGAAGGGAAGCATGCGCATCAGCGCGCCGTTGCCGTTGTCGAGCAGTTCGCAGCCGCCGCAGAGATCCGTGCAGGTGCCGTCTCGAAAGCGCGAGATGGCCAGCGACGTCGTGCGGCCGATGCCGAACGTCTTTCCGTGGGGGGTGTATTCCCCGCGGTAGAGCCAGTCGCAGAAGCGGCGCATGATGTCTTCCTCGTCATAGCAGCCCCGCTCTCCGAGACTCGCCACTTCGGCCAGAGTCATCGACGTATCGTCCGACCAAGTGCCGACGGGCAGCGGCTGCCCGCCGAAGACGAGCATGTCCTCGGCCAGGAACGTATCCCGCTTTCGTCTTTCCCACGGCACTCCGAGGGCATCGCCCACGGCCGCGCCGAGCACACCTGCCAGCAAATGTGACATCTCTCACCACTCCCCGACTTACCGGAAATCCGGCTTGGTTCTCAAATCGCCACTCAGTATAAACCCTTTCGTGATTTCCCGTAATAGCAAAACGTCGCTCTGCAAGGCGTTTTCAAGGGTTCTCTTGATTTCGATCTTAATTATGATAAATCGTCTTTCACGTTTTCGGGGCGTATGCCGCGCGTTTTCAGGATCCTCCTCTTCTGGAATCCATACCCGGCCCTGCTCCCCGGGGACGATTCTTGCGGCCGAACAGCCTGATTGTTCGGATACGCGTCGTTCACGTTCGGCTTGCGCTTTCCCGCGAAGCTAAAGTTGACGGCACCGTCTCAATTTGTCGCCGACCATGCTTCTCAATCTCGCCGCCACCCTGCTCGCCGGCGCCGCCGCCGGGCTTCTGCTCGCTCGTCTGCGCGTGCCCGGCGGCTTCATGATCGGCTCGCTTTTCGGATCCGCAGCCTTCAACATCGTCTTTCAGTGCGCCTGGGTGCCGATGCAGTTTTCCGCGCTTGTCCAAATCGTGTCGGGCGCCTTCATCGGCTGCTCGATGGAAAGAAGCGACCTGGTGCGGCTGCCCCATATTTTGAAGCCCGCCCTCATCATGCTGTCCGCGCTTCTCGTTCTGATGACGGGCTGCGGTTTTCTGATTCACAGCGTGAGCTCGCTCGATCTGGTGACGTCGCTTATGATCGTAGTTCCCGGCGGCATCAGCGATACGCCGATCGTGGCGGCCGACATGGGTGCCGACGGGCCGAAGGTGGCTCTGCTTCAGATGGTGAGGCAGATTCTCGGTCTGGCCGTACTCCCCAACGTAATTCATTTCTGCTCGAAGCATTTCGGCACCAGCGACGAGCCTCGGAACGCTGCCAACACCGCCGAGCGCGTAAATACGCAGAAGGCCTCCGCTTCGGGACTTATGATGACTCTGCTCATTGCCGGCGAAGCCGGCCTGACCGGCCGCATGCTGGGTGTTCCCGCGGGCACCTTCGTCTTCGCCCTGCTCGCTTCTCTTGCCTTCAAGCTCGGCACCGACCGCGCCTATCTGCCCAGATCGCTCAAGAAGGCGGCCCAGATTCTGAGCGGCTGCTGTCTCGGAAGCACGGTCACGATGGCGGGCGTACTCTCTCTGGCGGATCTGATTCTGCCCGTCTTCATCATCGTGACGGCCTATACGCTCAACGTCTTCATCACCGGCCGCATCATCAGCCGATTCTGCGGCTTCACCCGCAGCGAAGGCATGCTGATCACCACGCCGGCGGGCGCCAGCGACATGGCGCTCATCGCGGCCGACATCGGCATCGTCAACACCGACGTCGTGATTCTGCAAGTCGTGCGAGCCCTGACGGTCATGGCAGTCTTCCCTCAGGTCGTCGCTCTGATTCTTCTTGCAGTCTGAGCGGCGACGAAAAAGCCCGAGCGGCGCCGATGCGCGAAACCCGGGCTTCTTTTTCAGTCCTCTTTGGATGACTGAGAAACAGGATCAGTGACGGAAGCGGGCGGTCTAAAAACCGAGACCTCCGGCGCGGGCCCTGTGAACTTTTCCACGGTCACCAGCGCGGTCGAGGAAATGTTGCCGTACGAGAGGCGGGACGCCGGGATGTCCGGCGTCAGCACGTTGGCGCTTCCGTGAACGTCCACGCTCCCCTTCTCGGCCACCTTCTGGGGATCGAACCAGCCGCCGTGGCGAAGAAGCAGCACGCCCCGGCCGACGTCGGGCGTCACCACGGCGCCCGCTATCAGTGCGCCGCGGCCGTTCCGCACCAGCAGGAGGTCGCCCGTTTCAATGCCGCGGCCCCGCGCATCCTCGGGACTGATGCCGCAGGGCTCGCGCCCGGCCACATTGCCCCTGCGTCCGGAAACGGCGTCAAGCTGGCTGTGCAGGCGCCGGCCGGTCTTCGGAGAGACGAGACGCAGCACGTCGCCGCGTGCGTCGAGACCGTCGCCGAGATCTTCAAAGGGCGGAATATAGACCGGCCAGCCGGGACAGTCGTCATAGCCGTAGGACGCGATCTTCGGCGAATAAAGCTGAATGCGCCCGCTCTCGGTTCTGAGCGGATTCGCTTCGGGATCCTCTCTGAAGTCCGCCCAGGCGACGAAGTGCTTTTCCGCCTCGTTTTCAGGATAGAGATAGACGCCTTCGCGCCAGAATTCGTCGAAACCCGGCATCTCAATGCCGCGTGCGGCCGCCACCGCGCGGTTTTCGGCGTAAAGCCGGCGGATCCACCCTTCTTCATCATGTCCTTCGGTGAACTGAGGACCGACGCCGAGACGCTCGGCCAGATCGGAAAAGATTGCCCAGTCCGAACGGGATTCGCCGACGGGCGCGATCACCTGCTGCATTGCGGCGACGCCGTCATTCGAATAGGTGCCGATCGGCGTGATGTCGGGATGCTCGAAGGCCGTGGCGGCGGGAAGCACGATGTCTGCGCGGCGCGCCGTGGCGCTCCAGACCGTATCGGACACGATGACGGCGTCGGGACGGCGGAAGGCTTCGGCAAGACGGTTTGCGTTCGGATGATGCGCGAACGGATTGCCGCCCGCCCAGAAGACCAGCCGGATCTCGGGATAAGTGAGGGAGTGACCGTTGCAGGAAATCGTCTTGCCCGGATTGAGAAGCGCGTCGGCAATCGAAGCGACGGGAAGAAAACGGCTGCCCTTCCACGGGTGCTTCGGCGGCTCGACGGGCTCAAGGCGGGTCGGAATGTAGTTGAGAAACGGCGCGCCGCTTCCCGGCCAGCCGCCGGAACTGTAGTGATAGTTCGTGCCGATGCCGCCGCCCGGCAGACCGATCTGACCGATCACGGCCGCAAGCGCCCAGGCCATCCAGACCGGCTGCTCGCCGTAGCGGGCGCGCTGCGGCCCCCAGCCGAACATGATCATCGTGCGGTGCGACTGCAGTTCGAGCGCCAGAGAAACGATCGTCTCCTCGTCCACGCCGCATTCGCCCGACGCCCAGGCCGGCGTTTTTTCGACGCCGTCCGTGCGCCCGAAGAGATAGGCCTCGAATTCGGACCATCCGCTGCAGTACCTGTCAAGAAAGGCTTTGTCGGCCAGACCGCGAGTCACGAGCGCATGCATCATGCCGAGCATCATCGCGCAGTCGGTTCCCGGGAGAGGCGCGATCCAGCGGGCGCCGGCGGCCCGGGCCGTTTCGGGACGCACGGGATTGACCGCGATCACGCGGATGCGCGGATGATCCTTCATCCCGGCAAAGAGCGGCGTCGACTGATGCAGGGTCGTCGTCCAGTCGATGTCGTTGGTGACGAGCGGGTCGCAGCCCCAGAGAACAATGCGTTCGGCATGTTCAAGCACCTGCGGCCAGGCCGTGCACTTCGGATCCTTCTGCCCGCAGACGTAGGGAAGAATCGTGCCGATCGCCGCCGTCGAATAGCTGTTGAAAGTCTGCACCCAGCCGCCCTTGAGGGCGAGCAGACGCTGCAGCAGACCGATCGAGGAGTTGACGTTGCCCGCCGACTTCCAGCCGTAGGAACGGCCCCAGACGGCGGAAGGTCCGTATTCGTCGTAAACCTTCTGAACGGCGCGGGCGGCGAGCGTCAGCGCACGGGCCCAGGAGCCCGGCACGAACTCGGCGTCGCCGCGCAGCGACCGGGTCTCCTCCGGCGGCAAGCCGTTTTCGGCCGCTTCAAGATAGCTGCGCCTCACCATCGGATGCAGAATGCGCACGGACGAATACGGATGTTCGGCAAGCGCGCCGATGAGAGGCGACGGCGCGGCATCGCCCTCCCAGGGACGGATGCCGGCGATGCGGCCTTTTTCGGTCTTCACGCGGACAATGCCCCAGTGAGAGGCGGTCAGCACCTCTCGGTTCGGGGCCAGTAGCTCGGTCTGGGTCGGCGTTACGGCTGACATGGCGGAGATTTCCCTCGGACTGCGCAGCGCCTGCGCAAGGCACTGCGGGAATACAGCTCTTTGAGTCAAAAAATCCGGCGCTTCCCATGAAGCGCCGGATTCATTATCGCTCAGGTTTCTTCAGAAATCAGAAGGTCGGGATGACGCCGCCCTGATACTTGTCTTCGATGAACTTCTTCACCTCAGGCGACGTGATGACCTTCTTCAGCTTCTGGAAGGCTTCCTTCTGGGCATCGCCCTTGCGGACCACCACGACGTTGCCGAACGGCGAAGACTTGGCTTCGAGAGCGATGGCGTTCTTGGCGGGGTTGAAGCCGGCCTGAAGCGCGTAGTTGGCATTGATGACGGACGCCTGGACGTCGTCAAGGGCGCGCGGCAGGAGAGCCGGTTCAAGTTCGACGAACTTCAGCTTGAGCGGATTTTCAACAATGCCGCCGAGACCGTCGGTCAGCTTGAAGTCCTTGGCGAGCTTCACGAGACCGGCGTTTTCAAGCACGCGAAGCGCGCGGCCTTCGTTCGTCGGATCGTTCGGAACGGCGATCTTGTCGCCCTTCTTGATGTCGGCGACGCTCTTCACCTTCTTGGAGTAGAGACCCATCGGTTCAAGATGGACGGACACCAGAATTTCGAAATTGAGCTTGTGCTGCTTGCAGAACTCTTCAAGATAGGGAATCGTCTGGAAGTAGTTGGCGTCGAGGTCCTTGCTGTCGAGCGCAAGGTTCGGCTGAACGTAGTCGTTGAATTCGACGACCTTGAGGTTCACGCCTTCCTTGGCGAGCTGAGGCTTGATGAAGTTGACCACGTCGGCGTGGGGCACCGGCGTCACGCCGATCTTGATCGTTTCAGCTGCGAACGCGGAACCCGAAAGGGACGCGAAGGCAAGCGCGGCGGACACGGCGACAGGGGCGAAAAGCTTCTTGAACTGCATGATTTTGAACTCCGTAGTATCTGTAATGCGTGATTGTGTTTGGAATTGCCGGGGACTTGATCCGGCATGCGCAGAAACATGTGAACCGAAAAGACTGCGATGCCGCGTAGAACGGGAAAAGCGGATCGGCTGGACCGGAGAGGATCCGGCATCGGGTCACGGAGACTGAACCGTCCGTCGGCAGAGGCCCCTCGGGATACCGTCGGCGGTGCCCTTTCGGGCGTTCCTGTCTGCCTTCTCTCAGAAGGCATGGGATGATCTTACAGAAGCCAGCCCGGGCCGTGTGTGAAGAAAGCATCGTTTTTTGAGGTATTACTTCCTTTCTTGGGTGTATGTCGTAGTGTCTGCAGACGGGACGACGCCGCCGGGAACGCCCCCTGCGGATCCTGCGTACCGCTCTCCCGCCTTCGTGCCGCGGGCGGAATGAATTCTTTTTCATTTCCTGCGCGGCAGGTGTTTTCGAGATCCCGTATTTTCCCGAAGCCGTCCTTTTGAGGATACACAGCATAACCGCAGACTATCGTTTCGAGATCATCATTAGCCATACGGCGGCCGCGGAGCGGTTTTATACGCGGGACGGCAGATCTTTTGATCTGCGGCCGTGCATGCGGGCCATTTCGCTCGATTCCCCCTAGAGTCGCTCCGGTCATACAGAGACTATGCTTTTTTGCATCGTGCGGCCCGCCGCCGCGTGAGGCATACCTCTTCATCCATGCAGTTTCGTCTACATTCAAACAGCCATATCGCCTCCGGGCTAATCTGGTTGTGCTGTTTGCACTGATCATGACGGGGACGGCCCTGCGCATCTCGCGGGTCACCGTGCGGTCCTGCATCGCGCATCTTGACGAAACAACTGCGCAGCTTGCTCACAACCTGAAGAATCTCGTCCACGGCGACGCCGAGGAACTCTGCGAGCTTGCAGGCATGCTGGGGCGTCACGGTCTCACCATGCAGGATGAAATCCCATCCCTGCTTCCTGCGCTTCACGAAGGCCAGACCTTCAACATGACCGCCCTGCTCCTGCCCGACGGGACGCTCTATACCAACGCCGGCATCGAGCCCCTGCTCGGACCGGACTTCGAGAGCGAAGCGCTGCGTGCGCCCTATCTGTCCCGCGTCGTGCCGCTTCCGGGCACGACCTCCGTCAAGTCCGTCTATTAGGTCGTGCCGGTGAAAAACGGCGGCCGGACGATTGCCGTCCTCTACGGCTATACCGAACTTCTCACGACCTTCGCCGGACGCGTCAGGACGACGGCCTACGACGGAAAGGCGCAGATCTCCGTTGCAGATGCCGAAGACGGCTACAGCATTTCGGCCGGCACGTCCGAAGCGTCTGCGCACGGCATCGATGCGATGATCGCGCTTGCCGAGCAGCGAATGTATGAGGACAAGCGGCGTCATTACGAGGAAAAGCAGCATGAGCCGAAGATCCGAAACCGGAATCGTCTGCTTGAAGCCGTTCTCACCGAAAAGCGCGATCGGGATGCGTTTGCCGCCGTGGTCGCGGATCATTTCCTCGGCGCTTTTGCCGTCGATGCCGAGACGGGCCGCGCCCGGTCGCTCTGCATGTCTTCCTCTCCCGAGCGTCTGGCATTCGAAGGCGGCTGCTTCGCCGACAGAGTCAGTGCCTATGCCGCATCCGAAGTCGATCCTGCATCCGCCGCTTCCGTCAGGCGGCTCCTCTACGTCCGGATGCTCAGGAATGCACTGAGCCTGGACCCGCGCACTGAGGCGAACCTTCGCACCCGCCGCGGCGCAATGATCCGCCTTCGCATTATTTCGTCAGTCCGCGAAAACAGACGCGAGGAATTCTTCTGGCTTTTTGAAAGGAGCGGAGGTTTTTCTGTCTGACCCGAGCTTCGTTCTCCGTGATTCCCGACGTGTCCCTGAAGCTTTCTCTAATACTGCAAATCTATTAAAATATTCCCATCAAGAGTTTTTACACATGAACATGCCGACTTCGGCGACCAAATTTCTGAGCAGAATCAACTCACTCCTTTTTCCGACCTCTCATCCGTTTTAACCCCAATTCGATGCCGCATCTTCAGGATGGCATTCTGCAAACATTGTCCGGAATCCGAGAATGATGAAATCAAGCCGCCGCTTCAACCGCTACATTGCCGCCGCGCTGTCGGTGGTGGCGCTCATTCTGCTCGTGCTCGGCATCACCGTCGTTCAGGTTACCGACTATGCGGAAAAGGCAAGCTATACGCGCCTGAAGGAAACTGCCCAGCAGCGTGCGGCAACGCTTCGCGAGCTGCTCGACGCGGACCGCGAGGAACTGATGGTGCTGAGCCGCACGATCGCCCGGCACGGCCTCAAGCCGCTCTCCGAACTCTCCGCCATGATTCCCCTCATGCATGAGGGACAGACTTTCGACGCCGTGGCGGTGCTCCTTCCGGACGGCACCTTCATTTCGCATCTCGGCGGCATGGATCCGAACCAGCATTCCTTCGACTTCGGCGAGGAGGCTTCCCGGTCCCCCTATCTTTCCGGCGTGACAGCCATGCCCGGTTCACCGGACGTTCAGGTCTACTATCAGACGGTGCCCGTCATCGAGGACGGCAGGATCATGGCGGTTGTCTTCGGCTTCACCGAACTCACAACCACCTTTGCCGACCGAGTGACCATCACGGCCTACGGCGGCGAAGCGGAACTTCACATCATCGACCGCCGCGGCGAGATGCTCCTCAACACCTGGCGTTCCATTTTGGGCAATCTCTGGGATGAAGACCGACTGAAGCCGCGCCTTGCGCCGGGCTTCGACTTCGACAAGATGAAGCGCGACTTTGCCGAAGAGCGCGAGGGCTACACGTCCTACCGTTCACGCAAGCAGGAAGTGCTTTTCGTCACGCACTACCTTCCCGTCGGCGAAGGCGGCTGGATGATGCAGCTCAACGTGCCCCGAGACGCGGCGTTCGCATCGGCCGACCACATGAAGAAGCTCTCCTTTCTTCTCTGCGGTCTCGAGGTTCTGCTTCTGGGCGCCTATCTGGCCTGGATTCTGAAGCAGGTCCGCCGGGACAGCGAAGCAGAACGGATGCGTCTGGAGCAGACCGTCTACATGTTTGAAGTCCAGCAGACACTTTTCGACGCCCACACCAAGCCGTCTCTTTTCAAAGATGCGCTCAAGAAGGTGGCCGAGAGCATGTCGGCGGCTGAAACCGCGTTTTTCCGCATCGAAAAAGGCCGAGTGACGGACGTCTTCTACTCGTCGGATGCCAAACATCCGACCTCCGTGCACACCAGGGCGATCGAAGGCCTGCTCAGACAGAACTTCCGGGGACTTGCTTCCGGGCACAGCGTGCTCCTGCAGAACTACGACGAACTCAGTCTGGCGACGGGCATCGTCTCCGAACGGCTCCGCAAGATGGACATCGGCGGCATGATGTTCACGCCCGTCATGAACAGCAGCCGCGAACTCATCGGTCTTCTCGGCGCAGTCAGCATCCGCCGGTCCTGGCAGGACTGCTCGGCGCTTGAATCCGTGTCGAGCAGCTTCCAGATGGCGCTCACGAACATCGACTATTCCGCGCGCATCGAACACATGGGATCGACCGACGCCGTGACGGGTCTCAAGAACCGTCAGTCCTTCGAAAAGGCGCTTGCGCTTCTTCGCGAAGACATGCCGGCCGGCCAGTACTGTCTCTACTGCGACTGCAACGGCCTGCATCAGCTCAACAACACGCTCGGGCATGCCGCGGGAGACCGCATGCTCTCGACGACCGCGGCGGCGCTTCGCTCCTACTTCGCAGGCGCGGACGTCTTCCGCGTGGGCGGCGACGAGTTCGTGGTACTCGGCAGCGGGATTTCCGAAGAAGGGCTTCGCACGCGCATCGCCGGCATGATGGCTCATCTCCAGACCTTCCACTACAGCATGTCCGCAGGACTCGCCGTCATGGCTCCGGGCAGGACGGTCGACGAGCTTCTCAGTACCGCTGAAATGCGGATGTACGACGCCAAGCGCCGCCATTACGAAGAAATGGGCGACGAGCGCTTCAGCCGTGCCTGGAACCGCCAGCTCGAGACCCTGCTGCAGGAAAAGGAAGACCGCGACACCCTGATCGAGGCCATCGGCGACCGGTTCCTCAGCGTCAACATCGTCGACGTGAAGCGCGATACCGCGCGCGTCATCTACAAGTCGTCGCTCTTTGCGAAGCTTCTCGAGGCGGAGAACTGCCGCTTCAGCTCGACGGTGAAGACCTATGCGCAGAAATATCTTGCACCCGAATGCCGGGAGGCCTTCGTCTCGCTGCTGGATGCTAGCGAAACCTCGGAAATCATCGCCGAACACGGCAGCCGGGAGCTGACCTTCTCGAAGACGGACGGCACGAAGCTGACAGTCACTATCCGCAGAGGTTCCGCGCCCGATGAATACATCTGGATCATGGCCAGAGCCGCGACCTGAGACCGGTGAACGGTCTGTCGGAAATTATGCTCAGGGGCGGCTTCGGCCGCCCTTCTTCATCAGTTGCCGCCGTCGGCAGGATAGGCATCGCAGTGCTGGACTTCGCACCAGTCTTCGTGCGCCGTGCCCGTTTCATTGCGGTGGTAGACGATGCGGGCGTAGCGGTTGCAGAAACCCATCAGCGCGCCGCGGCCGGCCATCCAGCTGCAGTTGCTGCAGTGCATGCAGAGCACCTCGTCGCAGCGCTGCTGCAGCGCTTCGTCGGCGAGAGCAAAACGAACCACGTGGCTGATCGTCGCATCATTGAGATTCTTGATCACGATAGTCTCCTGTTTTTTGAGCGCCCGCTTCATGCCGTCCGGGGATATCAGTGGTTGAGGCCGGAAGTTCGTCACGCTCAGGGGGCTGTTTTTTTGTTTTGACAGCCGAAAGTCAACAAATGCGGGAGAAGCCGGAACCTGACCGGGGGAATAACGCCCGCGCGCTTTCGCCGAGGAAAAACTCTACCTGCGGCAAGTGAAAAATCACCGCTCCCTTCCGGCCGGGCCGACCCGTGATCGCGTCGGAGTCCGCCCGTGAACAGAAGACCTTGCAGCGCCCGAAGTGAGCTCGGGCCCTGCGCAGCAATGAAAAAACCGCCGTGGGTGCGTGTGATTTTTCGGGAGCGGAACTATATGCCTCTTAGTCCATTCGTGATTACCATTAGAGGCAGGTAAGATGTTTCCAAATGTAACGATTTGTTGATCATTAAACCAGGTTCAGCCCCCGCACGGAAAGCTGATGAGCATTCGCGCTTTCAAAATCTGTTTATCTTCATGCAATTAGGATTAACCCGCCTAATTATGGCGACATATCAGGAGACTTTTCTTTACATCTCGAAGGCAGAAAAGTCATGTGCGCCATTCTCGGATCCGATGCGGGGAACGAGCCGGAAGCAGCTTTTTCCGAACAGCCGGCACCGACGCCGGGTCCGAGTTCTGTTACAAATGGCCGTGCGCTTCCGAACGCTCTTTCTCGGATGCCTCTGTGCCTTTCCGGCATCAGTCGTACGCCGGTGAAGCGGCTCAGACATCGTCCGCAGGCTGACCGTGCCCTCCGCAGACCATTCCGGTTGTCCTCGTGATTTTTTCGAAAAATACCGTCGTCTGTTTTCCCTAGGGGCTTCTCTGCTGTCGGCCTCGGCCGCCGGGTTCTATGCTCAGAATATCGGCGGATTTCCCGCACAAGATCCGCCGCAGGAGCGCTGACCCGACGCCACAAGACCGGGCTTCGCAAAACCGCAGCTATTTTCACACAAGAGGCGCATCATGACCGCCCTTCAATCGAACTCCTCCCTCGGAGAGCTTTGTCCTGTTGAAGAAAAAATAGTAAAACATAGGAATAAGTAATTGTTATGACTACCTATAAAGATTGGGATGTTTCCAAACTGGTCAGACGAACTCCGGCAACCATTCGAAGATGGGAAGCAGAAGGTACAATTTCAAGCAAGCGGCTTTCTTCC
>JAGBFJ010000056.1 GCA_017936545.1 Sutterella sp.
AAAAAAGTTGATCGGATTTTCGAAATCTACAAATGAAACTCCGAAACGGACCGCGGAAAGACGGCTTCAGGCTGACGCCGAAGCGCTGCAGGGCTTGGTATCCGTTCGTTTCGGTATGACACGCGGACAGAGCCGCTCTGCTAGTATGGGATTCCTTGATTTGTGCATCAGCCGGACATTCCCATGACTCATCTTCCCACCGTTTTGAGGCGAATCCTCCCCGCAGCAGGCGCGGTCTTCGCATGTCTGCTTTCGGGCTGCCAGAGTCTCGGAGGTCCTCGGGAGTCCATTCCGGCTGACGCCATGACGCGGCCCGTCGATCTCACGACGGTCTGTGTTCTTCGAAATCCCGATGTCAAGAGCAGTCAGCTCGTGAAGGCGGTCGACGAGGGCATCCGAAGTTCGGGCAGTGAAGTGCGCCATATCGAACCCGGCGACGGTCCGCAGGCGTGCTCGTTCGTGCTGACCTACACCGTGGAAACGCACGGGCAGGCAGTGACCGCAGTGGTGTTCCAGACTTTTGAAAACAGCATCCCTCGTCTGGAGGCCAGAGGAGAGGCGGGCGGCGGCAGAGCCATTACCTATGACAATGCGGCTGCTTATGCTGCGGAGCTGATGCGCCGTACCAAAAAGCGTCTCGGCATCAGGATGACAGCAGCTCCGGGCAGACCCTGACGGAGATTCTTGCGCCTGCCGGCATGATCGGACGCGTTTTCGTTCGGCTACGAGCCGGCAGCTGGGTGCCGTATTCGCCTGCGACGGCTTCGGCGACGGCTGAGCGGACCGAAGCATCGCCTCGGAGCCATTGCCGCAGATAGCGGTCTACCTGTGATTTTGCCGCGTACGATTCTTTGGCGAGACTGAAGACGGCATCCACGGCGGCGCTGACCATGACGCACTCGCGGACGGATTTTTCTTTGCTCAGCGTCTTGAGCGATTCGATGAGGCCGGCGGACACGCCGGCTCGTGCCAGACCGGCGAACGTCTGGGGAAACGCCGATTTATCCATGGCACGGAAATGATTCAGCACGATGTCGAGCGGACTCGGAATGAGGCTCCGCAGGGCGGCCTCCAGAGAAAATATGCACTTTGTCATGGTCGGAATGGGGGTGCCGTTCGGTTGAGGAATTCGGCGGGGGCGCGCTGAAACGCGAAGCCCTGCCGTTCCGACAGAAAGTATCGCGGGAAATTCATCCTCCCGTCGGACTATTCATGCTTTTTCTGATCCGAGATAAAAGTGGAGCGCTAAAAATGATCTTTGATCCTCATCTTTTCTAAAAATTCCATAAAGAGCAAAATAATTCGATTGAATTTCAACTGACGGGCGGCCGTCGTATTGCTGGTTTAGAATGAGAATGATTTTCATTATTGGTTTTTTGTCCGTCTGAAACGGACGAGCGACGGAAACCCGGCGGTATTTGCCCGATGCTTCACCTGGCACGCCCCGGGGCTTCGGGAGGAGGTCATCAGTATGAATCAGACAACGAAATATGGGCTCTTCTTTCTCGGCGGCGTCGAAAGCGTGCGCGAAGACATTGCCGATGCGGCGGCTGAGGCTCAGGTCAAGACTCAGGAAAAGAAGGCGAAGGCTGAAGAAGCCGCCGCTGCCGTCGCGGAAACTCGTGAAACTGCTGTGCAGCAGACCGCAGCCTGATCGCCGGACTCGGACACAGCACATGCAGTTTCCGAATGCCGATGCGCTGCTTGGACTGATCGAGAGTTATGCGGGCATGCTCGGCACGGATGCGGCTCAGCCGCCGTGCGCGGACTCGGACGGGGAAGGCGCCGTCTGCGCGTGTGCGGGACGAGCGCCAAGGCGATCGATGTCGGCGCCGTCCGCGTCTTTGGAGAGGCCGCACGCCTCCTGATGCCGGCGGCCTACGCACACGCTTCGGGCCGTGCGGCCAGAACGCTGCAGAACCGCTCGATGCTGGGGCTGCTTCTGCTGAGCGTCGGCGCGCTTTACTGGCGCACGACGCAGATGCGGACCCATGTCTGGGCGGGCGGCGCTTTTCTGGCGCTTCTCGGACTGCATCTGATCCAGCACCGCCGCGTGCTCTGAGGAGGACGGTTTGCTGAAGACGATGCTGAAGATCCTGACGGTGGCTGCGCTTGCCGTGCTGCTGTTGTCCGCGCTTGCCGCAGTCGCCGCACTGCTTCTTTACGGCATCGTGCTGGCAGCGGCAGCGCTGCTGATCGCCTTTCTGGCCTCGCCCGAGGAATTCCGCGCCATCTGCCGGGTCTTCGCCGATCGTGTGGACGGCTGGCTCGGAAGGCTTGAAGCCCTCTGGAAGTCGGTTCGCGAAACGCTCGACCGATGGGGCGAACGGGAAATGGCACGTCGGGACCCGGCTGAAGAATCCGGAGGATCCGTTCCGCCGGACCGCAGCTGACCGTCTGTTCAGCGCCCGCAGCAGGATCGTCCCTGAAGAGTCTGTTCGCCGCCCGTCTGAGGCTCGTCCTCGGCGGGCGGTTTCATTGAGCACCCGACGGGACGGTTCCGGCTTTCGAGATAGCTTCTGCCCCATCGGTACATGGCGCTCAGAATCGGACGGATGGATTCGCCGGCGGGCGTCAGGGAGTATTCGACCTTCGGAGGAACGACGGGATAGATTCTGCGCGTCAGCAGGCCGTCTGCTTCGAGTTCGCGAAGCTGTTGCGTCAGCATTTTCGGCGTCGCAGCAGGAACCGCCCTCCGAAGTTCGCTGTAGCGCATGGTGCCTTCCAACAGGTTCCAGAGGATCAGCGCCTTGTGGCGGCCGCCGATGAGAGAAAGCGTCAGCGCCACGGGACACTGCGGTTTGCCCGAAGGCGTGCGATCATCCTGAAATGTCACGTCGGAACTCCACGGTATCTTTTTGGAAACTATATTCCTTTTCAGTGCGTTCTTGTAAAAAGGGAACCGCTATGTATACTCATTCAACATTAATGAAAAAGCCTGTCGGGAGTTCGAAATCCGTGCGCACTGAGCAGTTTGACATTACCGGGATGAGCTGTGCCGCCTGTTCGGCACGCGTTGAAAAGGCGGTTTCGAAGCTTGACGGATGCGAGTTCGCGGAAGTGAATCTGCTTCGCAATTCGCTTCGCATGACGTATGACGAAACCAGACTGTCGGCCGCCGACATCGAGCGCGCCGTTGCCGATGCCGGGTACGGCGCGTCGCTTCACGGAAGCGGTAAGCGCCCGGCCGAGGCCGTCTCCGGACCGGCGGCGGCCGTCGAAGCGGATTCCCCGGAAGCGGCGCGAAGGAGGCTCTGGGCCTCGTTTGCCTTTTTGATGCCGCTCTGCTGGCTCTCCATGGGCGGCATGATGGGACTGCCGCTTCCCGACATGCTCTCGGGCATCGGCCATGCGCCGGAGATGGCCTTTACGCAGTTTCTGCTGACGCTTCCCGTTCTGCTGATCAACCGCCGCTATTTCGTGAACGGCTTCCGAGCGCTCTTGAGCGGTGCGCCGAACATGGACAGCCTGATCGCCGTCGGGTCGGGCGCGGCCGTTGTTTTCGGCGTTTATGTGATCTATCGTCTGATGGGGGCGGCAGCCGTTCACGACGAGCATCATCTGGCCCATTTTGGACACAGCCTCTATTTCGAAGGGGCCGCGATGATCGTGACGCTGATTTCGCTCGGCAAATATTTCGAAGCCGGCGCCAAACGGCGCACGGCCGAAGCTGTGACCGCCCTCATGAAGCTGGCGCCAGCCAGAGCGACGGTCGTCCGAGACGGGCGTGAAGTGTCGGTCAATGCCGCCGACGTCGCATCGGGCGACACCGTGATCGTGAAGACCGGAGAAACCGTTCCGGTTGATGGCGTCGTGACGCAGGGGGCCGGCGTCGTCAATGAGTCCGCCGTCACGGGAGAAAGTCTGCCTGTCGAAAAAACGGAGGGCTCGACCGTGACGGGCGCGACGCTGCTTGAGGCCGGCTGCATCCGCATGCGGGCAACGCGCGTCGGAGACGACACGGTGCTTTCCCAGATCATCCGGCTGGTGGATGAGGCGACGGCTTCCAAGGCGCCTGTTGCAAGACTGGCCGACCGCGTCAGCGGCATCTTTGTTCCTGCCGTCATCGGCATTGCGTTTCTGACATTTGCCGGCTGGCTGCTCGCGGGAGAAAGTCTGGAGTTTGCGCTGACCTGCGCGATCAGCGTTCTGGTGATTTCCTGCCCCTGTGCGCTCGGACTGGCGACTCCGACCGCCGTGATGGTCGGCATGGGACGGGGTGCTTCGCTCGGCGTTCTCTTCAAGCATGCCGAAGGTCTTGAACGTCTTCGCAGCGTGAAGACCTTCGTGCTCGATAAGACGGGAACGGTGACGGAAGGAAGGCCCGAGGTCGTCCGGATTGTGCCCGCGGCGCCCGGACTGGATGCGGTGCTTCTGATGGTGGCCGCCGCTGCGGAGAAACCGTCCGAGCATCCGCTCGCCGGCGCCGTGGTCCGAGAGGCGGAGAGACGGGGACTTCCGATTCAGGAGGCAGAGAGCTTTCAGCAGATGCCAGGCGGCGTGACCGCCGACATTTCGGGTACACGCTGTGCGGTGGGAAGCGCCGCGCTGATGGCTTCGCTCGGGATTGAAGTGGGCGAAGCGTTGGCTGTTCAGGCAGAGGCGGCCGCTGCGGAAGGCGCAACACCGCTCTTCGCAGCATCGGGCGGTCAGGTGCTCGGCATGATCGCGCCTGCCGACAGAGTGAGGCCGACGAGTGCCGCCGCCGTGCGCGCGCTTCGGGCCCGGGGCCTGCGCGTCGTCATGCTGACCGGGGACAATGCGCGGACGGCAAAAGCCGTCGCCGGACGGGCGGGCATCGATGAGAAGGACGTTATAGCCGGCGTGCGGCCGGGAGAAAAGGCTGCGCACGTGCGCCGTCTTCAGCAGGAAGGTCCCTGCGCCATGGTCGGCGACGGCGTCAACGACGCGCCGGCACTGGCGCAGTCGGATGTTGGTCTTGCCATCGGCGCCGGTACGGACGTGGCCCGTGCGAGTGCTGACGTCGTTCTGATGAGAAGCACGCTGGCCGGCGCAGTCGACGCGTATGATCTTTCATGCGCGACCATGCGCAACATTCGCCAGAATCTCTTCTGGGCCTTTTTTTACAACGCTGCCGGCATTCCGGTGGCGGCGGGCATGCTCTGGCCCGCTTTCGGGCTGCTTCTTAATCCGATGATTGCGGCGGCGGCCATGAGCATGAGTTCCGTCAGCGTCGTCACGAACGCGCTGCGTCTGCGTTTCTTCAAGTCCGCAAGCCTGCCGGATGAAATGCCGGATGAGGCCGAGGACAGTACTTCTGGGAGCAAAATGATGGAAAAGGTGATTCATATCGAAGGCATGCACTGCGGCCACTGCACCGCGGCGGTTGAAAAAGCGCTTCGCGCGCTGCCCGGCGTTCAGGAAGTCGAGGTGAGCCTTGAGAAAAACGAGGCCCGCGTCAAGGCTGCGGCAGGCTGTTCAGACGTCATGCTCGCTGCCGTCGTCACCGGTGCGGGCTTTAAGGTGACCGGCATCGAGACGCTTTAAAATATTTTCCGAATCCGGCGGACAGTTTCGGCTGTCCGCTTTTTTCGCGCTCGTTTTTCGGATCTGCCGCATGCTTCTCAAATTCATCGCCTGGGTTCGTGGTTCCATCGCCCGTCAGTTTCAGCTCGTTTTCGGAACGATCACTCTTCTGATGATGCTGGTGGCGCTGCCCGCCATCGTTCTTACCGAACTGTCCACCGGATCGGGCGGGGCCATCAATGTCTCGGGCAGCATGCGCATGCAGAGTTACAAGCTGGCGCTCGCCGTCGCTGATCCGTTCAGCGACTTTGAAGCGCGGGAACTCAAGACCACGCGCGCCTGCGAGGAATTCGGCGCAAAGCTCGTGAGCCGGGGACTTCTCAACGGCATTCAGCAGACGGAGGGCGACGAGGCCTACCGGCAGTACAAGGCGCTCAAGGCCCGTTTCGAAAACGACATCCGCCCGCTCGCCGAAGCGAGCATTCGGAATTTTGAAGCCAGACGGCGGATCGTGACTGAGATTCCGAGCTTCGTCGAAGACGTGGACCGTTTTGTTCAGACGCTGGAAACCGGGCTCAATGAACGTCTGGCGCTCCTCAAATGGCTGCTTGCCGTCATTCTGAGCGGTGCGCTTGGCGTAAGCTGGCTGATGCTCCGGGTCATGAAAAAAAGCATTTTCGAACCGATTTCCGAAATCGGCTCGGCAGCCAACGCCGTGCGCAGGGGCGATTTCTCCGTCAGAGCGAGAGTCGGCGTTCCCAATGAAATTGGGCGGCTCAGTTCCGCCTTCAACTACATGGTCGACGAGCTGGGACGCCTCTACGGCAACCTTGAGGCGGAAGTGGCACGCAAAACTCGGGATCTCAACCGCCGCAACGAAGGTCTTCAGCTTCTGAGCCGCGTCGGTCAGTCGGTCCGATACGGGGAGCGCTTTGAGGCGGAAGGCCTCAGTGCGATTCTGGACGAGGCCTGCCGGCTGATGGAGGCGGAAGGCGCCTGCGTGCGCGTGGGTGCCGGAGAGTCGTCTTATGTGCTCGCGAAGAGCAGCGGCTGGGACGCCATGGACCGCGTCGTCATTCAGACGGTGGCGCTTTCCGAAACCACACCGCAGGCCGGCATGCTTGAACTCGGTTTTCACGCCGAATCGCTGGAAAAATGGCAGACCGACCTCAGTCTGGCGCTGGCGCAGTCAGTCGGGCGCAGCATCGAACGCGTGACGCGGCAGCTGGACGACCGCCGTCTTGCGGTGCTTGAAGAGCGTTCGACCATCGCCCGGGAACTTCACGATTCGATTGCGCAGTCGCTTTCCTTTTCCCGCATTCAGATGCACCGGCTCAAGATTTTCGTCGAACGCAATGAGCCGAGAGACAAGGTGCTTTCCACGGTCAACGAGCTCTCTCAGGGTATTTCCACGGCTTATTCCCAGCTTCGCGAAGTGCTTACGGCATTCAGACTTCAGATCAGCAGCGCGGGGCTGAACGGAGCGATCGAAGAAACGACCGACGAATTCCGAAACCGAACCGGGCTTCCCGTGACAGTGAGAAACACGCTGGTCGGCATCGAGCTTTCGCCCAACGAACAGGTCCACGTCATCCACATTCTGCGCGAGGCCCTGATCAATGTGGAAAAGCATGCCAGGGCGACGGAAATACTGGTGACGATGTCCCGCAGAGAGAGCGGCGCAGTCGTCCTGACCGTCGAAGACAACGGCGTCGGCATTCCGGAGCAGGCGGGCCGCTACCGTCATTTCGGACTGACGATCATGCGCGAACGAGCGGAGGCCCTGGGAGGCGAACTCACCATCGAACGAGCTGCGCCCGAGGGCGGAACACGCGTAATCCTTACCGTCCCGCACGGAAACTCCGGCGAACAAAAACGGTAAAATTACAAATGGTTCTGTGCATTTGTTGTTCTATCTGAGAGGAGAGTTATGACGGAGAACGGCACGCATAAGGTAGTGGTCATCGACGACCATCCGCTTCTGAGGCGCGGCGTTCGGGAACTTCTGGACCTCGAGCCCAGCATCGAGGTGGTGGGAGAGGCCGGCACGCGTGAGGATGCGCTGGCGCTGGTGCGGCGTGTCGAACCCGATCTGACGATTCTGGACCTCAACATGAAGGGGAGTTCCGGCATAGAAATCCTCTCGACGCTCAAGGAAGAGGATCCGTCCCGGCGCATCGTCATTCTGACGGTCAGCGACTCCGGCAAGGACCTGACGGCCTGCATTCAGGCCGGCGCCGACGGCTATTTCCTCAAGGACATGGAGCCCGAGCAGTTCCTCGAGTGCATTCTTCAGACGCTGGAAGGCTACCTGATCGTCGATCAGTCGATGATGGCTTATCTCACCGCGTCTCTGCGCGCCAAGGCTTCCGGCCGTCCGCCCGAAAGACCGTCCCTGACCGGACGGGAAAGCGACGTGCTCGGTCTTATCGCAGAAGGCTGCACGAACAAAATGATTGCCCGAGAACTCAATATCTCGGACGGAACCGTGAAGGGGCACGTCAAGCATCTGCTCAAGAAGCTCGGCTTCAAGAGCCGAGTCGAGGCGGCCGTCTGGGCGACCCAGAACGGCATGGCAAGGCGTCAGACGAAGTAAGGTTTCTGAACCGTACAGCAAAAGGAAAGGCCGGATCCCGTCGGAGATCCGGCCTTTGTCACACTGGAGCCTCAGCGGAGGAGGACGTTATTGACCCTTGGCTTCCGGAGAAACGCTCGGAGCATGGCAGAGCGTGCAGTTCCAGCGGTCGCCGTTCACCTTGCCGTTGGTCGCATGGCTGACGGGAATCTGACCGGGATTGCGCTTTTCGCCGGCGGCCACCTTATGGCACATCAGGCAGGCGTTCTTGTCCACGGAGATCGGCAGGTAGCTGTCGATCGGATGAGGGATGACGCCGGGAGCGCCGACGATCTGGTCATCGGCCGAGAAGGCCGCACCCGCGGTAAGCATCAGAGCAGCAGCCAGGATAGCGGTAGCGGTGTGTTTCATGATTATTCTCCTTGTTTGCGCACAGGATTCTGAGCGGGGGCTTTTTTGAAGAGCACGAAGTTGAGAGCCTGTTCGGGGCAGTTGGCGATGCAGCGTCCGCAGTTGAGGCATTCGCCTGCAGGGATGCGTCCCGTCTTCTTCAGATCGTTGAAGCGGATCACCTGAGGTTCCGGGCAGACGCGCAGGCAGTCGCCGCAGCGGGTGCAGGCTTCGTCTCTGAAGTGGACCTGCACGCCGGGCGAGCGAGTAAGGCGTCCCACGAGTGCCCAGAAGGCGCCGAGCGGGCAGATGTGGCCGCACCAGCCGTGCTTCATCAGAGCAAGGTCAATGGCGAAGACGGCAAAGCCTGCGGCAAGGGCGGCAAGGCCGCTGCCGAAAACAATGTCGCGCCAGAGCCAGGCCTGAGGGCTGACCGCTTCAAATGCGGCGGTGCCGAGCAGGGCGCTCATGACGATGCTGGCAAGAAGCAGACCGTAGCGAACGACGTTGGTCGTGCGCACGACGTCGGCGTCGAGACCCAGTTTGCGGCGCAGCCAGTCGGGGAGGTCCGTCACCATGTTCATCGGGCACATCCAGCCACAGAAGGTGCGCGAGCCGAGAATGCCGTAGACCGCCAGAACGATCAGCGCGCCGGTGAGCACGGTGACCGTCGGCATATGGCCCGCGGCAAAGCGCTGAAGCGCGGCAAGCGGATCCGACAGCGGGATGAGGCCGAGGAATTTCGAACTGGTGAGCGTTCCGTCGAGAACTGGTTCGCCCATGAGCTGCCAGCCCCAGCGGGCAGTGCCCGCGAAGAGAAGCAGCACGGTGAGCTGAACGACGCGGCGGGCCAGCGTCCAACGCATGCGCCAAAGGGCTTCGCCGGCCGACTTCGGAGGCGCCATGTGTCTGACAGGTTTCTTTTCAGTCATAACGCATTCTCATTGAGGAAGTCGAGACCGCCGGCCTTCGCGTTGGGATCATCAACGACATCGGGCAGACCCTCGCGCTGGTTCTTCGGATCGTCTTCAGGAAGCCACCCGAGACGATAGTGTTCGCCGATCTTGCCGAGGACGGCGGTTCTGTCGACGATGCGGATGGCCGGCTTGTCGGTCGGGCATCCCTTCGTGCAGAGACCGCATCCCGTGCAGTGATCGGGATGAATGGTCGGGATGAACATCGCGTGACGGCTGATCGAACGCGGGTGCAGATCGATCGTAATGGCCTTGTCCTGTTCGGGACATTCGCGGAAGCAGACTTCGCAGCGAAGACCCTGATAGGACAGGCAGGACGACGGATCGACGACCGCGATGCCCATCCGGGCGTCCGCGATGTTGGTGAGCAGAGGATCAAGCGCCCCCGTCGGACACGCCTTCACGCAGGGAATGTCCTTGCACATGTAGCAGGGAATCTGCTCGGGCACGAAGAAAGGCGTGCCGCCCGGTGCCGGATCACCCGGCCCGGCGAGCTTGAGCGTGTGATAGGGGCAGGCCGTCACGCAGCGTCCGCAGCGTGCGCATGCGGAAAGGAAGGCCTTTCCGTCAAGTGCGCCCGGCGGCCGGGGCATCCACTGAGCCTTCGCGTCGCGAAGACCGAGGGTGCCCCAGGCAAATGCCGTGACGACGCCCGCGGCAGAAAGTTCAAGCGTCCGCACGATGAGCGTGCGTCGCGAGAGACTGTCGTTGCGGCCGGTCATGCTTGATCACCTCTGAGGCGTTATGCCTTAACAACCTTGACGGCGGTCTTCTTGAAGTCGGGTTCAAGAGAGATCGGATCAAGGGCATCGATCACCACGGCGTTGCATTCGACCTTCGGATCAAAGAAGGCGAGCCAGGTCGTGCCGCGCGGCATGGTGTTGCGGACCTGAGTTTCGACCACGGCGCGGCATTCGCCGTGACGGCTCGTGACGACCGCGAGGTCGCCGCGGCGCATCTGGCGCGCTTCCGCATCCTTCGGGTGCATGTAGAGCACGGCCTGAGGCGCAGCGCGCTTCAGTTCGGGCACGCGGCCCGTCATGGAGCCGGTGTGCCAGTGCTCAAGGATGCGGCCCGTGCAGAGCCAGAGGTCGTAGTGCGCATCAGGCTGTTCGACCGGGTCCATGTACGGACGGAAGAAGATCTTCGCGGTGCCCGGATGCGCGACGGCCTTGGGATCCGTCACGCCGAAGCGGTCGCCCTTGGCGACGGGCTTCATGAGCTTGCCGTAGAAGAGGTTGTCTTCCTTCGCATACGGGTCAAACTCGGTGTTGAAGCGGTACTTCGTTTCCTTGCCGTTGACGACCGGCCACATCAGACCGCGGGTCTTCGGATCCTGATAGGTGTCGAAGTCTGCGAGGTCGTGACCGTCGCCGAGCGTGAACTGACGGTATTCCGTAAACATCGCCTTTTCGGGGAAGTACGGCAGGCCGAGAGCTTCGCCGGTGGCGTTGAGTTCGGTCTTGTAGAGCGGGTCGGGCCAGACGGCGTTGCGCTTTTCGTTCGGCGCATAGAGCACGTCGAAGAGCGTAGTCTTCGGACCGATGCCCATGGCGGCCGCGGCTTCGCGGACGTCGGGCAGCTGATCGTTGGGAACGCCCTTGAGCGGCTGGGCGCGGTAGGTTTCGTCAACCGTGAAGCGCTTGGCGAATTCCATCATCATCCAGACGTCGGTGCGGGCCTGGCCGGGCGCGCGAACGACCTGGTGCCAACCCTGGGTGCGGCGTTCGGCATTGCCGTAGAGACCCCACTTTTCAAAGTGCATGGCGGCCGGAAGGATAAGGTCGGCGGCACGGGCGGAGTAGGTCGGATACACGTCGGCGACGACCACGAAGTTCTTCGGATCGCGGGCGGCGCGCACCCAGTGCGTGTTGTTCGGCGTCGACTGAAGGATGTTGACGACCTGCGTCCAGACGAAGTTGATCGAACCGTCTTCGAGGCCGCGCATGATTTCCATCACGGAAGCGCCGACCTTCGGATTGAGGGTGCCCGACGGGATGCCCCAGATCTTTTCGGTCTTTTCGCGGTGCTTCGGATTGGCAACCAGCATGTCGGACGGCAGACGATGCGAGAACGTGCCGACTTCACGGGCGGAGCCGCAAGCGGAGGGCTGGCCGGTGAGCGAGAAGGCGCCGTTGCCCGGAAGCGCATGCTTGCCGAGAAGCAGATGCATGGCGTAGACGAGTTCGTTGACCCAGACGCCGCGCTGATGCTGATTCATGCCCATGCACCAGAAGGACATCATGTTGCGCTTCGTGTCGCAGACGAGGTCGGCGAGGCGCATCAGACGGGCCTTGAACGTGTCGAGCGATTCTTCGGGGTCGCCCTTGGCGAGCGGAGCAACGAAGTCGAGCGTGTAGGGTTCGACGCCCTTGGCGAATTCTTCAAACGAGATCTGCCAGTGCTTGCCGGCGGAGCCGCCCGAATTCTTCTGTTCGATTTCCATGCCCGCCTTGAGGCCCATCGCGATGCCTTCGGCTTCGGAGAGCTTGATCTTGAGCTGCTTGGCGAGGATGTCCTTTTCAGCCGGATAGGCGAACTTGTCGGTCTTGCGCAGACCGTAGCCGATGTCGGTCACGCCGGCGCAGAAGATGCAGTGCTTTTCAACGAACGGCTTGTTGACGAGGCCGCGGTGCAGGATTTCGCGGATGATGAAGTTGAGAATCGCGAGGTCGGCGTTCGGCTTGAAGATGATCGTGTCGTCCGCGAGTTCGGAACTCATGTTGCGGTACGTCGTGATGTTGATGATCTTCGTGCCCTTTTCAGTGAGCTTGCGGTTCGCAACGCGCGACCAGAGCACAGGATGGGCTTCGGCCATGTTGTTGCCCCAGAGGAGCATCGTGTCGGCCTTTTCAATGTCGCTGTAGTTGTTGGCGGGTTCGTCGACGCCGAAGGTCTGATAGAAGCCAACCACGGCGGAGGCCATGCAGAGACGGGCGTTCGGGTCGATGTTGTTCGAACGGAAGCCGCCCTTCCAGAGCTTGGAGGCGGTATAGGCTTCGGGAATGGTGTACTGGCCGGAGCCGACGAGGGCAACGCCGGCCGGCCCCTTTTCAGCGTAGACGCGCTTGAACTGGCGGGCCATTTCGTCGAAAGCTTCATCCCAGGAGACGGGTTCGAACTTGCCGTTCTTGTCGAACTTGCCGTCCTTCTTGCGCATGAGCGGCTGGGTCAGACGGTCCTTGCCGTACATGATCTTTGCGTTGAAGTAGCCCTTCACGCAGTTGAGGCCGCGGTTCACAGGCGCGTCCGGGTCGCCCTTCGTGGCGACGACGCGGCCGTTGCGAACGCCGACCTGCAGGCCGCAGCCCGTACCGCAGAAGCGGCAGACGCCCTTCTGCCAGACGATGCCTTCGTCGGCCTTCTGAGCCTGGGCAGCCTGGACGGACGTCACGGGAATGCCGATCGACATGGCTGCGCCGGCAGCAACGCCGCTCTTGAGGAGCGTACGGCGGGATTCATTCACGGTTTGCTTGGTCATGGCTGAATTTCTCCTGAACAGAGCATGGAGATGCCGCTTTTACTTCGCGGCTTCGTCGGAAAAGTAGTGATTGATGAGGCTGACGTCGAGAACGCCGTCGGTTCGGCGGACGATGTCGAATACATCGGCTTCGCCCTGGGTGGTGGGTGATTCAATAACTGCAACTGCCCGGCAGGTCGGGCGGTCAAGCTGGAAAACTTCAAGCTGCTCGATTTTGCCGAGACGTTCGACGGTGTCGTCGAACTTTGCGTCATTGAGAGTGATGACGATGCCGGAATAATTCATGGGGCCTCACTGGGTCTAAGACTACCTTCTCATTCTAAAAGTCCTTATGCAACGGTAGTAGTAGTAGAAAGGGATAGACCTGAGACTCTGATGGGATAGGGGAAAACTAAGGGGCGTTGTCTGAAGGAAGCTGATTATTCGATCGGGAATAGGTCGAATTGGATGAAATTCGATTGTTTGCGTTATCCATAAATAGAATAACGCCCGTATCTCTAAAGAGGTATGGGCGTCGCATTGTTCGGAAGGTTTTTCAGAACGTCACTGTGTCCGGATGCAGACCGGAGAAGGCTGTCTGGGGCATTTCGTCCAGACGCTGCATATCGGTCAAATCGAGCGCAAATCCGAAGACGTCGAGATTCTGTTTCTGATGCTGCATGTCGAGCGCCTTGGCGATCGGGAGAAAACCATGCTGCAGACACCAGCGAAGCGCAATCTGAGCAGGAGAAACGCCGTGTTTGGCGGCAATTTCGTTCAGCAGGGGATTGCGAAGCAGACCGCCTCTGCCGAGAGGACTCCAGGCCTGAACGGCGATGCCGTGCTTGAAGCAGAAGTTCACGGCGGCGAACTGCGGATAACCGGGATGAAGCTCGAGCTGATTGACCATCGGCCTGATGCGCGCACGCGCGAGAAGCGGCACCAGATGATGCGGAAGGAAGTTCGACACGCCGATGGCGCGAACGCGTCCCTGATCATACAGATCTTCCAGCGCACGCCACGTGCCCGCGTTCTGGCTCTGCCAGATCATCGGTTCGCCCTGGGCGGCCGGCCAGTGAATCAGGAACAGATCGAGGTAGGGTGTTTTGAGCTGGCCGAGCGTTTCTTCAAAGGCCGTCATGACGCCGTCGTACGTGCGGCTCGACCCCCAGACCTTGCTGGTGATGAAGAAGCTTTCGCGAGGCAGTCCGGAATTGTGCACAGCCCGTCCGATCGCGCCGGCATTGGCGTAGATCTGAGCGGTGTCGAACTGACGGTATCCCAGCTGGACGGCCGAGGCCACGGCGCTTTCGAGCGCCGTATCGTTGGGAATCTGCCAGGTGCCGAAGCCGATGCACGGTACCTGCACGCCGTTGCAGAGCTCAAACTTGTCGTCAAGTGACTGAAACAAAGAAGTCTCCTAGTCTTGTGGTGCGGTCCTGAGCCGCAGTGCGACCGGACGGTTAAAACCGCCTTGATTGTAGAGGACAGAGTCAAAATGATTATTGATAAAAGTCGAATCGACTGCATCATTTTGCGGAGCTCCGAATCCTGCCGGCGGACGTATTCTCGAGCGGGCGGAGATGGTGTTTTGCCGAAAAGGCGGATAATTCTCAGTCAGGCACAGACCTATGGTAATGTCTGCGCTTCGTGAAGAATGAGGGATATGATGGACAGCGAACTTATGACCTGGCTTCTGCTGGCCGCCTGCGGCGTCGGATTCGGCGCGGGTGCGGTCTGGCAGACGATGCGCCGCAGGACTGCGGCGCCGGTTCGACGCAGGGCGGACCGTGTCGCCTCCCGTACTCAGGCTCCCGAGCAGCCTGCGAAGCCGGCCGAGGAACAGTCCGTTCCGCAGCACGGCGTGCTTCGCCCGACGATGCTCGCGATCACGACGCTTCAGAACAGTGTGACGGCTGCTGATCTGTTCGTTCAGCGTGCGCTCGAAATCGACGAGCCCCACTACCGCCGTCTGCCGGCAACCGAGCAGGATCTCAAGCCCCTGTCAGGTCTTTTCGCCCGCAACTGCTCGCTTGATTGGCAGCCCGGCGACGGTCTTTCACACAACGTCTATTCGCTCAACTTCTCCAGCGCGATCGGTGCGGCGCTCGGATCGGGCCATATGCCCTATCCCAGCGCCACGGCGAACGACCTTCAGATCATCGCTCTCGTGAACGGTGCGGTGCCGCTCGGCGAACCGCTTCCCGTCAGGGATTTCGGCGTCGGCGCATTCCCTCATGTGAACGAACTTTGGATGATGTGCGATCCGACGGACAAGAAGCACGAACTCGACGATCTGCTCGAATACGAGCTCGACATCATCCGCGCCGCGCTCCCCAAGGTCAAGCTTCTGGTGCCTGCCGTTCAGGGACTCGCCTGGGACCGTTTCTGGGATCAGCTATTCGATCTCGTGCGTGACGTTCGCCGTCTCGGTGCGGAACCGGGACGGGCTCAGGAGCGCTGCGTGCGCACCGATGAGCTCGCCAAAGCCATGTATGAGGTCAACGACCGCATCGACAAGGCGGTGTCGGATTATGCGGCTCGCATCAGCACGCCCGATGAAGCGGATGAGGCCCTCACCGAATCCATTCCCCTCATGCTCGAGCGCGAGCTCGCCGTTCTCTTCCTGCGAACGCTTGCCGTCATCCGCGTGATCAGCGGCGACAACTATATTCACGGCATGCACTGTTCGGCTCACATCCGCAGCAATGTCGAGCACTTCACCGACGTTCACGTGCTGCTTGACCGTGCCCGCCGCATTGCGCTCGACGCGCTGGAAACCCAGTCGCGCGGCATGAGCGCCAAGGCGCTTCACTCCGCCGGCGAGCTGCAGCGCGATGCCGACGGACTCGCCAGAGCGCACGATGCCGCCGTCGAACGTCTGATGCAGGACGTGGACCGTCTTCAAACGGCCATTGACCGTCATCTCATTCTTCAGGGCAGGCCGCGTCGCTTTGCCGTCCGCATGGCGCCCGACAATACGGTGGAGGCGCTGCTGGTGCTTGAGCACTGAGCCGCTTCGGAATACGAAAAAACGGCGCGGATCCGCGAGGATCTGCGCCGTTGCTGCTTACTGAGGAAGGTTCAGAGATTAGGCACGACGCCGAGCAGCGTGAGCACGAGCGGCACGCCCAGCGAGGAAAGAAGGGTAGAGACGAAGATGCCGTTGCTGGCAGCGCCTTCCTCGGACTGAAATTCAGTGGCCATCAGATAGACGTTGATGGCAACGGGCAGGGCGGCCATCAGCACGACCGCATTGGTTTCGATCGGGCCGAGGCCGATCAGACGGGCGAGCACCCAGACAAGCGCGGGTTGGACGACGATCTTGAAGGCCGTCACGGTGAGGCCCTTGCCGAGCGACATGCGGAAGCTGTGCTTGGCAAGACCCATGCCGACCACGATGAGGCACATCGGTGTCGTACTGGCGGCGACGTAGTCGACGGTCTTGGCGACGAAGAACGGGAGTTCAAGTCCCGTCAGGCCCCATCCGCAGCCCGTCAGAATGCCGAGCACCACCGGGTTCTTGAACACCTTCAGCATGGAGCGGCCGATCTTGCTCCAGTTCATCGGACCTTCGGCCTTGCCGAATTCCACGCTGGCAATGGCCAGCGTCCAGAGGAGCAGAACATTGAAGATGATCAGGATCGAGATGGTCGGCATGGCGGCGTCGCCGAGACTCACCTGAACGATCGGAACGCCGAGCTGCACGTTGTTGCCGAAAATGCCCGCCATGCCGAGCACGGTCTGGCCCGTCGGCCCAAGACCGAAAAGCTTTTTGGCAGCGATGCGGCCTGCTGCATAAATGATGATGCATGAGCCGAAGAATACGATCAGCACGCGCCAGTCGACCGGCGGCATCTCGGACAGACGGCTCATAAGCTTGAAGAGCAGAGCCGGCATCAGCAGTCTGAACGTGAAGGATCCCAGCACGCCCGGCAGTTCCGGCTTGAAAAAGCCGATCTTGATGAGGGCCCAGCCGATGAAGACGAGGAAAAAAAGCGGCGCGCAAAGCGTCAGATGGTGAAGGAACATCTTGAGGTCTCGAGGAAAGTCGTTCTCAGTGTTGTATTTGTCCGTGCATTATGCGCCTTTGGGACGCTGACGAAAACGCATCGGGAGGTAAGATCTGACAAGCATTAACAGCCGTTGTCGGTTTTGCTCAGGAGAAAAAGGATGTCGGAAAAAACAGCCGAAGGGCTTTCGCCAGAAACGGTCGGACGGATTCTCGCGTTTCGCGACGAACGGGATTGGCGTCCGTTTCATAACCCGAAGGATCTGGCCATTTCCATTTCGCTCGAGGCGGCGGAACTGCTCGAAATCTTTCAGTGGTCCGGCGGGGATCTGGAAGCCGTGAAAAAACGCGGCGAACTCGCTGAAGAGCTCGCCGATGTTCTGATCTATGCCGTGCTGCTGGCCGATCGGACGGGACTAGGTCTGGATGACATTGTCAGAGCCAAGCTCGAGAAGAATGCCCGGCGCTATCCTGCGGACCTTTCGCGCGGCTCGAGCGCGAAATATACGGAGCTGAAGGCGACAGGCCGCTGCGCCGCGGCGGATGCCGGAGACGGTCCGTCCGAAGTGATCAGCGGCGCTTAGAGGCAAAAGCCGAGAGAATGAAGCCCGCAAAGGCAAGGAAGACGGAGGGCGGCGCCAGCATCTCGATGTCTTCATTGGCCGCGACCACGAATGCCATGACACCGGCCATCATCAGCACGTTGCCGATGAAGACCAGGAAGGGCTGCTTTTTGCGGGCAGTCCCTGTGCTGCCCGTCCTTGCGCTTCCGGCGGCTGGCGCATTGCGGAATTCATCGGCGACCGAACGGGATCGGCTCAGCTGCGGTCTCGGCTGGGGCTGGGGATTGAGCGGCTCGTGCCGCGGTAGCTCTTCGGCCGTTTTGGGCTTGATCTGACGGAAGACTTCAGCCGCCATTTCACGAACGGACGAAGGCGATGCTTCGGGTGCGGATACGGATGCCGCACCGGAACCGGCGGAGCGGCGGAGCTCTTCGAGCGATTCCTGCTGGAGCTTGTCCAGATAAGCGACAAAGTCGCCGTTTTTCGGTTCCAGCCTGGTCGGATCAGTCATAGCGGTCGGTCTCAAAATGTGGTTCGGCAATAAGCATACCGAGAAGTCGCATCAAACGAAAGCGCGTCCGCCGAACTCGCTCAGCCGCCGCAGCACGGACAGCGGGGCGGGTGGCCCGGTTTGCCTCCCGCGGCCTCGGCTGCCATTCTGTCGAGAGCAGGTTTGGCGCGAAGCATTCTGAGGGCATTCGCGACAACAATGAGACAGGTGCCCGTGTCGGCAAAGACGGCCATCCACATCGTGGCCATGCCGCCCACCGCCAGAAGCGCGAAGATCAGCTTGACGCCGAGCCCAAACACGATGTTCTGAACAAGAATTTCATGCGTCAGGCGGGACAGACGGACCAGCGTTGCGATCGAGGAGATGCGGTCGTCCATCACTGCGATGTGCGCGGCTTCAATAGCGCTGTCCGTCCCTCGGATGCCCATGGCGATGCCGACGTCGGCCTTCGCCAGAGCGGGGGCATCGTTGATGCCGTCGCCGACCATCGCGGTCAATCCGGATTTCTGAAGGCGTTCGATGTGCGTCAGCTTGTCTTCGGGCAGCAGGTCGGCGGCCACATGGTGAATCCCGGCCTTGTCGGCCAGCGCTTCAGCGGCGGCGCGGGTGTCGCCCGTCAGAAGCCAGGGCGTCAGGCCGACGGATTCAAGCTGACGAAGACCGTCCTTGGCGTCGGGCTTCATCGTGTCGGCAAAGCCGAAGACCGCCTGTACGCCGAAGCGGTCGGCCAGGGCCGTGCCCGACATGCCCGCGTCGGCAAACCGCCTGAAGGCCGCACGCGTTTCGTCATCGGCGAGGCCGTCCTCCTCCAGACGGCGGAGGTTGACGAGACGAACGAGACCGCCGCTGATGCGCCCTTCCACGCCGGCGCCGGGCAGAGCGCGGAAATCCTCCACGTCATAGAAAGGCAGACGTTGTTTTTCGGCCCAGAGGACCAGCGCTTCGGAAAGCGGATGGCGGTTCATGGCGGCAAGACTGGCGGCCATTGAGCCGGCGAGTCTGGTGTCGAAAGCCGCAATCCAGACCGCCTCGGTCATCTCTGGTTCGCCTTTGGTGAGCGTTCCGGTCTTGTCGAGCCCGATATTGACGAGCTTACGCGCTTCCTCAAGATAGAGCCCGCCCTTGATCAGCAGACCGCAGCGGGTGGCTGTTGCCAGTGCGGAAACGATCGTAACCGGCGTGGAAATGACAAGAGCGCAGGGACACGAGATGACAAGAAGGCAGAGCGCCTTGTAGATCCAGCCGAACCAGTCTCCGTCGAAAAGCGGGGGAATGACGGCTGCCGCGAGGGCGATCGCAAACACGATAGGCGTGTAGACGACGGCGAAACGGTCGACGAAGCGCTGAACGGGCGACTTCGACGCCTGAGCATTCTCGACGGCGTCGATGATGCGGGAGGCAAGACTTTCCGAGCTGGCGGCCGTGACGAGCACTTCAATCGCAGCCGTGAGGTTGACCGTCCCGGACCAGACCGTGTCGCCGACTGATTTTTCAGCGGGCAGTCCTTCTCCGGTGACGGACGACTGGTCGATCGACGTGCTCCCTTTCAGAATGCGGCCGTCAAGCGGAATGCGGTCGCCGGGCGCAACGCGGACCACGGCGCCGGGACCGACGCTCTCCGCAGGCACTTCTTCAAAACGGTCTCCGTGTCTGACCGACGCGGTTTCAGGCGCAGTGTTCATGAGATCGCGGATCGAACGGCGGGCACGCGTCATCGAGAGCTGCTCGATGGCTTCCGAAATCTGAAAGAGCACCATTACCATGGCGGCTTCGGGCCAGGCGCCGATCAGGACGCCGCCCGTGACGGCGACCGCCATCAGCGCATTCATGTTGAGGTTGCCGTGAAGGACCGCGGAAAGCCCGTTGCGGAAAGTGGTCAGGCCGACCATCGCAATGGCGCCGACGGCCAGCGCGAGCGTCACGGCGCCGACGGCAGTCTCCGGAAGGGGAAGCATGTCCGGCGCATATTCCGATGCAAGATCGAAGACTTCCGAAAGCAGCGCGACAGCGAGCGCGCAGAAGTAGAGCCGCCACGGAATGGGCGCAGCATCGGGTTCGCTTCTGCGGCTCTGCATCGGCGAAGCCCTGTAGCCGCATCGGCTGACGGCGGCGACGGCCGCGGCTTCCAATGCGTCGTCTCCCGTCAGCGTGATCGTGCGATTCATGATGTTGAAGTCGGCGCCCGTAATTCCTGCTGCGCCGAAGGCCTTCTGGATTTCTCCGGCTTCGACCGGACAGTCCATTTCCGGCACGCTGAGCACGATTCTCCGTGCGCCGGTTGAAATCACTTCCGCCGGCATACCGAGTTCCGAGAGGGCGGCAAGCAGTTTGTCCGGATCGAGCCCCTCATGGGTGATGCGGGCGGTTCGCGACGAGTAGTCGCAGACGATGCCTTCGATGCCGGGAATCGCACCGGCGGCCTTTTCAACCGCAGAGCCCTCGACGGGACAGCACATCGACGGAATATGAATGATCAGAACGGACATGGCGCACTTTCGGACGCATTGGCGTCTCAAGAAACAACTGATGACGGAATTACACACCCTGAAGCTGCTACAGGGTCAAGCGGCTTCTGCCATAATGAACGCTTATTTCCGACAAAGGTTCCAAGCCTCTCTTTCAGGCGCTTCGCTATGAGAATCGGTGAACTGGCCCGGCTGACCGGGCATACGGCGGAAACCATCCGCTACTATGAGAAATCGGGACTTCTGCCGCCGCCCGAGCGGCTTCCGAACAATTACCGCACCTACGGCGAGGCGCACGTGATGCGTCTCGAATTCATCCGGCGGTGCCGCACGCTGGATATCGGTCTGGATGAAATCCGGCTGCTTCTTGAAAGCATCGCCGAGGGCAGTCCCGCCGGTGCCGACCGGGCGCATCTGATGATTCACCGCCATCTGGAGGCGGTGGAAGCGAGAATGCGTGAGCTGGAGCTTCTGCGCGCAAGTCTTACCGATCTTTCGGCTTCCTGTGCCGGACGCCACGTCGCAGGCTGTCCCTGCGGTCTTCTTGAAAAACTTCGCGGACGCCGTTCCTGAGGAAAAACACATGACGGTTACCTTTTCCTTCTGGCAGCTTGCTATGTTTGCCGGTCTCATCGTTCTTGCCGCAGCGATTCCGCTCTGGCTTCTCTCCCGCCTGGCCGGCGCCGTGCCGCCCGCCGTCAGCGTTCCCGGCAAAAAGGGCGGCGTGGGCGGTCTGCTTCTCGTGACTGTCGGAATTCTCGTGGTCGAGGCGCTTGCTTCGCTCTGGCATTTCGGCAGAGGTCTCGGAGAAGTCATCCGCATCATGCTGATGGACACGAGCTTCATCTGGCCGGTTCTGCAGACGCTGATTCCGGATTTTGCCGCTGCGGTTTTTCTGATGACCGCCGTCTGTGCGCTCGTGTTCGGGCGCAGTCCCCGTGCGCTCGGACTGGCGGTCGTCTGCGCCTGGCTGGGAGGTCCGCTGACGGCCGTGCTGCGGCACATCTATCTCGGAATCCCGCTCGACATCACGGGGGAACCGACGGCGTTCTGCCTTCTGACGGTCGTCATCAGCTTTTATCTGCTTTTTTCGGTCCGTTCGGCTCTGACCTACGGCACTGCTTCGGCAAGACGCATGCAGAAGGACTGGCACGAGACTGCGATGAAGAACGCCGGCCATGCCCGCTGACCTCACTCAGGCGGCCGGCGGCGTCATGGCCCTCTTTTTCCTGGCACTGATTCTTCATTCGCTCTGGCAGCTCGGCCGCCGCTTTCCTCCAGTCAGCGATCAGGCGCCTTCCGGCGTTGAAGGATGGCTGATGGCGGTCGCATCGATTGCTGTAACGGCCGGTCTGTTCAATCTGACGTCATTCGGTCTGCTTCTCAATGCTGCGCTGACCGACGCCGCCCGTTCGGGCGGTTTTCCCGCCGAGTTCTGGATGTCCTACGGCCTGCCGGCGGCTGCCGGATTCGCCGGCTACCTGTGGGCGGCTCTGCGTCTTATCACAGGCCGCCGTCCGTCCGTTCGCCTCGAGGCGGCAGCGGGATTCTGGCTCTCGGGGCCGGCTGCGGAAATGCCGGTTCTGCTTGCCGGGCATGGAGATTCTCATTGGGCGTGCATCAGTGCGGGTGCAGCGCTTGCGGTGACGGTTTATCTGTTTTTCTGTGCACGACCGCGCCACACGTACGGTGTCTGAACCGGCGTCTAAGTGAAAGCTCTTAACAAATTCGCGCGGGCCCGCTAGAATGCTCGGGCCGCACGTCTGACAGAACGTGTGAAGGAATTAGCCGGAAAAGAACAACAGGAGAACCATCCGATGGAACATCCCATTCTGATTAAAAACGCCACCGTCTATGCTCCCGAAAAGCTCGGCAGCCGCGACATCTTCATTGCTGGCGGCAAGATCGTCGCCATGGAAGAAAAGCTCGACATCGCGCTTCCCGGTCTGGAAGTGATTGATGCCGCCGGCGCCATCGTGACGCCGGGTCTGATCGACCAGCACATCCATGTGACGGGCGGCGGCGGTGAGGGCGGCTGGAAGAGCCGCTGCCCCGAACTCGTCTTCTCCGAACTCGTCAGGGCCGGCGTGACCACCTTCCTCGGCGTCTCGGGCACGGACTCGATGTCCCGTTCCATTTCCAATCTGCTTGCCAAGGTCCGCGGTCTTAAGGAAGAAGGCGCATCGGGCTGGATGTGGACGAGCAATTACTCCTATCCGGTGACGACCATCACGGACTGCGTGAAGACGGAACTCTTTGCGATTCCGGAAGTGCTCGGCGTTAAGATCGCCCTCGGCGATCACCGCAGCTCCTTCCCGTCGATGGAACAGGTTCGCGCCATCGTGGCCGACGTCCGCATCTCCGGCATGCTTACCGGCAAGACGGGCTTCCTCCACGTGCATCTCGGCGACTTCCCGTGCTCCTTCGACATTTTTGATGCGATCGTGGCTTCCGGTCTGCCGATCAAGCACATTCGCCCGACGCACGTCGCCCGTCATCCGAAGGTCTTTGAACGTGCGATGGAATTCGCCAAGAAGGGCGGCATGATCGACATCACGACGGGCGGCGGCTGCTACATGGGCACTGCTGCCGATGCCGTCAAGATGGCTCTCGACAACGGCGTTCCGCTCGACCGCATCACGCTCAGCTCCGACGGTCACGGTTCGATGCCGCGCTTCAATGAAGCCGGTGAAATGGTGGGCCTCGCGACGGGTTCGATCATGTGCGACATGGAAGCTGTCCGCGATCTCGCCAAGGCCTACGGTCTTGAAACGGCTCTTCGTCCGATGACCGTCAACATCGCCCGCGCACTCTGCCTCCCGGGTAAGGGCGAAATCGCCGTCGGCGCCGACGCCGACCTTCTCTTCATGACCGACGACTTTGAAATCACCGATGTCTTCATGAACGGCCGTCAGTGCATGAAGGCGGGCGAAGTCATCGTCAAGGGCGCTTTCGAAGAATAATTCTTGTCTGTTAAGGCAAACACGTGAATCTCGTCCGGACGCTTCGGCGTTCGGACGAGTTTTTCTTATGAATCAGTCGGCAAAAGCGACCGCTGTCGGTCTTCTTGCACCGGTGCTCTGGGGCATGAGCGTCGGTATCGTCCGGGGCGTATCCGAGGATTTCGGCATTGCCGCGGGCTTCACCATCATGTACACGATTTCCTTCCTGCTCCTGCTGATGCTTTTCGGCAGGCCGAAGGTGAGCGTGTTTCCGTGGAAATACCGGATTTTCGGCATCGGTTCAGCCAATTTCTGCGCAGTCTGCTTCGTTTTCTCGCTTGCCATTTCCGAGGGCGGCACGCAGACGATGCAGGTGGGTATGGTGAACTACATCTGGCCGTGCCTTACCATTCTCTTTGCGATTCTCTTCAACGGACAAAGGGCCCGGTGGTGGGTCTGGACAGGGGTGCTCCTCTGCATGGCGGGCGTGCTGATCGTGCTCGGAGGAGAAAGGGGACTCGATCCTGAAGAGCTCCGCCGAAATCTTGAGACCAATCCGTGGAGCTACATCATCGCTGCGGCGGGCGCCGTGAGTTGGGCGGCCTACAGCTCCATGACGCGTGCATGGAGCAACGGCGGCAATCCCGTCGTGATCATTTTTTTCAACGATGCGCTGATTTTTGCCGTCCTTTGGCTCCTCGGCTTCGAGGCTGATCTTGCTGCTTCCGGCCGCGGTTGGCTCGGCGTTGTGCTCGGTGCCTGTGCAACGGGACTCGGCTACGGCGTGTGGACCTACGGCATGCAGAGAGGAAGCATGACGCTGCTGGCGATCGGTTCCTACTTCACGCCAGTGCTCTCCTGTCTGTTTGCATCCTTCTGGATCGGTGCTGATCTCTCGCCGACCTTCTGGCAGGGCGTGATGCTGGTAGTGGCCGGCTCGCTGGTCTGCTGGCTTTCCACGCGAGGGCTCAAGGCGCCGGAGGCGGCAGGCGAGCCTATTGAGCATCAATCGGACAAACGGGCTGATTTGTGACCTACGTTGATCAGCAGCGAGATTCGGCAGGAATAGTGACTGCTCCTAGACTTGACTGCCTGCAATCCGTGCACGGCCTGCGGTGTCCTAGCGTCTTTACCGGCGGCATGAACTTCCACGGCGTGTATGAATGCATTCCCGTGAAGTCGCTGGAGAAAGCGGCCGAGGTGGCCGTGATGCTGGCGCGCATGTCGGCGGAAGTCAAGTCTCTCCGATAAGACCAACAGGTGCGGACGGGACAGGAGTCCGCATGAAAACGGGGGATCCTTCGCTGGAAAGGATCCCCCGATTCATTTGAAGGCGAGGCCTGAAATTACTTCTGCGTATTGCTGAAGTCAGTCAGATCTTCAACGTCGAAGGTGCCGGTGAGGCCCTTGTATTCGGGACGATAGTCGAGGCCCTTCTGGCAGCGGAATTCAAGCCAGCCGGAAGCGGGACGGCTGCCGTCCTTGGCGCCGTCCTCGGTCGAGCCGCGGATGGGCAGCATGGCCTGACGCTCGCGTTCGCAGAACTTGACGGCACTCGTATAAAGGTGCTCGGCAAGACGGTTGGCCTGATGCTCGCCCGGCCATTTGGCGTCAATGCGCCAGACGCTTCCCACCACGTTCACGATGTTCTGCTCGCGGTTGAGGTACTGCGTGTGCTCTTCCTTGATGGTCTGGCAGCCCGAAAGAATGGCGGCCGACAGGGCGGCCGCGAGAAGCATTTTCTTGTTCATGCGTATGAAAAAAGCGTAAGTGAACCGAGGAACTCGGGTCCGAGACGGGTATTGTAGCCGCTGCGGCATCGGCGTTGTTTCAGCATGCAGGCCGCATGTCTTGTATGCCGCGCATAAAGAACGAATATTCCCTTAAATTGTCGACAAATATTCTACTGATAAGCGTTATCGCCTAAGGTCTTTGGGACGGTGAAATAAACTGCGGGATTTATTTGCGAAATTCAGTCTGCTTGGAGAAAATTCAGAGAAGTCATCAGAGCGCCCTCGGACAGGGAACGGACGGGCGCCCATCTTCCCCCCCCCTCTTTTTAGGATGCGATTCCCATGATTTCCAAATTCAAGACGCTTGCCGCCGCCGTCATCGTCGCTTCGGCTTTTGCTTCCACGTTTGCCAGCGCTGCCGAATACGTGGTCGGCACCGGTGCGACCTACCGTCCTTTTGAATATGAAACGCCGAACAAGGAGCTCGTCGGCTTCGACGTCGACCTCATGAAGGAAATCGCCAAGGCCGGCGGCTTCACGGTGAAGTTCATCAACACGCCCTGGGACGGCATCTTCGCCGCTCTGAACAACGGCGACCGCGACATCATCATGTCCGGCATCACGATTACGGAAAAGCGCAAGCAGGTCGTCGACTTTGCTCGCCCGTACTTCCTTGCTCACCAGCTCATCCTGACGAGCAAGAACCTCAAGATCTCCACGCTGAAGGAACTTGAAGGCAAAACGATCGCCGTGGTGAACGCTTCGGCTGGCGACATCGCCGCTTCGAAGGCCTTCGGCAAGTCTTCCCCCAACATCAAGCGCTTCGACAATACGCCGCTCGCGCTTGAAGAGCTCAACAACGGCGGCGTCGACGCCATGATCGGCGACGTCGGCGTGCTTCAGTTCTATGCCCGCCAGAATCCGGACAAGGCCTTCAATCAGTGCCGCGATCCGGGCTTTGAAGAACAGTATTTCGGCATCGGCATCGCCAAGGGCAACAAGGCGGTTCTTGACGCCGTGAACAAGGGTCTCGAAGCTGTGATCGCCAACGGCGAATACAACAAGGTCTACAAGAAGTGGTTCGGTTCCGACGCTCCGAAGCTGCCGTAACCGCCGACTTCCGGCTTTGAACGCGCCGGGCTCTCAGGAGCCGGCGCAAGCGTCGCCGGCATGCGATCTGCACCATGCCGGCGACTTCGTATATCAGAACCCTCAACTGGACAAACCGAATGTTCGGATTTCGCTCCGACGTGATCGTGGAGTACTGGCCGCTCTTTATGAACGGCGCCTTCATGACCGTCAAAATCACCGTCATCTGCGTGCTCTGCGGCGTCATGCTCGGCACCCTCCTCGGCATGGGCCGTTTGGCCGACAGCCGTCACGAACCGCTCAAGTCGATTCTGCATTACGGCGTTCGCTGGCCCGTAGCCGTGTATGTGAGCTTCTTCCGTGGAACCCCGCTTTTCGTTCAGATCTTTCTGATGCACTTCGCGGTGCTGCCGCTCTTCATTCATCCGGTGGACGGCCTCATCATTGACGGTGCGCTTGCCCGTGAAATCCGAGCAAACTACGGTGCCGTGCTTGCCGGCATTCTGGCGATCACGCTCAATGCCGGCGCCTACATGTCCGAAGTCTTCCGCGCCGGCATTCAGTCTCTCGACAAGGGGCAGATGGAATCCGCCCGTTCGCTTGGCATGAGTTACTGGCAGGCCATGCGCCACATCATTCTTCCGCAGGCGTTCCGCCGCATGCTTCCCGCACTCGGCAACAACGCGATCGCCATTCTGAAGGACTCGTCCCTGGTGTCGGCCATCGGTCTGGCCGAACTGGCCTACGCCGCACGCACGGTGGCAGGTGCCTCCGCCCGCTATTGGGAACCCTACATCACGATTTCCTGCGTCTACTGGGTCATGACGCTCCTGCTCGCCTGGGGTGTGAGAAAACTTGAGGCCCGTCTTGGCAAGGGCGACGAAGCGAGGTAAGAGACATGGCAGACAATCAGACACCCATCGTGAGCATCCGCGGCCTCAAAAAGGCCTTCGGCGACAACATCGTTCTTCATGACATCAATCTTGATGTGCGCCGCGGTGAAAAGGTCGTGGTGCTTGGTCCTTCGGGCTCCGGCAAGAGCACAATGCTTCGCTGCATCAATTCGCTCGAAGACGTCACGGGCGGCACGATCACGGTCGACGGCGTGGCGATCACCGATCCCAAGGTCGATATCAACAAGGTCCGCGAGCATCTCGGCATGGTGTTTCAGAGGTTCAATCTCTGGCCGCACAAGTCGGTGCTCGAAAACGTCATGCTCGCCCAGCGGGTGGTCCTCGGAAAAAGCGAGTCCGATGCCAGGACACGCGCTCTGGAGCTCCTTCGCATGGTGGGTCTGGCCGACAAGGCCGAGGCGTACCCGGCGAGTCTCTCGGGCGGTCAGCAGCAGCGCGTAGCCATTGCCCGTGCGCTGGCGATGGAACCCAAGGTCATGCTCTTCGACGAACCGACTTCGGCACTCGATCCGGAACTCGTCGGCGAAGTGCTTTCTGTCATGACGAAGCTCGCTGAAAGCGGCATGACGATGATCGTCGTCACGCACGAAATCGGCTTTGCCCGCGAGGTCGCCGACCGGGTGATCTTCATGGACGGCGGATATATTGTCGAAGAGGGGCATCCCTCTGAGATCCTTGTCAATCCGAAAGAAGAACGCACCCGGACCTTCCTCAAGCGCGTTCTCTGATAAAGTCTCTTCTGAAGAATAAAATTTCGCCTGACGGGCGGTGCAACCGATGGGAACCGACATGCTGAGAACAAGCATTTTTCGCACGAAGACGAACCGTATGGAAAAGAAGGCAGCCGTGCAGTATGTGCAGCGGTTGGTGGACTTTTTCGGCATTCAGTCAACGGAGCTGATCTTCCGATGTGAGGTGAGGCTCCGCGACCGGTTGCACCGCGCCGAACCGGGTTACATGAATCCGGAGACCGGTGAAATCTGGCGAGGCGGCGGAAAGGCGCCCAGGTGGATCGTCGAATGCCTGCAGCGCGGCGAATCCATCGAGAAGTATCGTTGCTGAAAAGAGACAAATGCCGTGTCCGTTTCACGGCTGAGGCGGCTGATCCGGATCGGCCGCTTTTTTTGTGCCTGCCGGATGCGGCGGCGGGCAGGGGAACACTGATCGGACAGCTAGGTATTCTGTAAGCAATCCTTAATCCGTTCTACCTAAACTTCCGCGAAAGTACCCCCGCCGGCGAAAACGCCGGCGCCAATCCCTCCCTCTAGAGGAAAAGACCTTTACATGTCCGAAGCCATTCTCGAAGTCTGCGGTCTGACCTGCGAACGCGGGGAACGCACGCTTTTTCAGGGACTGACCTTTTCGGTCGAATCCGGAACACTCGTGCGCATCGCCGGAAGCAACGGCGCCGGCAAGACGACGCTTCTTCGTCTGATGACGGGACTGATGCGTCCCGTCGAGGGCGAAGTGCGCTGGCGCGGAGAGCCCGTTATCAAAGCCGCCCAGGACTTCTGGCGCGAACTCTGCTACATCGGACACCGCAACGGCGTCAAGGACGATCTTTCGGTTCTCGAAAACGTTCTCATCAACACCAAGGTGGCCTCGCTCACGGTGAGCGAAAACGAAGCGCTTGACGCGCTGGATCAGGTCGGTCTGACGGATTTCGTGGATGTTCCCGCCGGACAGCTTTCCCAGGGACAGCGCCGCCGTGTTGCTCTCGCGCGACTATGGCTTTCCCGATCCGTGAAACTCTGGGTGCTCGACGAACCCTTCACCGCGCTCGACGTCAAGGGCGTGGCAAGACTCGCCGCGCTCATCGGCGAGCACGTGAAGGAAGGGGGCATCGTCATGCTTGTGACCCATCAGGAAGTGCCGGTCGAGGATGCCCGGCTGATGGTGATCGAGCCCGAGAAGTGGTCTCCGCGCAGGAGAACGGCCGTCGAGCGTGCGCTTGACGACGCCAATGCCGCGGAAGCGCAGAACGCCGGTCAGGCCTGAAGGAGAACGCGATGCTGAAGCTCTTCATGATCATCCTGCGCCGCGACCTGATGCTGGCGCTCCGCCGCAAGTCCGACCTCGCCCAGGTCATCTTCTTTTTCGCCGTCGTGGTGACGCTCGTACCGCTCGGCGTCGGCGCCGAAAGCAACATTCTGCGCGCCATCGCGCCCGGCGTCGTCTGGGTGGCCGCTCTTCTTGCCGCGCTGCTTTCTCTGCCCCGCATGTTTGCGGCCGACTATGCCGACGGCACGCTCGAGCAGATGCTCGTCGCCGCCGAACCGCTTCCCGTCATCGTGATGGCGAAGGTGTTCGCGCACTGGCTGGTCACCGGCGTGCCGATGACGGTCTTTGCGACCGTGTTCGGCATCATGTTCGATCTGCCGCTCGACGTCACGCTCGTCATGGTGGGCAGCCTTTTCCTCGGGACGCCCGTGCTGTCGCTCGTCGGCGCTGTCGGCGCTGCGCTCACGCTCGGACTGCGAGCGGGCGGCGTGCTCACGAGCCTTCTGGTTCTTCCTCTTTACATCCCGGTGCTGATTTTCGGCGCCGGTGCGAGTCAGGCCGTCTCGGTTGCGCTCAGCCCCGCGCCGCACTTCATGATCGTGGCGGGCCTCACGCTTCTGAGCACCGCGCTGGCGCCCATGGCCGTCTCGGCTGCGCTTCGCATCGCTGAAAACTGATTCGAACCCCCATACCGTCAATGCCTTTCGGAGACTGAAAGAATATGGCACTTTCCGATCCTCAGACCTTCTACCGCGCAGCGGGCAAAGTCATTCCCTGGCTCATGGGACTGGCGCTGGTTCTCTTCGTCATCGGTTTCTACATGGGCTTCTTCGTCTGCCCGATCGATGCCCGTCAGGGGAACTCGTACCGCATCATCTTCATTCACGTTTCCGCGGCCTGGCTTTCGATGCTGCTCTACGTGCTGATGGCCGTGTTCAGCGGCATCGGCATGCTCCGCAACAGCCGGCTGTGCTTCATGCTCGCCCAGGCGATGGCGCCCACGGGTGCCCTAATGGCCTTCCTGGCGCTCTTTACCGGCGCCTTTTGGGGACGCCCGACCTGGGGCACCTACTGGGTGTGGGATGCGCGTCTGACGTCCGAACTGATTCTGTTCTTCCTCTATCTCGGCTTCATCGCGCTTCATTCCGCGATTGACGACAAGCGCCGCGCCGACCGCGCCGCCAGCGTCATCAGCATTGTCGGCGTCATCAACGTGCCGATCATCTACTTCTCCGTGCAGTGGTGGAACACGCTCCATCAGGGCGCCTCGATCACCTCGAAGGGTTCCTCTATTGCACCCATCATGCTCTATGCGCTCCTCGTGATGGTGGCCGCAGGCATGTGCTACGGCGCGGGTACCGTTCTCGCCCGCACCCGCTCGATCATTCTTGAACGCGAACGCCGCGAAAGCTGGACTCAGAAGGCGGCGCTGGAGGGCAAACTGTGAACTGGACGTCTCTTTCCGAATTCATCCACATGAACGGCCACGGCTATTACGTGTGGTGTGCCTACGGCGCTCTTCTTGCTGGCGTCGTGTACGAAATCTTTACGTTGCGCGCCCGCCGCGCAAAAATCTGCACCCGTCTCGCCCGCGAGGCGCGTGCCGCCAAGTCGACCCTGGAGATGTAAATCATGGATGCGAAGACCAAAAAACTGGCCCTGATCGGCGCCGCCGTCGTGGTGGTCGGTGCCGGCGTCACGCTGGCGCTTCAGGCCTTCAATGAAAACCTCGTCTTTTTCTTCTCGCCGACTCAGGTGGCCGCTCATGAAGCGCCGCAGGGCCGCACCTTCCGTCTCGGCGGCGTCGTCGAGCCGGGCAGCGTGAAGCGTCTCGGCGACGGAGTGACCGTGCAGTTCGCGATTACCGATACGGCCAAGACCGTGCCGGTGCAGTACCGCGGCATTCTGCCCGACCTCTTCTCCGAAGGGCAGGGCGTGGTCTGCCAGGGCAAGCTCGACGACAAGGGCCTTTTCACGGCTTCCGAAGTGCTCGCCAAGCATGACGAAAACTACATGCCGCCCGAAGCGGCCAAGGCGCTTGAGGACGCTCACAAAGCCGGCGTTTCCAAGGCTCACGCCGAGGCGGTCGCACGCGGCGAACCCAAACCCGCCAATCATCCGTAAACCCTCGGTTCGGATTGATCGGACAGACGCCCCGACGGTCTGACGGCCCGAGGGGCTTCGGTGTCCCTGACGCCGAAAACGCATCGGCGGACGAAAGATCCGCCCGCATTAACTTGGAGAAAACAAGTGATACCTGAAATCGGTCACTTTGCACTGATCCTGTGCCTTGCGCTGAGCATCGTTCAGGGCGTGCTGCCGCTCATCGGCGCCGCGAAGGGCAACCGCGCGCTGATGGCCGTCGCGCGTCCTGCCGCCGCGGCCAACGCCTTCTTCGGCACTGTCGCCATCGGCGCGCTTGCCTATTCATTCTACCTGTCGGACTTCTCGGTCCTGAACGTGGCGAACAACTCCAACTCGCTCCTGCCCTGGTACTACAAGGTGGCTGCGACCTGGGGCAGCCATGAGGGTTCGATCCTCTTCTGGACCGTGACGCTCGGATGGTGGGGAGCCGCCGTTGCCTTCGGCGCTCGCCGTCTGCCCGCTGAAATGGTGGCCCGTGTGACCGCCGTGCTCGGCCTGGTCGGCATGGGTTTCCTCCTCTTCATGCTCTTCACGTCGAATCCGTTCCTGCGCCTCTTCCCGGCGCCGGCTGAAGGCGGCGACCTCAATCCGCTCCTTCAGGACCCGGGCATGGTGTTCCATCCGCCGCTTCTTTATCTCGGCTACGTCGGCTTCGCCGTGCCGTTCGCTTTCGCGATCGCCGCGCTGATTTCCGGCAGACTCGACGCCGCGTGGGCCCGCTGGATGCGTCCCTGGACGACGGCTGCCTGGGTGCTTCTGACCCTCGGCATCGCGCTCGGCTCCTACTGGGCGTACTACGAACTCGGCTGGGGCGGCTGGTGGTTCTGGGACCCGGTGGAAAATTCTTCCTTCATGCCCTGGCTGACCGGCACTGCGCTCATCCACTCGCTCGCTGTGACGGAAAAGCGCGGCTGTTTCCGCATCTGGACCGTGCTGCTGGCGATTCTGACGTTCTCGCTTTCGCTGCTCGGCACCTTCCTCGTTCGTTCGGGCGTGCTCACCTCGGTGCACGCATTCGCGAGCGACCCGGAACGCGGTCTCTTCATTCTCGCCTTCCTCATCATCGTGATCGGTCTCTCGTTCCTGCTCTTTGCATGGCGTGCGCCGACGGTGGGTCTGGGCGGCAACTTCTCGCTCATTTCCCGCGAGTCGATGCTGCTCGTCAACAACGTGCTTCTGGTCGTCGCGATGGGCGCCGTGCTGCTCGGCACGCTCTACCCGCTCTTCCTTGACGCGCTCGATGCCGGCAAGATTTCGGTCGGACCTCCGTACTTCGATGCCGTGTTCGGTCCGCTGATGCTTCCGCTCGTCTTCCTGATGGCCGTCGGTCCCGTGACCCGCTGGAAGGACGCCGATCCGAAGGAACTGGCGAAGAAGCTCGCCTGGTGCCTCGTTGCCGCCGCTGCCGGCGGTGCCGCGATCCCGATTCTCATGGGCGAATTCGGTCACTGGGCCTTCCTCGGCTGCACGGCCGCGCTCTTTGTGATGTTCGGCATCGTCGAGGCTTTCCGCGAACAGATCCGCCACGCACAGGGCGGCCTTCTCGCGAAGCTCTTCCGTCAGCCGCGCGCCTTCTGGGGCATGCAGCTCGCTCACCTCGGCGTGGCCGTCTTCATCATCGGCGTGGCGCTCGTCAAGGGCTACCAGTCTGAACGCGACGTGCGCATGTACGTCGGCGAACAGGTGACGGTTGCCGGCTATACCTTCACGTTCCACGGCGTTGACACGATGCGCGGGCCGAACTACACGGCCGACCGCGGCACGTTCACGCTCAGCTACGACGGCAAGGAAATCGGCAAGCTTTATCCGGAAAAGCGCAAGTACTTCAGCTCCAACGGCATGCCGATGACCGAAGCGGCAATCCGCCACTCGATCACGGGCGACGTGTACGTGAGCCTCGGCACGCCGACCAATGACGGCGGCTGGGTCGTCCGCGCCTATTCCAAGCCCTATGTGACCTGGATTTGGTGGGGCTGCATCATCATGTCGATCGGCGGCGTCTGGGCCGCCTCCGACCGCCGCTACCGCCGCCGCAAGACCAAGGCCGCGGACGGCAAGAAAGGAGAGTGAACATGAAAGCAAAATTTCTGATTCCCTTTGCGATCTTCCTCGTTCTGGCGGGCTTCCTCTTCAAGGGTCTCTACATGGATCCGCGCCAGCTGCCTTCGGTGCTGATCAACAAGCCGATGCCCGAATGGTCGCTTCCCACGCTGTTTGATCCGAACAAGCAGATGTCGACGAAGGACATGCTCGGCAAGGTCTGGATGCTCAACGTCTGGTCGACTTGGTGCGGTCCCTGCAAGCAGGAGCATCCGTACATGGTCGGTCTGAAGCGTCAGGGCCTCAAGACGCCGATCATCGGCTTCGTCTACAAGGATCAGCCGGGCGCCGCGCTCAACATGCTTCGTCAGTCCGGCAATCCCTACGACAACGTGGTTTACGAACTGAAGAACAGCGTCGGCCTCGACCTCGGCGTAACGGGTGTTCCTGAAACCTTCGTCATCGACAAGAAGGGCGTGATCCGCGCCAAGGTGAGCTATCCCCTTGAAGCCACGCTCTGGAAGGAACAGATCAAGCCGCTTCTCGACAAGCTGGAGGCCGAATAAGATGCTCAAACTGATTAAGCCCTTTGCAGTTGCCGTTGCTCTCGGCGTCATGCTGGCGGGCGGCGCGCACGCTGCCCGCGAAGCGACGCCGACGGCCTTCGACCCGGTGGCGCATCAGCGCGTCGTGGAAGTGTCCGAGCAGCTTCGCTGTCTCGTCTGTCAGAACCAGTCGATCGCCGACTCGAACGCGGAGCTCGCCGTCGACCTCCGCAATCAGGTGATCGAACAGGTGAAGGCCGGCAAGACGAATAAGGAAATCGTGGACTACATGGTGGAACGCTACGGCGACTTCGTTCTGTACAAGCCGCCCTTCAAGGCGTCGACCTACATCCTTTGGCTCGGCCCGATCGCACTCTTCCTGATCGGTCTCATCGCCTTCTACGTGAATCTGCGCCGCCGCAAGCAGACGGTGGCTCAGGCGGTCCGTCCGCTCACGCCCGAAGAGAAGGCTCTCGCCGACAAGATGCTCTCCGGCGGCAAGGAGTAAGCCATGCAGACGACATTCATCATCATCAGCGTGGTCTTCTGCCTCATCGCCATGGCCGCGGCGGCTCTGCCGCTCTGGTTCGGCGGCCGTACGGCGGGTGAGGACGAGGAAAAGCGCCGCGAAACCATTCTTGCCATTCTGCGCCAGCAGGCTGCGGATCTGGAAAAGGAACGCGAGGCCGGCCGCATCGACGTGGACGAGTACGAAGAGTCCCGCTCCGAACTCGAGCGCCGTGTGATCGAAGAAACGACGCGCCATTCCGGCACGGCCGAAGCCGGTCAGAGCCGCACCGGCAAGATTCTTGCTGTGGTCTGCGCCGTGATCATTCCCTGCGTCGCCGCCTTCGGCTATCTGATGCTCGGACGCTTCGACGCCATGGATCCGGCGTTCCTGCGCATGGTCGAGCAGCAGCAGAAACTCGCCGGCGGTCACAGCCAGGCAGATATGGCCAAGAGCATTGAAAAGCTGGTTGAACGCGTGAAGGAACACGCCGACGATCCCAACGGCTGGTACATGCTTGCGAACTCCTACGCCGCCATGGGCAACTGGGACGACGCCTACAAGGCCTTCCAGGAAGTGAACCGTCTGGTGCCCGACAATGCCAACATCGTGGCCGACATGGCCGACATGCTGGCGGCTGCGAGCGGCAAGGTCATCACGGCTGAAGTGGTTCAGATGCTCGAACACGCGCTCGAACTCGATCCCAATCAGTGGAAGGCGCTCGCGCTTCTGGCCATCAACGCCTGGGACGGTCAGCAGTTCCTCAAGGCGGCGGACTACTGGGAACGTCTGGTTGCCGTCGTGCCGCCCGACTATCCGGATCTCGACTCCATCAAGAAGAACATCGTCGAGGCCCGCCGTCTCGCCGGTGTGGCTGATCCCAACGCCGCGCCCGGCGTGGAAGGCTTCCAGGGCGGCGAAGTGCCGACCGTGAAGGTGGCGCCTGCCGCTCACGTGTCGGGCACCGTCACGCTCGGCGATGCCGTCAAGTCGAAGGTGAAGCCCGATGATGCCGTCTTCATCTACGCCCGTCCCGTGTCGGGTTCAAAGATGCCGGTGGCCTTCATCCGCATCAAGGCGAGCGAACTGCCGTACAGCTTCAAGCTGACGTCCGACATGACGGTCGCCATGGGGAGCTCGACGCTTGCCGATGCCGAGGAAGTGATCGTCGGCGCCCGCATCTCGCGTGCCGGCAACTTCATGCCGCAGGAAGGCGATCTTGAAGGCGAAATCGCCACGCCAGTCAAGGTCGGCTCCGACGGTCTCGCGGTGACGGTGGACAGAGTCCGCTGATCCCGAGACTGAAGCCTGACAAAGTGAAAGGGCTTCCGCATGTTGCGGAAGCCCTTTTCCATAATGCTTCGGTCAGAGTTGCCGACATGTCGGCAAATTGCCGCTGAAGCGGAGGAAACGAACGGGATAAATAGCGAAAAGCCCTTTGCCGCAGGCGGCGAAGGGCTTTTTTAATATGTCGGCTTCAGAACGGACTCAGCCGAAGATCTTGCACCACAGCCAGGCAGGGATGCCGAAAATCACCAGATAGGTGATGACGAGCGCGACCGACTGAACGATGTGATTCTTCGAGATGCCGAGCACGATGGGACCCAGCACGTCCCAGACCTTGAAGAGAATGAGGAACGAGGCGACGGCCCAGATGAGGCCGAAAACGATCGAAAAGAAAATGTACATCCCGAGTATCCTGTAATGCAGCGCGGCAGTCCGCGCGCCGATGGTGTACGGCGGCTGACGCTATGATTGATCCTAGTCCGACGGACTTAATCATAACTTACTGGTGCCGGCCGTCCGGTCCGGCAGTCTTCCCGAAACTGCGGTTCTTCATCGTCATGGCACGCTTTACTGTCATCCTCCCCGAAGGAAGCGTCCTTCTTAAAAATGCATCCACCGGCGAGACGCTCCGGCTGTCCGCCGAGGGCGGTCCTCTGGTTCTGGGCGAAATCGAAATGACGATGACGCTGGAGCCTGCGCCCTTCAAAAGCGCCCGGACGCCGGTTTCGCCGGCGGAGACGTCTCCGCCGGCACCCGCGAAATCCGCCGCCGAACAGAATTATCTGGAAGCCCAGCTTCACCGCGCCTTCGGAGGCGCTGACGTCGTTCGCCGGGTGAGCGCACCCGAGGGGCTGGTATTCGACCGCGCCTATGAGAAGCTCGCGGCCGCCGGACTGCCTCCCGGCTTCGGGCCGAATGAGGGCGAACCCTTCATGTCGCCGGCCGAACCGCTGAGTCCCGAGACCGATCGGCCGGAGCGTGAATTCGTCAGAGTGCTCGATGCGCCGCTCGATGCGCTGACGGCGTCCGATTTCGAAGAGACGCTCGATGCGATGGCGCTTCGCAGGAACAACATCGAGGGCGAGATCGAGTATCTCGAGGAAATCGAGGCCGACCAGACGGACATCGAGGAGCTTCAGGCGGAAATGGACGGCATTGATGCCCGGATGGCGGAGGTGCTTCAGCGGCAGAGCGAATTCGAAGCGCTGCCGAAAAAGCTCGGACTGAGAGACGCCGACGGCTGATGCCTCGGACTGTCCTCATTGCCCGAACAATCGGCGTGTCTGAGGTTCCTACGGAATAAGCGCTGTCAGGACGATCATCCAGACGGGGAGCGTCGCGAGAGACAGCAGCGTCGTGGAGGCGACCGCGGTGGTGGCGAATTCCACGTCGGCGCGATGGAACTGCGCAAGGACGGCGATCTGCGTAATGCAGGGCAGGCCTGCCTGAATGACGTATACCTTCATGAAGAGCGGCGGGATCGGAAGGACGCAGACGAGCGCCAGACAGATCAGCGGGCTGATTACGAAGCGTCCGGCATAGACGAGCAGCATGTCCTTGGAGAGCCGGATGTTCCGGATGCCGACGCGCCAGAGCATGCTGCCGACGAAGACTAGGGCCAGCGGCGTCGTGATCCCGCCCATGTACCTGGCCGCATCCATGATCGGGGAGGGCGGCGTCCAGTCGGCGAGCGTCAGGACGAAGGCGGTGAGAAAACCGCAGAGCGGCGGCGTGAAGACTCTTTTGAGCGTGGTGACGGACAGGATCTTCGGCGGCTGGCGCTTCATGAGGTGCATGCCGTCGACGGCTTCGAGATAGTTGCCGACGGTCCAGAAGAAGGTCGTGTTCGCGAAGAAGTAGAGGAGCGTCGGGATCATGGCTTCTTCGCCGAAGAGCGCGAGAGAAACCGGCACGCCGATGAACATGTTGTTGCTCGCCACGAATGCGCCCGAAAAGACGCCGGCATGAACCGTATCCACCCGAAACAGCTTCACGAAGATGCGGCTGACGAAAAAACAGGTCCAAATGGAAAGAAAGGGGGTCGCCATCGCGCCGAGCAGCATCAGGAGCTGATCGTGCGTGAGCGTCTGCATCACGACGGAAAATAGATAGGCGGGCAGCGACAGAAAGGTGACGAGCTTGGCCATCAGCGCGGACGAATTCTGGTCGTACCAGCCTCTGGCGGCCGTCACGTACCCCGTGCCGCCGAGAATGAGCAGAATGATCACGCAGTTTAGAGAATGAAGAAAGGCGTCCCAGATCATGATGGCCCGGATGCTCAGAACGGCATCTCAGAAAAAAGAGACCGGACAGTGCCGGCAGATCAGGGATTATACGGTCCCTTCTGCGAAAGGCTGTCGCTCAGGGCGAATGAAATCGGTAATCCTTTGGTTCATTGTTTTTCGGACGCCGATGTGCGTCTTTTTCGTTCTGTTGGCTTCGTGCATCACATGCCCGTTCGTGCAGGCGCTTTTCTGGCGCTTTTTCTCATCACTGCCGCCTGTTCGGCCGCGCTCCCGACGGCACCTGTCCGGGCCGATCACGGCGCGCTCGACTGGCCCGTTCAGGCCGTCTCGTCCGCGACGTGGACGGGATACGGCTCCGGTCACGTGACGATCGGCATTATGGACACGGTCAGCATGTCGGTGGATGCCGTCGGACTTCGGGAAGGTTTTGAGCTTTTGTCCCGGCCGCTGGAGCAGGCATTCCGCATTACCTGGCAGGATGTCGTCACGGCGGATGCTGCGGGTTCGCTCCTGAAAAACAAGCCGGATTTTCTGGCGTTCCCGACCGGGCAGATCGAGTTTCTGACGACGTCCGGTCTCGGCGTCTGCCGCATTGCTACCCGCAAGCCGCGGGTAGCCGTCAATGCCGCGGAAGCTGTCGGGTCGCTCTTTGTTACCCGCGCCGACTGCGATGACATTTGAAGCATCGAAGACCTCAGAGGACGGCATATCGCCGCCGATCTCGAAACCAGTCTTCCCGGCTACCTCGCCGCACTCGGAGAAGTGTCCGCCAGAGGTCACGATCCAGACCGGTTTTTCGGGAAGGTGTCTTTTCTCAATACGGGCTACCCGAATGTCGTGGCCAGTCTGGTTTCGGGAAAGGCCGATGCCGCCGTGCTGCCCACATGCCTTCTGGAAGTGCTGGAAAACAGTGGCCTCATCGCTCCCTGGCTCCTCAAGCCTCTTGACGTCCGGGATGACGGAAGGCTGGCGTGCCGGCACTCGACGGCGCTCTATCCCGACATCAGCGTCGTGGCTTTCGAATGGACGCCGGAAAACGTGATCCGCCGCATGACGGTCTCATTGCTTTCAAGTCCCTCGGGCGACGGCTATGAATGGTTTACGACAGTCAGAACGTCGCATCTGCAGGAACTTTTCCGCACGCTCGGCGTCGGACCCTACCGTCATCTGAAGGACATGACGCCCGCTGCGCTCTACGCGCGCTGGAAAACTCAGATCCACGGCGCACTGCTGATCTTCCTTTTTCTCATTCTGAACGAAGTGCGGCTTCGCCGGCTGGTGAAGCGCCGGACGGCGGAACTCTCCCGAGCGCTTGCCGATCTGAGGACGGCGGAACGGGAGGCACGCACGGTGCGGGAGCGCCTCGGTTCGCTGGAACGCAAAAACATCGTTGCTCAGATGTCGGGCATGATTGCGCATGAAATACGCTCGCCCGTTGGGGCGATCCGCAATTTCGCCGCTGTTGTCAGAATTCTGCTCAAGGGACCGCTCTCTGAGAATGAAAATGCAAGAACGGCGCTCGAAGGCATCGACAGCGAAGCTCTCCGTATTTCCGGCATCGTGGACCGGGTGAGGGGATATGTCAAAAACCGCGCCGTCCGGCACGTTCCTCTCAATCTGGCCGATGCCGTCCGAAGCGGCATCCGGGCCTTCAGACTGAGCAGTGCGGGAAGCATTCCTCTCAAGGCGGACATCGACGCCGATCCGGCGCCCGTGTCGGGCGATGTGCTTGAGCTGGAACTGCTGGTACTCAACCTCATCAAAAACGCAGCGGAAGCGGTGTCGGGCATGAAGGATCGGCAGGGCAGGGCGATCGGCAGGGTCATCGTTAGGCTTAGTGCAGAAAATGAAGGAAATATACGAAAGTATGTGCTCACTGTTTCGGACAACGGACCGGCGCTTTCTCCCGAGGAGGCGAAGCGTCTGACCGAGAGCATGGAGAGCGTGAAGCCCGAAGGACTCGGGCTCGGTCTCTCGATCGTGCGCGGCATCGCCGACAGTCACGGCGCATCAGTGGCTTTTACCGCCGACAGTGCGGGCGGCGTGACGGTGCGCGCCGTATTCGAGCATTGGGATGAAGAACATATCGGGCCCGACGCGGCCGAGGAGACGACGTAATGGCAAAAGTACTGCCGATCGTGAGAATCGTGGACGACGACGTGAGCTTTGCTATGTCGCAGAAGCTGTTCCTGCAGGCCATGGGATGGTTCGTTCAGACCTATCCTTCCGCCGCGTCTTTTCTTGAGGATGACGATACCTCGAGACCGGGCTGTCTGATTCTGGACGTGCGCATGCCGGAGATGACGGGGCTGGAGCTGCAGGAAGCGCTCACTTCCAGAGAGATCCCTCTGCCAGTTCCGGACACGGCGACGTGAACATGGCGGTTCACATGCTCAAGCACGGGGCGTTCGATTTCCTGCAGAAGCCCGTGGATCCGGAGAAGCTGCACGAGGTGGCCGGCCGAGCGGTCGAGCACTCTCTGGCGCTTTACGAGAAGACGAGAAGACGAGAAGACGAGAAGCGAGGACGAAATTCGCCGTCTGTATGCGGAGCTCACGCCCCGCGAGCAGGCGGTCGTGAAGCTCGCAGCCATGGACATGAGCAACAAGGAAATCGGAGAGACGCTGTTTATCTCGCTTCCGACAGTCAAAATGCACCGCGGCAATGCCTTCATGAAGCTCGGCGTCAAGGGCGCGCTGGAGGCCTACTGGCTCCTTGAAACCATCGGCATCGTGGAAAAAGGCCGGCGTCCTGCATTCCGAAACGGAGGCGGAGAATGACGGCCGGTTTCACCCGGCGCCGTCTGCTCGGCCTGGCGGCAATGGCGCCCGTCTGTGCAAAGGCGGCCCGAACCCCGGCCGAAACAGTCCTGACGGCCCTCGCCGCGGACTGGGACGTCATCATGATCGGTTCGGGACTGGCCGGGCTCACCGCCGCCGTCACGGCATGCGAATCCGGTGCAGAACGGGTGCTGGTTCTCGAAAAAGGACCGATAGCGGGCGGTCACACGCTGTATTCCGCAGGCTCGATCGCCGTGATGAGTCCGAAGCGTCAGAAGCCGCTCGGCATCGAGGATTCGGCGGAACTTTGGGTGGAGGACGCCCGCAAGGCTGGTCAGACGGTGTCGGCGGAGCATATCCGGCGTCTCGCCGAAGGAAGCGAAGAGGCGGTCGACTGGTTGCAGCGTCACGGCATCGTGTTTGCCGAAACGGTTTATCAGGCCGTCGGCGATCTGCATCCGAGAAGCGTGACGGCGCTCGGCATTTCCGCCGGAAGACGCTACATCATCACGCTGCATGCGGCGGCGAGGCGTCTCGGGGCACGGGTACTGCTCGGCGTCCGGGCCGTTGCGCTCGGCCGTGAGGACAGTACCGGCAGGGTCAGCGTCACCGTGGGGCTTCCCGACGGGCGCGGATCCAAAAAGCATCTGCGTGCGGGCGGCGTGGTGATCGCGACCGGCGGCTTTACGGCCAACACCGCCATGCGTCTTCTATACGACAGCAGGCTCACCGCAGACATCCCCACTACGGCCAATCCCTCGGGGCTCTACTGGGACGGCGCTTCGGGCGACGGCATCCGCATGGGCCGTGCGCTTGGCGCAGCTGTTGCGGGCATGGAGAACATCATTCTTCTGCCTTATGCCGGCGGACGTCTTCTTGATTATGTGGGAGGGGACATCTACGTCAATCAGGAGGGTCAGCGCTTCGTCGATGAGTCCGCCCCCGTTTATGACATTGCCGAAGCCATGCTCCGGCAGCCGGGCCCTTCGGTCTGGGTGATTACCGACAGTGCGTCCCGAAAAGGTGCGAGTCTGGGCCTCAAGCTCACCAATGGGACGGTGAAGCGGTCCGACACGCTTCGGGAGGCCGCTCAGAGCATGGGCGTTCCGCCTGCAGTGCTGGAAAGAACGCTGCGGGAATACAACGAAGATGCCGTCCGGGGACTCGACCGGCATTTCGGAAAAACGGTCTTCACGCAGACGATCGAAGTGCCGCCTTTTTACTGGGGCCGGGAATCGGTGTTCGTGCACATGACGCTCGGGGGGCTCTCCGTAACGCCCGATGCCGCGCTGCTGGATCCGTCCAGACGGCGGATCAAAGGGTTCTGGGCGGCCGGAGAAACGACGGAAGGCATCTTCGGCCGGGGACGTCCGGGCGGCATGTCTCTGGCCGGCTGTCTCGTCTTCGGACGCAAAGCCGGCAGGAGCGCCGCTGAACGAGCTGCAGCGCTGAGAAGTCAGCAGCAGTGATGCTCGGGGGCCGTCTCGGCGTCGGGAAGGATGCCGAGCGGGGGCTCCACATCGGCGAGCTGAGTGACCTTGATGCCGGCCTTTTTCAGAAATTCAAGGCCTTCGCTGCTTCTGTAGAGCGTGTGGTAGTACACCTCGGTGATGCCGCACTTCTGAATGAGAAGCGCGCAGTGAATGCAGGGGCTGTGCGTGATGAAGATGGCCGCGCCCTTGCTGGAATACCCGTTTTCCGCCAGTTTGGCGATGGCGTTCAGTTCGGCGTGCTGCACTTCGGGGCGGGTGACGAGCTTGCCGTCCACTTCCATTTCGCAGCAGTTGTCGTAGCCCGTGGGCATGCCGTTCCAGCCGAACGAAATGATCGAGTGATTTTTGACGATGACGCAGCCCACCTTCAGACGGCGGGCATAGCTGCGCTGCGACGTCAGAAGTGCGATCTGCATGTACATGTTGTTGTCTTTGCGGATGTCCATGATGAAGCCGTCCGAGGAAAAATCACGGAAACAATAACAAGAAAACCCGATGCACTGTGCGGTGTCATCGGGTTTTCTGAATCGACATCGGCGGTGAATTACTTCACGCGGTTGCGGTATTCGCCCGTGCGGGTGTCGATTTCGATCTTGTCGCCGGATTCAACGAAGGCCGGAACGGAGAGTTCATAGCCGGTGGCGATCTTGGCGGGCTTCATGACCTTGCCGGAGGTGTCGCCCTTGACGGCGGGTTCCGTGTAGGTCACTTCGCGAACGAGGATCGTCGGGAGTTCGATCGAGATGGCGCGGCCTTCGTAGAACACGCATTCGGCGGGCATGCCGTCTTCGAGGTACTTGAGGGCTTCAGCCATGACGTCGGCTTCGACTTCATACTGATTGTATTCTTCGTCCATCCAGACATAGTGCGGATCGGCGAAGTAGGAGTACGTCACTTCCTTGCGTTCGAGGATGAGGTCTTCAAACTTGTCGTCAGCGCGGAACACGGTTTCCGTCGTGGCGTTCGTGAGAAGGTTCTTCATCTTCATCTTGACCGTGGAGGCACCGCGGCCACCCTTCGAGTATTCGGACTTGACAACGACCATCGGGTCCTTGCCGACCATGAAGACGTTGCCGAGGCGGAGTTCCTGAGCGGTTTTCATTTGTTAATTTTCCCTAATTGCAGAAGTTGCGAGAATGGTTGACTCGCGCCCGTGTATGCAAGAGGGCGCAAGAAGCAAAAATCCGTAGCCCGCTATTCTAGCAAAAAAATCTCTGATCTTTAAAGGCGGTTGCGGTGCCGCAGCTTGTCGGCGGGCAAAGAAAATGCGGATTGCCGGCTATTCCTGCGGCACCAGAGCGGCAATGCGGCGTGCAAGATCGCCTCTGGCCAGAAGCGAGGCCTGCCAGCGCTCTGCTGCGCGGCGCTGAACGCCGAGCGCCGAGAGCCAGGCCCGGAAGTCTTCCGGTTCGAGCGTGCCGCGCACCCAGGCCCTGGCGGCACGGTCGAACGCTGCGCGCGCCTGCGCCTCTTTGGGGAGATAGGCTGTTTCGAAGCGGGCCAGCCAGGCGTCGAGCTTGATCTCATGCGCGAGATCCTCAGTCGGATAGGTGGCCCAGAGAAGCGGAACGGCGGCGAGCTGCGCGCGCACGAAGCTGTCCTCGCCGCGGATGATGACGCCGTCCGCCGCGCGAAGCCAGTCGTCGAACGCTTCCTGCGCGACGAAGGGCGCCCGGATCAGATGCACGTTTCCGGCATCGGCGAGCGCCTCTTCGAGCATGTCCGAGGCCTTTCCCGGCGCCAGGATCAGATTGAGAGGCTCGCCCGCCGAACGGATCCCGTCGGCAAGCCGGCCGACGGCGTTGACGGGATAGGCGAAGAAGTAGAGCGTGCGGCGGCCGGGGAGAGCGCCGGCCTTCTCGAGAAACGCCGCGCGGTCGAAGGCGCGTCGATCCTCCTCGAGACCGTCTTCGATGAGAACGCCGCCCGTTCTGTCCGTAAAGCCCGGGAAGAACCACAGCTTTTTGATCGGAAGGCTCGGATGCAGTCCCCAGATCATGTGCGAGCCTTCCACCCATTCCTCGGCGGACAGGTAGTCGAGATTCATGTAGAGCCGCTTCTTTTCGTCGCAGAGGCCCTTTTCCACGAATTCCGGCAGACGGCAGCCGAAGGTTTCAAGAACCAGATCGGGCCAGTCGCCGCCCGCGGCCGACAGATCGCCCGCCGAAGCCACCCGTTCGAAGGCGTCCCAGTCGGCCACGGTAATGCCGCGCACCCGGGAAACAGGTTCCTTCGGATTCAGCTCGGGCACGAGCCGGGAGAGCGTCTCGAGCGAATCGATCACGAGCGAGGTCGGAAAGCCGAGATCGCGCAGACGTTTGGCCAGACGCCAGGTGACGCCGGCGTCTCCGAAGTTGTCGATGACGCGGCAGAAAATGAGCGCGCCGTGAGGCGCTTTGATGGGTTCGGTCATGAGCGGCTGAAAGGATTCGTCAGGGTTCGCGCATTGTAGCGCGGGATGCCTGCGCTACAATCGGCCGAACCGAACTTCAGCAGAGCTTTTGTTATGACCCAGAGCGAAGCCGCGGCGCTTCCGCTGTCCTCCGAGACGGAGGATGCGCCGACTTTTGATGCCGCAAAGGAACTTCGCACGCTTCCGAATCTTCCGGGGTGCTACCGCTATTTCGACCGCGACGGCCAGTGCCTTTACGTGGGGAAGGCGCGCGACCTCAAACGCCGGGTGTCGTCTTATTTTCAGAAGAACGATCTTTCTCCGCGCATCGCGATCATGGTGAGTCAGATCGCCCGGCTGGAGACGACCGTGACGCGTTCCGAGGCCGAGGCGCTTCTGCTGGAAAACAATCTCATCAAGACGCTTTCGCCCAAGTACAACATCCTCTTTCGCGACGACAAAAGCTATCCCTACGTGCGGCTCGGACCGGAAGAGTTTCCACGCCTGTCCTACTACCGGGGCGGCGTTGACAGAAAGTCCCGCTTCTTCGGTCCGTATCCCAACAGTTCCGCCGTTCGCGACGCGATCCAGATCATGCAGAAGGTATTCGGCCTGCGGACCTGTGAAAACTCGGTCTTTCTCAATCGCGAGCGGCCTTGCCTGCTCGGTCAGATCGGACGCTGTTCGGCGCCCTGCGTCGGCGCCGTCACGCGCGAGGCCTATGCGGCCGACATCGAACGCGCGGCGGCGTTTCTCGAGGGGCGCACCCGCGACATCGTTGCAGAATTTGAAAAGAAGATGTGGGAGGCGAGCGAAAAATGGGCCTTTGAGGAAGCCGCGGTCTGGCGCGACCGCGTGGCGGCGCTCACGACCGTTCAGCATCAGCAGGCCGTCGAAACCACCGGCGGCGATACGGACGCCGACATCATCGCCGCCGCCCGTCTGGGCGGCGTGGCCTGCGTGAATCTCGCGATGGTACGGGGCGGACGCCATCTCGGCGACCGTCCCTCCTTTCCGAAACTCGGCGTCAGAAGCGAAGCGCTGATGCCCGATGCGGCCGAGATCATCGAAGCGTTCGCTGCGCAGCACTATGCGGACATGCATGTCCCGAGCGTCGTCATCGTCTCCTATCCGGGCATGCCGCCCGAGGAGAAGAGCCGTGCCCAGACGGCGCTCGCCGACATGCTGACCGGCATGGCGGGCAGACGAGTCACTGTCGTGTCGGAACCCCGCGAAACGCGGAGGCGCTGGCAGGAAATGTGCGAAAAAGGCGCCGAGATCGCGCTTTCCCGCCGTATTTCCGAAGAGGGCAGTCAGATGACGCGTCTGAGGGAGCTCATCGAGATTCTCGGCTTCGAGCCCGAGGACGGCGATCCTCTGAAGTTCCGCATCGAGTGCTTCGACATTTCGCATACGGCCGGCGAGGCGACGCAGGCGTCCTGCGTAGTCTTCGAAGAGGGCAGGATGCAGTCGTCGCTCTATAGGCGCTTCAACATCACTGGCATCGAGCCCGGCGACGACTATGCCGCCATGCGTCAGGTGCTCGAGCGCCGATACCGTCCCGTGACCCGGGGCGAGGCCAGACTCCCGGACGTGGTACTCGTCGACGGCGGCAAGGGGCAGGTGGAAATGGCGAGACGGGTGTTTGAAGAGCTCGGCCTCGATCTAGGCGTTATCGTCGGCGTCGCCAAGGGCGAAGGACGCAAGACCGGTCTGGAAACGCTGATCTTTCCCGAGATGGACGGCGGCAGGCGCGAGCCGCTGGTGCTCGGCACCATGAGCCGGGCGCTGATGCTCATCGCCGAGGTCCGCGACGAGGCGCATCGGTTCGCCATCACGGGCATGCGCGCCAAGCGGGCCAGAACCCGGCAGTCGAGCCGGCTGGAGGATCTCGAAGGCATCGGTCCGAAACGGCGGGCGAGGCTCTTGTCGCATTTCGGCGGCATGAAGCAGCTCTCCAATGCGTCCGAAGAAGATATTGCCCGCGTGGACGGGATTTCGGCGGCGCTCGCGGCTAAAATCTACGCTCAGCTCCACCATGCCGGTGAATCCGTCTGAATTTTCCTTTGTCAGGACGCCTATGCCCAAACTGAAGCCTCCCTTCAAGCTCAACGTGCCGATGCTGCTCACCTGGATGCGCATCGCCATGATTCCGCTCGTCATCGGCATTTTCTATCTCCCGGATGCCTGGCTGAGTCCGCACGGCAAGAACGTGACGGCCTGCCTCATGTTCATCATCGCCGCCGTGACCGATGCGCTCGATGGTTTTCTCGCCCGCCGCTATCAGGGCTGGGCCACCCGAATGGGCGCCTTTCTCGATCCGGTGGCCGACAAGCTTCTGGTGTCGGCCGCGCTCGTGGCGCTGGTCGGCCTGGACCGCTGCGACATGCTGATCGCCATGATCATCATCGGCCGCGAAATCACGGTGTCGGCGCTTCGCGAATGGATGGCCAAGATGGGTGAATCGGGCGCAGTCAAGGTGAACTGGTTCGGAAAGATCAAGACCATCGCCCAGATGAGCGCCATTCCGATGCTCCTCTGGTGGGATCCGGTCGCCATCAATACCCAGATGGTGACGGGCGAGATCAACATCGCCTGGATCGGCGGCATGCTCCTCATCGTGGCGGCCGTGCTGACCATCTATTCGATGTACGTGTATCTGTCTGCCGCAAGGCACGCGCTATCCGCGCCCGGCGGCGGAAACTGACGGACTGCGTCATTCCTCTTAGGCACAAGCGCCGATGCCGGCGCCGGGGCCTGCCGATACAATGAAAGCATCCCTCGAAGGGATCGGACGCCTCGGGCCGCCGGTCCCTTTTTGTTTGCGTCCGCCGGGGAGGTGAGCGGACGTTCGGAACGTACAAACACAGGGCCGTTTCTATGATTAAAAGCGACACCGACATCAGCAGGCTTCCGCGCGTTCTTCAGCGTTTCCTTCATTACATTTCCTTTGATACCACGGCCGACGACAGCTCTTCCTCGACGCCGACCTGCGAAGGGCAGAAGCTGCTGGCCGAAGAACTCTGCAGAGAACTGAAGGCGCTCGGTGCCGACAATGCGCACGTGACAGAACACGGCATCGTGATGGCTTCGATTCCGGCAACGCCGGGCTGCGAAAACCATCCCGTCATGGGGTTCATAGCCCATATGGACACGTCGCCCGAAGCCAAGGGCGGGCCCGTCAACTGGCGCATCGCAGCCTATCAGGGCGGTGACATCGTGCTCGATGCGGGCGAGGAGATCGTGACCAAGGTCTCGCGCTTTCCCGAGCTGAAGCGCTACGCCGGCCAGGACATTGTCGTCACCGACGGCCATACGCTTCTCGGCGCCGACGACAAGGCCGGTATCGCCGTCGTCATGGGAGTCGCCGAAGCGCTGCTCACCCATCCCGAGATTCCGCACGCCGGCATCAGCATTGCCTTTACGCCGGACGAAGAAATCAGCCGCGGCACCGAGCATTTCGATCTTCAGGCGTTCGGCGCAGACTATGCCTACACGGTCGACGGAGGAGAGCTCGGCGAGATCGATGTCGAAACCTTCAATGCGGCCATCGCCAAGGTGACCATGCACGGCACAGTGGTTCACCCGGGCATCGCCAAGGGCAAGATGGTGAATGCGCTCAGACTGGTCACGCGCTTTGTGGAGACGCTTCCCAAGGACGAAACGCCCGAACGCACGGACAAGCGCGAGGGCTTCTACCACCCGATCCGGATCGAAGGCGGCGTGGAGCAGGCCTCGGTCATCATTCTGATCCGCGACCACGATGAGGACGCATTTGAAGTGAGAAAGTCCCGTCTGGCCGCCCGTGCCTACGACTACGACCGCTACGGCGAAGGCACGTGCCGCATCGTGATGCGCGATCAGTACTACAACATGAAGAAGTACCTGAAGCGCACGCCGAAAGTGCTCTCCGCGGCCAAGGCTGCCATCCGCGCCTGCGGCGTCACGCCGGTGAAGAATCCCGTCCGCGGCGGGACCGACGGCGCCAAGCTGAGCGAGGCCGGTCTGCCGTGTCCGAATCTGTTTACGGGCGGCCTCTATTTCCATGGCGTGCATGAATGCCTGCCGGTGCCGTCTCTTCTCAAGGCCGAGGAGGTGGCAGTGACGCTCGCCAAGATGTCCGCCGAGATCGAGTCGCTTCGCTGATCAGACCGTTTCAAAAATGCCGAAGGACGCCCTGAACCGGCGTCCTTTCCTTTTCAAGGGGCCAAAAACAAGAGAGGCCGGCTTCTCGTCGAAGAAACCGGCCCTCTATCCCCCTCTTGAAGAATACCGGCGCCTTACTGCCGGGATTCTCCGCACCAGACAATGGTGCCGGGCAAATGCCCGAAGCAGCGGCCCGCTTAGAGTCGGTACGCTGCATGAGTGGAATCATACACAATCCCGGACCTTTTTGTCGAAGAAAATTGTAAATTTGTCGGCAATAATCGTGATGATGATCAAAAGGCAGCGTCCTGACTCAGATAAACGACTGAATACCATAGGAAAGGAAGCTGGGCCTTATTGTCGACAGATCGACCGAATGAACCGGCCGGCGTGCGCTCTCGGCGAAAGTCCGGTGACTGCGGCTAAAATCCACTGACACGCCGGATAATCGGTCTTTTCTGGATTTTTTATGAAACAGCTTCGCGCGGCCTCCTGGGCCGATCAGCTCAAAAGCCACCGCTGGTTCGACAGCGTGAGCACGCTCGGCCGCTTTGCAGTCGAACGCATGAAGGAAACGCATCTGCAGGAAGTGGCGTCTTCCATGACGCTGACGACGCTTCTGTCGCTTGTGCCGCTTATCGCCGTCTCTCTGGCTGCGTTCGCTCTGTTCCCGAGTTTTGCGAGCGCACGTCAGTCGCTGGAGGAAATGCTGTTCCAGAGCTTTCTTCCCGAGCAGTACACCGAAACGCTGATGAATTACCTGCGGGACTTCTCCAAGCACGCATCGGGTCTCGGCATCGCCGGCGTGGCCGGTCTGGCCGTCACCGCGCTTCTGCTGATCGACAAGTTCTTCGTCACGGTCAACCGCATCTTCATGGTGCGGCGCATGAGACCCTGGGCGCAGCGCGCGCTGCTGTACTGGGCCCTGATCACGCTCGGCCCGCTTTCGATCGCGTTTTCGCTGACGGTGTCAGGACAGGCGGTTCGCTATGCGGCCGAAGGCCTGGATCCCGGCATTCTCGGCTGGCTCATGCCGCTGCTCCAGCTCGCGGTGCAGGCCTGCGGCTATACCTTCCTCTATAAATTCGTGCCAAACTGCCATGTGCCTCTGAAAAATGCCGCCGTCGGCGGCGCGCTCGTAGCGGTGGCCGGCCTCGTCGTTCGCGAGGGTTTCGAGTACTACGTGACTGCCGGCACGCTCGGCTCCATCTACGGTGCGTTTGTGGCACTGCCCGTGCTGCTTCTCTGGTTCTACGTCTCCTGGATTCTGATTTTCTCGGGCGCCGCGGTGACGGCTACGATTCCGCTGCTGACATCCGGACGCTTTGCGGACAGCTACAAGGCCGGCAACGACTTCCTGACCGGCGTGGCGATGCTGAAGGTGCTCTGGCAGGAAAAGGAAGCGGGCCGGCCCGCCGTGCCGATGTCGCTGCTCTGCCGCGAAGCCGATACCTATCCGCTCGCCGCGCACCGCATTCTGGAAAAACTGGCCGACACGGGCTACTGCGGCGAAATCACGAACCGTCGGGCAAATGCCGATACGGACTGGACGCTGCTCTGCAATCCCGAATCCGCCACCCTTCAGAAGGCCGTGGATGCGTTGCTCGTGGACGGCTCCGTGCAGCTCGTGAAGCCGCGCGACGAGGCGAAGAACCGCCCGGCCGGCATTCTCTGCGGCTGGTACCGCGGCTTCATGGAAAGCGGCGTGCTCGCTTCGCCGATCGGCAGGCTCTTTGCGGAAGATCGGGAGCCGAAAAGAGAGTAATCCCATCAGAGTCCGGTAAAAGGAAAAGCCGGCGGAGCAATCCGCCGGCTTTCAATTTGCCGGAGCGCCGAATGCCGGCGCTCATTCAATCAGAGGATCAGAGCGAAAGGGAGCCCGTGCCGAAGAGTTCGGCGCGAAGATCGGCATCGGCCACGCCGGCCTTTCTGAGACCCGCGGCAGCGGCCTTCATGAAGTCAGCCGGACCGCAGAGGTAGTAGACGGCGTCCGGACGCACGAGCGCGGCATAGTCTTCATCGCCCGGGCGGCCTTCAACGGCCGTGCGGCGAAGCACCAGACGGCCGTCGGCAAGACCGGCCATCATTTCGCGGACTTCGGCGCCGAGTGCGAAATCATTGTCGTCGCGGCAGACGTGGAAGAACGTGACCGGACGGTTTTCAGCGGCGGCTGCGCGAAGCATTGCGACCATCGGGGTGATGCCGATGCCGGCGCTCACGAAGACGGCCGGACGTTCCGGCTGAAGCACGAATTCGCCCAGCGGCGGCATCACGTCGATGAGATCGCCTTCGGCGAATTCGTCATGAAGGGCGTTGGACACCATGCCGCCAGGACGGTCGCCGGCGGCGGCAATGCGCTTGACGGAAATGCGGAGATGGCGTTCGCCGGCATCGGTCACGGTGTACTGACGCGGCTGGACGAGATTTTCGCTCTTCACGTGCAGACGGACCGAGATGTACTGACCGGGCTTGACGGCCATGACAGGACCGCCGTCCACCGGCACGAGCACGAAGCTCGTCACCGTGGCGGTTTCGCGCTTCTTTTCAGCGATGCGGAAGCCTCTCCAGACGCTCCAGCCGCCGTCGGCGAGAGCACTCTGGCGATAGATGTCGGATTCAAGGCCGATCATCAGATCGGCGAGCTGGCCGTAGGCCGCCGCCCATGCGTCGATCAGTTCGGGCGTGGCGGCGTCGCCGAGCACTTCCTGAATCGAAGCAAGAAGATGACGGCCGACGATGCCGTAGTGTTCGGCGCGGATGCCGACGGAGGCATGCTTGTTGGCAATGTGCTTGACGGCGTCGATCAGGACGGCCGGATTTTCAATATTCTGGGCATAGGCGAGCACGGCGCCGGCCAGCGAAGCCTGCTGGCGGCCGGCACGCTGGTGCCCCTGATTGAAAACCTGACGCAGTTCGGGATTGCCCTTCATCATGCGGGCATAAAAGTGCGTCGTCAGCGCAACGCCGTGTTCGGCGAGAACAGGAACCGTACCTTTGACGAGGTCAATCTGCTGTTGAGTAAGCATCTGGGATACTCCGAATAATCCGTCCTCAAGCGAGGCGGGGAAACAGGATTTTTCTATCTTAGCATATCGCAGATGCCTTTGCGATAGGGAATAACTAAGGATTTTATGAAACGCCTGAAGTACAGTCAATCCCTGAGGAGAGAGGCGCTTCGGAAGGCGGGGAGCTGCGTAAAAAAAGACGGTTCCGCAGGCAGAGCGGAACCGTCGGTCGAAAGGTCTGATCAGTGCTTGGCAGGCCGCGCGGCGGCAAGAATCCGTGCGACGTCGTCCGGTAGAATCGTGCGGTTTTCACCGAGCTTCCAGCCGCGTTCGCGGAAGCGCTCCGCAATGCGGCGGTCGACTTCTTCGCCGATGCCGGCTTCGGCCAGGCGCGTGGGCAGGCCGAGCGACGCGAAGAAGTCTTCCAGACGGCCGACGGCGGCAAGCGCGCGTTCCCGGGTCGTGCCTTCCGTGATGCCGAATACGCGTTCGCCGAACTGCACCAGCTTCGCTTCCTTTTCATCGATCATGACGCGAAGGAGCGCCGGATAGAAAATCGCGAGCGTTGCTCCGTGGGCCATGCCGGTGAAGGCCGTGAGCTCATGGCCGATCGAATGCGTGGCCCAGTCTTCGCTGACGCCCATGGCGATCATGTTGTTGAGGGCGAGCGTCGCCGTCAGCATGTAGTCCGCCAGCGCGGCGTCATCGGCCCGGCCTTCGACGAGCATCGGCGCGATGTCGATGACCGTGAGAAGCAGGCCTTCGGCCCAGCGGTCCATCGGCCGGCTCTGTCCGGGCGAGGTCATGTACTGCTCGAGCACGTGCGCCGTGATGTCGGCGAGGCTCGCGGCCACCTGTGCTGGCGGAAGCGAACGGCAACAGTCCGGGTCGAGAATCGAAAAACGCGGAAAGTCGGGCAGGGTGAAGGAAAGCTTTTCTTCGAGTTCCAAAGAGGAGACCACGCTGTAGGCGTTCATTTCCGAGCCGGTTGCCGGCAGCGTCATCACGCTGGCGTAGGGAATCGCGCCTCTGGGCCGGCGGGTTCGGACGATCTCCCACGGATCTCGGGTTTCTCGGTCAAAAAGCGCGCAGGCGATCAGTTTGGAGCCGTCGAGCACCGATCCGCCGCCGACAGCAAGAATGAAGTTCACCTTCTTGCGTTTGCCGAGTTCGACAGCCCGGCGCAGCGTTTCGACTTTGGGATTGGACTCGATTCCCCAGAATTCGACATGATCGATGCCGGTCAGCGCAGCACTGACCTGATCGTAGACGCCGTTGCGGCGAACGCTCCCGCCGCCGAAGGTCACAAGAACACGGCTTCCCTGAGGTATTTCATCGGCGAGCGAGGCAATCATGCCTCGGCCGAATATCAGTTTGGTCGGATTGCAAAAGGTGAAGTTCTGCATGGCAAAGTCTCCGGATACGAAAAAGGAGCCCCGAAGGACTCCCTGAAACGGTTCTGTCAGCGGATTACTGAACCTTGGCCTTCTTCACGAGCTCAAGGAAGTGCTGCTGAACGCGCTGATTCGTGAGCGCATTGCGAAGCACCGGCTTCTGGCTTTCATAGCTCGGGAAGCTCTGGGCGGGACGCTTGGCTTCAAGCTTGACGACGTGGAAGCCGTACTGCGTGCGGACCGGCACCTGAGAGACTTCGCCCGGCTTGAGAGCGGCGAAGGAAGCGCCGAAGGCCGGCACGAAGGAGCGGGGCACCACCCAGCCGAGAAGACCGCCGTTGACCTTCGTCTGGTCTTCGGAGAATTCCTGGGCGAGCTTCGTGAAGTCCGTGCCGCTTTCGATGCGCTTGATCAGGTTCTTCGCCTGGTCTTCCGTCTTCACGAGGATGTGACGGACCTGGTATTCGGTGTCGCCGTAGGCGCGCTTTTCATTGTCGTAGGCTTTCTTCAGGTCGGCTTCCGGAACGGGGTTCTTCTTGACCCAGTCCTGAAGCACGGCATTGACGAGCACCTGATTGCGGGCGGCCTGAAGGTTTGCCTTGACGGCCGGATTCGTTTCAACCTTGGCCTTGCGGGCTTCCTGAAGAAGCACCGTCTGCTGGGTGAGCATGTTCTTCACCTGGCGTTCGAGTTCCGGGCCGGCCGGCTGCCCCTGAGCAACGGCGTTGTCGTAGAGCGCTTTCTGCTGGGCGACTGAGACGGTTTCGCCGTTGACCTTGAAGGCCTGAAGTTCAGCTTGAGCGGCACCCGCGGCCATCATGGCGGCGATGCCGAGAACCAGAATTTTCTTTTGCATTTTTAAGTCCTGTTTCCGCAGCAGAGCGTCAACTGCCGTTCTGCTGCCGCGAAAGGTAAAGCCTAAGGGCGGACGGCGCGCGTCCGCAAAGGGTAATTTATTAATTTTGCCGCTCTACGGCATTTTTTGTCATAAACCAGCCGACCCCAATTGTAAACACTAGTGTCAGAGCCATCAGGCCGAAGAGCTTGAAGTCGACCCAGATTTCCGTCGAACAGGTATAGGCGACGGCCAGATTGATCAGACCCGTCACGTAGAAAAAGCCGATCCAGAGGTTCTGGAGCTTGGCCCAGGCTTCCTCGCGCATGGCGATTTCCGCCTTGGAAAGCAGCGTGCGGATGAGATTGCGCCCGGTCAGATTGCCCCATACGAGGATGGAGCCGAAAATCCAGTAGAGAATCGTCGGCTTCCATTTGATAAACATTTCGTTTCTGAGCCAGATCGTCAGGCCGCCGAAAACGACGATGACCGCCAGACTGATCCAGAGCATCGGTTCGACTTTGCGGCCGCGCATCAGGATCACCGCCACCTGGCAGAAGGTCGTGAAGATGGCGACCAGCGTGGCGATGAACACCGGCGCGGTCGTCGCCGTAAAGCCGCCGCTCATGAACTGGCTGCAGAGTTCAAGCGCCGAATCCGGATTGCTTTCGGCCGTCTTGAAGCAGACGAAGAAGAGAATGACGGGAAGAAGGTCGAAGAAGAGTTTCATGGCAGAACCGGGCGCCGAAGCCCTGTCGGACAGACGGCCGCACGGGTAAATGGGCATAAAACGAAAATGATAGCGTTTTTATCAAGCTTTGTCGGGGTCCGCGCGCCCCAAGACAGGCCGCCCTTGGTAACATTTCGAACATTGTTTGTTCTTTCGGAAACGGATTTCCGGAGAGCATCACGCTATTGTTGTTCCATCCCGCCGGCCGTCAGCCTGACAGCCGGCCGCTTTTTAACTGGACAACGGACACCATGCACTACGCTAGAAAAATTGTGCTGCTTTCGGCGATTGCGCTGATGGGCGTCTCCGCAGGGAGCGCGGCAGCGAAGGAGACAGATTTGACGAATCAAGTGAAACCCGTGCCCGTCGTTACGGTCGAAGGCATGACGGAATACCGTCTGCCCAACGGTCTGAAGGTCGTGCTCTATCCCGATGAGAGCAAGCCTACCGCGACGGTCAACATGACCTACCTGGTGGGTTCGCGTCATGAAAACTACGGTGAGACCGGCATGGCCCACCTGCTCGAACACCTGATGTTCAAGGGCTCGAAGAATTATCCGAAGCCCACCGAAGAGTTCACGAAGCGCGGCTTCCGCATGAACGGCAGCACGTGGCTCGACCGCACGAACTATCACGTGTCCTTTACGGCGACCGACGACAACATGAAGTGGGCGCTCGGCTGGCAGGCTGACGCCATGGTGAATTCCTTCATCGCCCGCAAGGACCTCGACACCGAAATGACCGTGGTGCGCAACGAGTACGAAATGGGCGAAAACCGCCCGACGAGCGTGCTTCTGAAGCGCATGCAGTCGGTGCTCTTTGACTGGCACAGCTACGGCCGCAGCACGATCGGCGCCCGCAGCGACATCGAGAATGTGGAAATCGGCAATCTTCAGGCCTTCTACCGCACCTACTATCAGCCCGACAACGCGGTGCTGACGGTGACCGGCAAGTTCGACCGCGAGGAAGTCCTCGGCTGGATCGGTGAATTCTTCGGTCCGATTCCGAAGCCCGAACGCGTCCTGCCGAAGGAATGGACGGTCGAGCCGACCGCCGACGGCGAGCGCGAGTTTACGGTCCGCCGTCCGGGAGAAACGCAGATGCTGATGGTGGGCTACCGCATGCCTGCCGCGCTTCATCCCGACTACGAGCCGCTTTCCATGGGCGTTCAGATCCTCTCGGACGCGCCGACCGGCCGTCTCTACAAGGAACTCGTCGAAACCGGTCTTGCCACGCAGGTCTTCGGCTGGGTCATCCCGGGCCAGAAGCCCGGCTTCGTGATCTTCGGCGCCATGGTGAAGAAGGGCGAAGCACTTGAGCCCGTGAAGACGAAGCTCATCGAAGTGATCGAGGGCAGCTTCGCTGCCGAGCCCGTGACCGAACAGGAACTCGCACGCCAGAAGGCCGATCAGGCGACGATGTTCGAGCGTCAGCTCGCCGATCCCGAAGCATTCGGCGTGGGTCTTTCCGACTACATTGCGCTCGGCGACTGGCGGATTTTCTTCGCCGACCGAGACGACATTCAGAAGGTCACGCGCGAGCAGATCGACAGCGCGTTCGCCCGCTACTTCGTCCGCGACAACCGCGTGGTGGGCAGCTACATTCCGACAGAAAACACGAAGCGTGCCGAGATCACGCCCGCGCCTGCCGTCGAAGACTATCTGAAGGGACGCACCTTCAGCGAGGAAGGCCGCTCTGCCGAAGCGTTCGACGTCTCGCAGGACAACATCAACGCGCGCACCATGATCGGGGAAGCGGGCGGCGTGAAGCTTGCTCTGCTTCCTAAGAAGACGCTCGGCGAAACGGTCGTCGTGCAGATGAAGTTCCTCAACGGCAACAACGCCACCTCGGTGAACGCGGCGGTCAATCTGCTCACCACGGCCATGATGCCCCGCGGCACGTCGACGATGACGCGCGATGAAATCGACGATGCGTTCACGACCCTCAAGATGGAAGGCTCGCCCTTCAACTTCACCACCGATCGCGAGCATCTGGCTGAAGCCGTGAAGCTGGCCGGCGGCATTCTGACCGACGCTGTCTTCCCAGAAAAGGAATTCGACACGCTCAAGCGTCAGACCATCGTCGGTCTCAAGGCCAAGAGCGATGATCCGACCGTGAAGGGCCGCGATGCGATCACGCGTCACTTCAATACCTATCCGAAGGGTGATGCGCGCCATACCGAAACGAGCGACGAGCTGATCGCCGAAATGGAAAAGCTCACGCTTGCCGACGTGAAGACCTACTGGAAGGATGTTTTCGGTACGACCGAAGGCTTCATTGCCGTCGTTGGCGACTTCGAGCCTGAAGCGCTCGTCGAATCGCTGTCCGGCGCCGTCATCGGCCGCAAGACCCGCACGGTGCCCTTTGAACGCGTCGTCGCCGAGTATCGTCCGGTGGAAGCCGCGCGCTACGTGGTGGACACGCCCGCCAAGGAAAACGCCGCGCTCTTTGCCCGTGCGGACTTCCCAGCCAACATCGCCGACAAGGACGTGCCGGCCATCATTGCCGCCGACTGGATTCTCGGCGGCTCGTCGGGGCTTTCCAACCGCATCGTGAACCGACTTCGCCAGCAGGAAGGTCTGTCCTACGGCGCGGGCAGCGCCGTGTCGCTGCCGCAGTTCGGCAACCGTGCCCACTGGGGCATCGGTGCCATCGTGGCGCCGCAGAATCTGAAGCAGGCTGAAGCGAGCCTTCGCGACGAGCTTGCCAAGGCCTTCCGCGACGGCATCACCGAGAAGGAGCTCGAGGAAGCCAAACGCGGCCTGATCGAATCCCGCGCCGTCAACCGTGCGCAGGATACGGTGCTCGCCGGCAACTGGCTGACGCTTCTTGAAACGGGCCGCGACTGGACGTTCTCCAAGGAGATGGAGGCGGCGATCGTGAAGCTCACTGTCGAAGACGTGAATGCGGCGCTTCGCCGGTTCGCCGATCCGGACAAGCTCACGTTTGCCCTCTCGGGCGACCTTGAAAAAGCCCGCAGCGCGGGCAGGGACTTCAGCGAACGCTGACCGTCCGCTGATAAGGTACAAGGCCCGGCGGCCGAAAGGGCGGCTGGGCCTTTTCTATGACCGTTCGGAGTTTTCCTTCGTCCGTCGGACGGCATAGAATGGTCGGACTGTTCCGCCGGCGAATTCGCGGGTATCAACGGAGAAAACACGATGGCAAATGCAATTACGGTCGAGCACGGCGACTGGAAGACCTATCAGCATGAATGCGAGCGGGTGCGGCTCATGGTATTCGTCGCCGAGCAGAAGGTGCCCCGCGAACTGGAAATGGACGAGCACGACGCCGAGGCCGAGCATTTCGTGGCGTTTGACAGCCGCCGCATGGTCGAAGGCTGCGCACGCATGCTTCCCGACGGTCATATCGGCCGCGTTGCCGTGCTCAGGCCCTTCCGCGGCCGCGGCGTCGGCACTGCGGTCATGAAGGCCGTCATTGCGCGAGCGAAGGAGAAGGGACTGGCGTCGGTCTATCTCGGCGCTCAGGTTCATGCCGTGCCGTTTTATGAAAAGCTGGGCTTTGCCGCAGAAGGCGAGCCGTTTACAGAGGCGGGGATTCCGCACCGCCATATGAGGCTCACGTTCTGAGCAGCTTTTTCAGCACCGTCAAACAGAACGGCCGCTTCCCTTCGGGGAAAGCGGCCGTTCGTTTTATCGGAAGAGGCCGGTCTTATGCCGGCCGGAACCGTGATCAGGCGATGCCGAAGACGAGTTCGGCGATCTGGATCGCATTCGTCGCGGCACCCTTGCGCACCTGGTCGGCGCAGCAGAAGAGCGTCAGCGAGCGGTTGAACTTGTCGGCTTCGGCCGACAGGTCGCGGCGCACGCGGCCGACGTAGACGAGGTCCTGGTCGCTCGTGAGAAGCGGCATCGGGTACTGCTTGGCTTCCGGATCGTCGCAGAGCACTAGGCCCGGCGCGTCGGCGAGAAGCTCGCGGGCCTTTTCAGGCGTGATGTCGCGTTCGAATTCGATCGTGATCGCTTCGGAGTGCGAACGGATGATCGGCACGCGGACGCAGGTGCAGGCGACGCGCAGCGTGTCGTCGTGAAGCATCTTGCGGCCTTCGTTCTGGAACTTCATTTCTTCGGACGTGTAGCCCGCGTCGTTGAAGCCGCCGATCTGAGGAATCAGGTTGTAGGCGATCGGGTAGGGGAAGCAGGAGTTTTCGGAGCGGGGATTGCCCTTCACTTCGCTTTCGAGATTGTCGATGCCGGCCTTGCCTGCGCCGCTCACGGCCTGATAGGTCGAGACGACGAGACGGCGGATGCGGGCATAGCGGTGCAGCGGCATGACGGCGGCGAGACCGATGATGGTCGCGCAGTTCGGGTTGGCGATGAGCCCCTTGGAGAGCTTCACGTCTTCGGGATTCACTTCAGGAATCACAAGCGGCACTTCCGGATCAAGACGGAAGGCGCTCGAGTTGTCGACGACGTGCACGCCCATGGCAGCGGCACCCGGGAGGAACTTCTTGGCGACGTCGTTGTCGGCCGCGCCGAGCAGAAGGTCGAGACCCTTGAAGGCTTCGAGGCTGGCTTCCTGAACGGTGATCTCTTCGCCCTTGAAGGCGATTTTGGTGCCGGCGGAGCGTGCGCTGCCGAAGAGGCGGAGTTCGGAGATCGGGAAGTTGCGCTCGGCGAGCACGATGAGCATCTGCTGACCGACGGCGCCGGTGGCGCCGAGAATGCCGACTTTGAGGTTCTTCATGATGGGTTCTCTCTATGCATGAGCCGCGCCGGATCGAGGCCGGCCGGCGCGGCGGGTTGAAAGCGGTTTACTGGTTGACTCGGGCCTTCGCCTCGTCCATCTCTTCGGAGAAGGTCTCGTAGAGGCAGGCGATGGCGGTGTTGAAGTCCTTGTTGGAAACGCCGACGATGATGTTGAGTTCGGCGCTGCCCTGAGCAATCATGCGAATGTTCACGCCGGCCTTGCCGAGCGCGGCAAAGAGGCGTCCGGACGTGCCGGGACGGGAATTCATGTTGCGGCCCACCGTCGCGATGAGAGCGAACGGATCCGTGAGACGGATGATGTCGGGCTGCATGAGTTCCTTGATGCGGGCGATGATTTCGTAGATGTTCTGCTTCACGTCGGACTTGTTGACGACGACGCTGAAGGAGTCGATGCCCGACGGGATGTGTTCGACGGAAACGCCGTACTGTTCGAGCACGCTCAGCACCTGGCGCACGAAGCCCACGCGGTTGGACATGTTCTTCTTCGAGATTTCAATCGCGATGAAGTCCTTCTTACCTGCGATGCCGGTCACCATCGGGCCGTTGGGATCGGGCGCGATGTTGTCCTGCACGATCGTGCCCGGATCGTTCGGGCGGTTCGTGTTGAGAACGTGGATCGGAATGTTGCGTTCGCGAAGCGGGAAGACGGCGTCTTCGTGAAGCACGCTGGCGCCCATGTAGGAAAGTTCGCGCAGTTCGGAGAAGGTGATGCTTTCAATGTTGCGCGGATTCTTCACGATGCGCGGGTCGGCCATCAGGAAGCCCGAGACGTCCGTCCAGTTTTCATAGATGTCCGCGTTGATGCAACGGGCGAGAATCGAGCCGGAAATGTCGGAACCGCCGCGGCTCATGACGCGGACGGCGCCGTCGGGCAGGCTGCCGTAGAAGCCCGGCATCACGAAGCGGTCGCACTTTTCGAGCACCTTGATCAGACGGGCGCTCGTTTCTTCGAAGTTGAACGTGCCGTCGAAATTCATGGCGACGATGTCCTTCGCGTCGACGAAGGGGAAGCCGAGGAAGTCGGCCATGAGCTTCGACGTTAGGAATTCGCCGCGGCTCACGATTTCGTCGACGGACATTTCAGGCAGACGCACGCGCATGTCTTCGAGATCGTCTTCGATCGGCGTCGTCAGACCCAGATCGCGCTTGATTTCAAGGAAGCGTTCGGCGATCAGATTGAAAAGCGGCAGGTAGTCGACGTGGTACGTGACGTGGGCCTGGCACAGATAGAGGAGGTCCGTGATCTTGTTGTCTTTGGAGTTGCGCTTGCCGGCGGCGGAAATGACAACAAAGCGGCGGGACTCGTCGCTTTCGATGATCGCCTTGACCTTCTTGAACTGTTCGGCGGAGGCCACGCTGCTGCCGCCGAATTTCGTGATTTTAATCATGGGGTTAATTCTCCAGAACTTCCGGTTCAAAAGCTAGGAAGGTTTGTTTTTCATGTGCCAGAGCCACAAGCTCGGCCAGCGTTTTACCCGGCAGGATTTCGTCCGGGAAGTAGCCCGTGCCGTGAAGAACGGCCGGGTCGTAGATCATCGTCCGCCCGAGCACTGCGTTTTCCGCGCAGCCGTTGCGAATCGAAATCAGGTCCTGAATGACGGCGTCCGCTGTCGGCCTGCCGCCGGCGCCCTGTCCGAAGTAGGAGAGCGGTCCGACGATGTCCCCCGTGAGACGTCCGAAATTGAAGTTGTCGCGGATGCTGGCTTCGTAGGAGCCGGCGTCGAGGACGACCGGCACGACGCCGAGCGCATAAAGTTCGCCGCGGCGCTGGGAAATGAGCATCAGACGAAGGCGCTTGCCTCGTGCATGGAAGCTGTCGAGAATGTCCTTCGTCAGATATTGAATGCCCGCGACGGGAAAGTCGCGCGTAATGTCCGTATGGAATGCGACGCCGAGCGAAATGACGGCCTTGTTGCGCACGTCGGTTCCGGAGATGTCGGCGGTCGGATCGGCTTCGGCGTAGCCGAGCTGCTGAGCTTGGGAAAGCGCTTCCTCGAAGCTCAGATTCATTCTCTCCATGCGGTCGAGAATATAGTTGCAGGTGCCGTTGAGAATGCCGCAGACGGACGTGATCTCATCAAGACGGGCAGCCTTCTTGACCCCTTCGACCCATGGCATGCCGCCGCCGCAGCTGGCTTCGAAGAGCAGTCGGAGGTCTTTGTCGCGGGCGAGCTCGATAAGCGACGCGAAGTCCGCGGCGAGCGCCGCCTTGTTGGACGTGACGACGTGCTTGCCCGCTTCCAGCGCGCGGCGGATGTAGCCCTTGGCGGGCTCTTCGCCCGAGAGCACTTCGGCAATGCAGGTGATTTCAGGATCGTTCAGGATCTCTTCAAAGGAATCCGTCATCAGCGGTCCCGAGGCCTTGCCGGGACGGCGAAGGATTTTCTTGACTTCGATGCCGCAGTCGAGCTGCGTCAGAAGTTCCGCAACGCTACGGCCGACCGTGCCGTAGCCGAGTAGTCCGATCTTCAATTTTGTCCCCGTTCGGTTGCCGCCGGTCCGTCCCGCAGAGGGACCAATCCGGCATCGGCGGTGCAAGCACACCGCCGAGAGTGAATGAGTGGGCTTCCCGACTGCCAGCACAGTGCGGAAAGATGCGATTCCAGAAAGGTGTTGTCTTGTCCGGATCAGGCCCAGACGATGAAGAAACGCCGTCAGCGCGGCGCTGATGATTTTTTCTGATGGTACATGATGACGAAGGCCCAGTGTAGCGCGCCTCCCGTCTTTCCGATCATACCTGCTGACTACGCAATCGGCCTGAGCACTGTGGCTTAGGCAGGATTGTGTAAGGCTCATGTCTGAGTTCCTTATGGGATGGGCCGGGCGGAATGACAGTGCCGATTTTTGTGCCACAATAGACCAATTGCAGTCCGGGCCGCCGCTTGGAGCGAGCCCGATCAGGGAGACATTCATGATCTATCACAGCACCCGTTGCCGCGGGGGCGGCGTCAGCGCCCGCGAGGCGCTTCTGAAGGGGTTATGCGCCGACGGCGGTCTTTTTGTGTGCGATGCGCTGGACGCGTGCCGGCTTGAGCCTGCGGATCTGCAGGGGCTGGATTACCGCGGGACGGCGCTTCGCGTGTTCTCTCTTCTTCTGGATGATTTTTCCGAAAAGGAACTCTCGGAAGGCATCGCCCGCGCCTACGGCGGCACGTTTGTTTCCGAGGCCGTCACGCCGGTGACGCCGATCGGCGACGAGTGGCTGCTCGAGCTTTATCACGGTCCGACGTCCGCCTTCAAGGACGTGGCTCTCTGCATGCTGCCGCAGTTCATGTCCGCGGCGCTTGCCGGCAGCGGCCGGCGAGTCATGATCGTCACGGCGACGAGCGGCGATACCGGCAAGGCTGCGCTCAACGGCTTCATGAACGTGCCGGGCGTCGGCATCACGGTCTTTTTCCCGCACGGGAAGGTGAGCGACATTCAGTACCTTCAGATGGCGACGCAGGAAGGCTCCAACGTGAACGTCAGCGCCGTCGAAGGCAACTTCGACGACGTGCAGAGCACGGTGAAGTACATCTTCGCTTCTCCGCTCAAGGCGGAACTGGAAGCCTCGGGTGTTTCGCTTTCGAGTGCCAATTCGATCAACATCGGCCGTCTGGTCCCGCAGGTCACCTATTATTTCGACGCCTACCGCCAGCTGATGGAACGCGGCGCCGTGAAGGCGGGCGATCCCGTGGACTTCTGCGTGCCGACCGGCAACTTCGGCGACGTCCTTGCAGGCTATTACGCCAGGCGCATGGGCCTGCCCGTCGGCAGACTCATCGTGGCGAGCAACGCCAACAACGTGCTTACCGACTTCCTCACGACCGGCGTCTACGACCGCAACCGCAGCTTCATCAAGACCATCACGCCGAGCATGGACATTCTCATCTCGAGCAATCTTGAGCGCATGCTCTACTACACCTCGGGCGGAAATACCGAACTGATTGCCTCTCTGATGAAGGATCTGGCGGAAAAGGGCCGCTTTGAAGTGTCGGGCGACATGCTCGACGAAATCCGCAGCGTCTTCGAATGCGGTTGGGCGAACGATGAGGAAACCAAGGCCGCGATCCGCGAAGCCTGGCAGAAGGACGGCCGTCTGATCGATCCGCATACCGCCGTCGCGCTCAAGGTGGCACGCGAGCGCGAAAAGACGGGCGCACCCGTCGTGGTGCTCTCGACGGCCAGTCCCTTCAAGTTCTGCCGCGACGTCTGCGAAGCCGTGGCGGGCCGTGCGCCCGATGCGGACTGGAACGGGTTCCGCTGCATGGATGAGCTAGCCCGTCTGACCGGTATCGAGCCTCCCGAAGCGTTGGACGGTCTGCGTTCCAAGCCCGTCCTTCATGAATCGGTCGTCACGCCCGAGGGCATGGCGGACTTTGTCAGAGCTGCCGCGCAGCGTGACTTCTGAGGAGAAAGATAATGGGTGTTTCCGTCCGTGTTCCCGCTTCGAGCGCCAATATCGGTCCGGGCTACGATTCTCTCGGGATGGCGCTGTCGCTTCATTCGACGTTTTATGCTGAACCCGCAGAAAAGCTGGTGATCGAAGGCTGTCCCGAGGCGTTCAGAAACGAAGACAATCTCGTCTATCAGGCCTTCCGCCGAGTGTATGAAAAAGCTGGCATCGCCGTGCCCGGCGTACGGCTGGTCATCGATTCCCACGTGCCTGTGGCCCGCGGTCTCGGCTCGTCGAGCACCTGTTTTGCGGGCGGCGCCGCGCTGGCGAATGCGCTTCTGGGCGAACCTTTCTCCAGGGATGATTTGTTCCAGATCTGCACGGCGCTCGAGGGACATCCCGACAATGCTGCGCCCGCTCTGTTCGGCGGTCTGACGGCAAGCTTCATGAATGAAGGCCGCGCGATTACCGTGCCGTTCTCGCCGGATCCCGACTGGCGCTTCGCTACGTTCATTCCCGATTACGAAGTTCGGACGAGCGAAGCCCGCCGCATCGTCAAAAAGGAGATTCCGCTCTCGGCCGCCGTGCATACGATGTCTCACGCTGTCGCCATGATCCGCGGCCTCGAAACCGGCGACGAAGCGCTGGTTCGCGCCGCATGCGACGACGTGCTTCACGAGCCCTACCGCCGCACGCTGATCCGTGAATACGACGGCCTTCGCGAGCTCACGCTCGGGAGCGGCGCCGCGGCCTTCTTCATCAGCGGTTCGGGGTCGACGCTGATTGCCGCCACCCGAAGCGCCGAGCTGGCTGAGACGCTCTGCGCGCGCAGCCGGGAACGCTTCCCGAACGTCAATGCGCTTGTCCTTACGCTCTGCCGCGAAGGGACAGTGGTGAGCGGAACTTAAGCGGCCTTCTCTGACTGCTGACAGCCCGTCGGGTTTTCGAGACCGGCGGGCTGTCTTTTGGTCGAACGAATTCTCCGGAATGATGAGGGCAGTTAGGCATAATGCTCTGCGGAACCTGATATTCTTGTTATGTTCTCATAACATTTTTAACTTGTATCGTAACATCGGCTGTTTTGTTATGAGAATGATGAACCGTGATTTGTCATAACGAAACAAGCCATGAGCGACTATCCGGACGATCGCGAAGATGCCGGAATAGAAGGATCAAAAGGATCGGATGTCGCCCGGTCCGGAGTGCGGACATCAATCCTTCGGCGGCTCGGCGAGGATGTCTGAAGGAGAACCGTATCGGGCCAGACAGATTTCCGCGTCACCGGCTTCGTAGACGACGGCGAGGGCATCTTCGGGCATGCCGGCCGGATGTATGGGCAGATACTGAGCGCTGCCGCTCCCTGCAGGACGGGCGCCCGGCGGCGTGCGGCCTTCCGTGAGGTCCGTGAAGACGGCCTCAAGCGCAGCGATGATGGCCGGACGTTCGGGAGCCGAAGCAATGCGGGTTTTGTCGATGCGGAACTGCTTCGTTTCGAGCAGTTCAAGCGTGCCGGCAGGGCTGCGGGAAAGAAGACCGCCGTCGCCGCTGCCGCGTTCGCGGGCTCGCCAGCGAAGAATCGCCTGTGCGTCCTGAAGCGAGGCCAGCGTGACAAGGGAAAGTCTCGGAATGCGCGCGGCTTCGGGGAAGGATTCTGCTTCGCCCGCCGGAGGCAGGGAGGAAAAGAGGTCGCCCTGAACGAACAGACCGGGAATGGCTGCGGCGGGCTGTCTTTGGACTCTGGATCTGGTTTTTCGGATGGGAAGCGCGCCTTCCCGGGCCGTGCGTTCGAGCAGAAGCCGGATGACGCCTTCGGCCGTCAGACCGCTTTCATGCAGAACCTCGGCGGCACGCCGGGCTTCGAGCTCATCGAGCGTGATGCTGAATGTGTAGGTTTTGAGCATGGGCGGATCCTTCGGAAGACAGAAGCCTTTACTGAGTCTAGCAGAGCCGGACGAATTCCTGAAAGGCGGCTGCTTCCTATGATCCCGAAGCGTTTCGGCCGAAGAAAAGGCGCTTCCCCGTTCGGAAAAGCGCCTTCGGCCGGCATAGCCCGATTATTTAAGGACGTTGCGGATCTTGTAGGGCAGGGGCGGCTGGGCCATCGGCGCACCGCCCGGTTCAAGGGAAACGCCCGAGACGAGGGCAGAAGAGAGCGCCGAGAAGAGCACCAGCGTTCGGCCGGCGGCGATGACCGACTGAACCACGAAGCCGGCTTCCTGACCGTCCGCATAAACCGGTGCGCCGGGGAGGGCACGGACAGCGCCTTCCGCCAGGCCGACGGCGGCGCGGCGTCCGATTTCGCCGATGTGCTGAACGCGGGAGATGACTTCCTGACCGGGGTAGCAGCCCTTGTTGAAGACCACGCCGCCCGTCAGTTCGAAGTTGACGGCCTGGGGCACGAAGAGTTCTCGGGAACCGGGCCAGACGGTCGCGGCGCCCGCGGCGATTTCGGAAGCCCACCAGAGAGCGCTTTCTCCGGCTTCAGCAAAGAGTCCGCGTTCGGAAGGAGCGATGACGAGAGCCCGGCGTCCGCCGAAGGGGAATCCTTCAAGTTCAGCCGCGGGGAGCATGTCGAGGATCGTGACGCCGTCGGCCCTGACGGCTTCGCCTTGAGCAGGCACCGGAAGTCCGGCGGCTTCAAGCTCGGCGACGGCATCGCCCGTGATGCCGAAGATGCTCATGCCTTCGAGCGCACAGTCGAAATGGACGTCGGCTCGAAGCACGTACATGCGAAGACGCTTGAGAAACTGCGGCGCGACTGCCTTCGGGAGCAGCATCATGACGTCCTCGCCGTCCATCCAGAGATGCAAGGTGGCGAGGAGACGGCCTTTGGGCGAGCAGTAGCCGGCGGATACGGTTCGGTTTCCGAGCCGTTCGACGGCGTTCGTGAACTGGCCGTGCAGAAAGCGCACGGCGTCCCTGCCGCTCACGCGCACGAGACCGAGGTCGTCGATGCGGGCCGTGCGTCGGCTCGGATCAAGCAGCGTAAAGCTGCCTGCGGAGGGGTTTTCGCAGCCCTGGGCTGCGGTCATGCAGGCGAGTGCCATGATGTGTTCCTTTACTTGTTTGAATCCCGGCTGGCGGCGGCTCCGGCAGCACCCTTTGCGTCCTTCGGACGATTGAGAATGTACTGCCGCACCGCACGGTTGTGCGCCTTCAGCGTCTTGGAAAATTCACTCGTTCCGTCGCCCCGGGCGACGAAATAGAGATAATCGGCGTCCGCCGGATGGAGCGCAGCCTCGATCGAGGCATAGGCCGGCGCGGAAATGGGCGTCGGCGGCAGCGCGGGAATTTTGTACGTATTGTAAGGAGTCGCGCTCTGAAGATCCTTCTTGGTGAGCGTGCCCGACCAGTTCGGTCCTAGTCCGTATATCACCGTCGGATCGGTCTGAAGCGGCATTTTGAGCTTAAGCCGGTTGGTAAAGACGGCGCTCACGAGATGGCGGTCCGATTTGACGCCCGTTTCCTTTTCAATAATGGAGGCCAGAATCAGCGCTTCGTATGGCGTGGCGAGCGGGATTGCGGCCTTGCGCTCGGACCAGGCTTTGTTCAGAAGGGCTTTCTGCCGGTTGACGGCGATTTTCATGACCGCGACGTCGCTGCTTCCGCTCGTGTAGTGATAAGTGTCGGGCGCGAACCAGCCTTCTAGCGATTCGGTGTCAATCTCCAGAGCGGCGCGCAGCGCCTCGGGCGTCATGGTGTCGGAAACGCGCTTAAGCGCCGGCGCATCGCGAAAAACGGCCATCACTTCCCAGACGGGCGCACCGTCGGGAATGCGGAGCTGACGGTCGACGACGGCGCCCCGCGCCAGCGTTTCAAGAATGCCGGCAGGAGAAAGACCAGGTTCGAAACGGTAAAGACCCGTGTGGATGCGGGAGAGCGTTCTGCCGTCCAGTTTGGCGGCGACGCGCATGAGGAAGGGGGACACGTCGAGTCCCGCCTCCGTCATGCGGGCCATGACGCGAGTCGCGCTGTCGCCGTCCTCTACCGTGATCGACACGGTTTCTCCCGGATCGGTTCGAGGAACGGGCCGGCTGAAGACGTACCAGTTCGCCGCGCCCCAGAGAGCAGCGCCGGCGGCCAGCAGGGCGGCGCCGGCTGCTGCGGCGATCTTCATGCGCCGGGAAAAGCGCGGTGCGGATTCGGCTTCAGGCCGGGTCGAAGGATCGCAGACGGGCTCTTCTTCGGAAGAGGCGGCTGCACCGTCTGAGGAATTCGTTTCAGCAGATGCCCCGGAGGGTTTCTCATTTTCAGCCTGCGGTTCTCCGGCGGAAGGGACACTCTGATCGGCAGCGTCATCAGAAACGGGAGCGGGCCGGCCGTCATCCTGGGGCTGAGCGGAAGCGGCGGCGTCCGGTTCGGCGTCCGGCGCCGGCTCGGCCGCCGGCATGCCGGAACTGACGGGAGCCGCTTCGGGGACGGCGGCGGTCTCGGAAACCGCCGGGGTCTGCGTCGGGGAAGACTCGGCGTTCGGCGCCTCGGCGGGCTGATCGGGACGGCTTTCGGACGGATTCACGGAAGGCTCCTCAGTGGTGTCGCGGAAGGGACGCGCAGGGCGTCGGTGCATTGTAGCTCAGCGTCTTTGCCGAGCGCCTGCGAATGATATTGTCCGCTACAATGAGCCGCTGACGGAAGGCCCGAGGCGGGACTCTCCGGGACTCTTGAAAAAGGACGCAAAGTGGGTATCGTCAGAGGACGCTTCATTACGTTCGAGGGCATCGACGGCGCAGGAAAGACCACGCAGATCGATGCGCTTGAGCGCCTCATCAGATCTAAGGGCATCGAGGTCGTGCGAACCCGGGAGCCGGGCGGCACGCCCGCCGGCGAAAAAATCCGGGCGATGCTCCTCTCGGACGACATGACGGTGCGTACGGAAACGCTGCTCTTTTTCGCGGCGCGCGCCGAGCATGTCGAAACACTGATCCGTCCCGCCCTCGAGCGCGGCGCCTGGGTGCTTTCCGACCGCTTCACCGATGCGACCTACGCCTATCAGACGGGCGGAAAGGGCATGGACGGGAGAGACGTTGAGGCGCTCGAAGCGTGGACGCTCGGAGGATTCGCGCCCGACCGGACGGTGCTCTTTGACATCTCTCCCGAAACGGCGGCCCGCCGCCGTGCCGTCAGAGCGGGAGAGGGCGACCGGTTCGAACGAGAAAGCACGGCCTTCTTCACCCGGGTCCGCAATGCCTATCTGGATCGTGCTGCGCGTGATCCGAAGCGATTCCTGACGGTGGATGCTTCCGATACGCCCGAGCACATCGAAGCCCGCATCCGAGAGGAGTTCCTGACATGGCTGTAGTTCCCTATCCCTGGCTGGAAAAGCCGGCGGCGGCGCTTGCCGCCATGAAGGAGCGCCTTCCGAACGCCGTGCTGATTCACGGCGTGCCGGGCATCGGCACCTTTGAACTCGCAAAAGGTTTTGCCGAGCTGCTGCTCTGTGAAAGTCCCCGGTTCGACGGCACGCCCTGCGGGACATGCCCGGGCTGCCGGCTCATGAAGGCGGGCACGCATCCCGACTGCCGCATCGTGGTGTCGGAGTACATCGCCGCGGAGCTCGATCTTCCGTATACGCCTCCGGAGGGCAGTTCGTCCTCGGGCAAAACCAAGCTTTCCCGCGAAGTCCGCATTCATCAGTTCCGGGCGCTCGGCGACTTTCTCACCATGGCGCCTCATCGCGGCGGACGGCGCGTCGTGCTCGTCTATCCGGCCGACATGGTCCGCGCGGAAGCGGCGGCGTCGCTTCTCAAAAGCATGGAGGAGCCTCCCGAAGGTCTCGTCTTCCTGCTGGTGGCCGACGACATCGACGCGGTGCTCCCGACCATCCGCTCGCGCTCCCGTCTCCTGAGGGTCGGGCTGCCTTCGAAGGAAGAAGCCCTGAAATGGCTTCGCACGAAAAAAAGCGTGAAGAATCCCGAGGAAGCGCTCGCCATGGCGGGCGGCGCACCGCTCCTCGCCCTCAGGGACACGACGGGGCTGACGCT